>NZ_DYXC01000092.1 GCF_020742345.1 Enteractinococcus helveticum | reverse complement strand
ATGGATTGGGCCATAGTGGCCACGGTGGTTTTGCCGTTGGTGCCGGTGAGCACGACCCACCGTGCGGTGCGCTTACCTTGCCGTTTGCGAACTCGCCACGCGAATTCCACGTCTCCCCAAATGGAAATCCCGGCGGCTTGTGCTGCGAGTAGTACTGGGTTATCTGGACGCCACCCCGGTGAGGTGATGACTAAATCGATGGTCCCACCGATAGCTTGGGCATCCGGGAGGCCGTGGACGGCGTCGTCGCCCAGCAGAACTTCCTTGACCCCGACAATTTTCAGGGTATCGGCGGCTTGTCGATTGTGCTCATTGTCTTTACCGTCAACAACCACCACGGCTGCTCCGAGCTCTGCCAAGGTATCGGCAACAGAGAAACCGGTGACGCCTAGGCCAGTCACAACCACGGATAGTTGGCTCCAGTCGGCGTCCCAGGTGGTCAGGGAATCCAGGTTGGTACTCATCGCAGGACCACCCATTCAGTGTAGAACAAGGCTAATGCTGTGACCACGAAGGCCAAACCGATCAGCCAGAATCGAACCACAACGGTCACTTCGGCCCAGCCTTTGAGCTCAAAGTGGTGTTGCAGGGGCGCCATGAGGAATACCCGCTTGCCCCCAGAGATTTTAAAGTAGCCGACCTGGATGATAACTGACAGTGCAATGATGACCATCAGCCCAGCCAGCACAACCAGTAGCACCTGGGTCTTGGAGAATATCGCAAAGCCTGCCAGGGCACCACCCAGGGCTAAGGAACCGGTGTCGCCCATGAAGATTTTTGCCGGGGCGGTGTTCCACCACAAAAAACCCATCAGCACGCCGGCCAGAATTGACCCGAGCAGCGCCAGGTCCATCGGATCACGCACTTCATAGCATCCGCCGGCATTTGTGGGACCGTAGCAAGATTGGTTGGTCTGGAATAAGGTCATCAGAACATAGCCAACCGCCACCATGGCCACAGCCCCCGTCGCTAGGCCGTCGAGTCCATCGGTGAGGTTGACCGCATTCGTGGTTGCGGTGGAGATCAGGTTGGACCAGATCACAAAGAGAATTGCCCCGGTGATGGTACCAAAAAACGCAAAATCCCATGACGTATCCCGGAATACTGAGATTGCCGTAGAGGCGGGGGGCAGACCGTTTTCATTGGGAAAGTTTAGGGCCAGCACCGCAAAGGTAATACCCACAGCTCCTTGGCCAATAATTTTGCCAATTGGGGTGAGTCCCAAGGATCGTTGGTTTGAGATTTTCATGTAGTCATCGAGGAATCCAACAAGTGCCATCCCAGCGGTGAGGAAGAGCAACAATAGACCGCTGACTGTCATGCCGGAGTTTTCTAGCCCCAGCATCATCATGATCCAATGGGTCAAAAAGTATACAACCACAAAGTTCATCACGATCACCACACCACCCATTGTGGGGGTTCCCCGCTTCGTGGCGTGCGTGGTCGGTCCGTCGTCACGGATGATTTGGCCGTAGCCGCGTTTGTGCAATAGTCGGATAAACAGTGGCGTTCCGACAACTGTAAGTACGACACCGAGGACGGCGCCGAGCAGGAGTCCAATCACTTGCGTTTCTCCTTCTGCCCCACCAAGTCAACGGTGGTGAGTTGATCGGCGAGTTCCCACAGTCGTGTGCCGTTGGAACCTTTGACGAAGACGATGTCACCGGGTTCGACGCGCTGTACCAGCAGGTCGAAGGCTTCATCGTTGGATAACACGTGATCTACTTCGTCACCCCAGGATCCCTCGTTTACGGCACCGGTATAGAGTGCTCGTGCTTCGGATCCTACGACGATGAGTTGGTCAATATTCAAACGCACGACGACTTCGCCCAGCAGAATATGTTCTTTGGCGTGCGATGTGCCAAGTTCTAGCATCGGGCCAAGCACTGCCCAGGTGCGTCGGCCGGTGTTTCGTCCGAGCATGGCCAGAGTTTTCAGGCCGGCGCGCATGGATTCTGGGTTGGCATTATAGGCGTCGTCAATGATGGTGATGCCATCGGGTCGATCGGTACGCGCCATGCGGTGGGCGGAGGTCGGCGAAATCGTTGGCATTAGCGACGCGATGGTGTCCAGCGAAATACCCGCAGCGTATGCGGCCGTTGCGGCGGCCAAGAGGTTGGTTGTGTGGTGTTCCCCGATCAGCTGTGCGGTTACCTCGTACCCTGTCTGGTCGGCATCGTTGGCTTCGGGGCCAAAATACTGCAGCTTGAATTGCGGGTTTTCGTTTTCGGTGGTTCCCGCGTCTGCCGCAAATACAAGGTGCTCGCGTTGTGGCGGTGCATAAGCTGCCGAAAACCAGATGGTCGAGGCCTGTGCGGGGACACGCTGGGCCATTTCTGCAACACGAATGTCGTCGGCATTCAACACGGCAATACCGCCGGCGGGGAGCGCTTCAACAATTTCAC
The DNA here is from genome assembly GCF_020742345.1 of Enteractinococcus helveticum. GTDB lineage: Bacteria > Actinomycetota > Actinomycetes > Actinomycetales > Micrococcaceae > Yaniella > Yaniella helvetica_A. Next base: position 50,418 of record NZ_DYXC01000092.1, on the reverse strand, counting down.
CTTTGGTCAGGGCAATGTTGTCGACTGACCCGAAGGACGCCGCATGAGCAGTTCCAACGGTGAGCACCACAGAAATGTCCGGGCGAACAATATCTGTAAGTTCGGTTATGTTGCCAATACGATCTGCGCCCATTTCCACCACCAAATACCGGGTATCAAGTCCAGCGGTGAAGATAGTTAGTGGGACGCCAACTTCGCTATTATATGAACCTTGGGGCGCAACGGTTGGGCCCTGGGTGGCCAGCAGTGCCGCCAGCGCGTCTTTAGTAGAAGTTTTGCCAACCGATCCAGTAATGGCAATAACTGTGGTCGCGGAGTGGTCTCGAATCTTTTCTACGATGTACCGAGCTAACCGCCCCATAGCCAATGTGGAATCATCCACGATGACGGCGGGATCGACGGCCCGTTGGTCATCCTGCGTCTCGCGTTCTGCCAAAACCAGGCTGGCTCCTGCTTGGCGTGCTGCGCTGATGAAGTTATGACCATCGGTGGTTGCCCCGCGGCGGGCAATAAACAGGGCGCCGGGGCTCACTTCCCGTGAATCGGTATTGGCCGAAGTCACGACCGTATTGGGATCAACGGTAGCCGTCAGGCGACCCCCAGTGGCTTCAGCTATCTGGTTCGCATCGAGTTCAATCATGTCGCTTTTGACCTTACCGTTTTAGTCCGTACCTTGTGATGATGCTGAGCGGGTCGTGACGAAACCACATTCCGTCAAGGCTTCACGCAACACTTCGCGATCATCAATCGCAAAGCGTTGTCCTGCCAGGTCCTGATGTGTTTCATGGCCCCGTCCGGCCGCCAGAATAATGTCTTGAGCAGTGGCCAATTGCACAGCGCGGGCTAACGCCTCTGCCCGCGGCGCAATCTCGATAACTTCTGGAGCATGAGCGAGATGGTTCGCCCGTGCTCGAGCAGCCTCGACTACGGCCTGACGAATTTCTGCAGGGTCCTCATAGTGCGGATCATCATCAGTGACAATCACTACATCGGCATGTTCGACTGCGATTTGTCCCATCAACGGTCGCTTAGCCGTATCGCGATCACCCGTAGCACCAAAGACTAAAATAGTGCGAGCCGTTGGCCCACCCTGTGATCGTTTGGTCCGATTGATGGCAGCTAGTGCCTGGGTCAGGCCGTCTGGGTTGTGTGCAAAATCAACGATGACAGTTGGTTGATCGCTAATAACTTCCATACGTCCCGGCACAGCGGATTCACATGGTGCCGGCTGTGCATCGGCCAGCACCTCTGCTATGCGGTCCCAGTCGTGTCGTGGATGTCCAGTGAAGATCATGACCACGGCCAAAGCTGCGTTAGCTACGTTGAATGTGCCGGGCATACCGACTTTTGTATCAACTTCGAAACCGGAGGTATGACGTAACCGGAATCGATACCCCAGCCCAGCCGGTTCGCATTCGGTAATGCTCCAGGTGGCGTTGGACGTTCCGGTGTCTACGACGGCGGCTGGCCCCAAATCGAGTGTGACAGCGTCGGGGCATTGTTCTGCCAGACGTTGACCCCACTGAGGTTCTGGACCCCCGTTAATCGTGATGACTTGGCTAACCGAACGATCTGATTGAAAGAGTAGTGCCTTGGCGTCGAAGTACTCATCCATGCTGCCGTGCAGATCAAGGTGATCTTGCGTCAGATTCGTAAAACCAGCGACCTGATAACGCAGTGCAAAGGCGCGACGATAGTCCATGGCGTGTGAGGAAACTTCCATGGCGACGGTTTCAACCCCGGCTTCACGCATGCGAGCCACTAGGCTGTGCAGTTCTGGTGCTTCTGGTGTGGTAAATTCCGCTGGAGTAGCGACACCATTAATTCGAGTTTCGATGGTCCCGATTAAGCCGGTTTTATAGTCCAACGCCGCCATGATGGCATTTAAAAAATAGGTGGTTGTGGTCTTGCCGTTGGTCCCGGTCACTCCATAGATACACGGTGTGGCAGCCGTATTATTGCGGTAAATGAACGAGGCAGCATCGGCTAACGCCGACCTGACATCATCGACGGCAATATGGGTAAGCCCCGGTGGTATGCGCCCAACGCCGCTGTTATCAGTTAGTACCGCCACCGCCCCGGCTTCCAGAGCCTGATTGATGTAGTCGGCGCCGTGGTAGCGTGCTCCACCCACAGCAACATAGACGTCACCTGGATGCACTGTTTTGGAGTTCATTGAAATACCGGTCACCGTCAGTTCTGGGTTTCCGGTTAGTACAGGTCGATAGCGTTCCAGCTGGTTGACGAGTGCTCCAAGTTTTGTGTTTATTTTCGTTTGTGGTCGTAGCATGGTCAGCGCGGTGTACCCGCCGTCTTGGGTTACCAAGGCCTTTCCTGTGGGTCTTCTGTAAATACATCATAGTGCTGCGGTCCGGTGTCGGAGGGAGACACGGAATACTTACTCAACAAATATTGCATTACATCCGCGGCAGTATCTGTTACTTGCCAGGTCTTCCAGTCGCCTTGAGGTCGGTGAACCGCAACTGAGACCACAAATTGTGGATCGTCAAGTGGAACGATACCGGTAAACGAGGTGGTGTACCCGTCATATCCGCTGGTTCCAGCAGCTTCGCCAGTTCCGGTCTTTCCACCGACACGGTAACCATCAATTTTGGCAGCAGATGCGGTACCTTTCTGGACTACTCCTTCCATCAGCTTCAGCATTTCGTCGGCTGCTTCTTCCGAGACCACTTGCTTGGGTTCTTCGGATGATTCCCATTTGCGTTCAATCCCATCTTCATCAATGTACGAGTCGATGAGGCGAGCCGGCATCATCTTGCCATCATTGGCCAAGGCTTGGAAAATTCTAGTCGTATGCAGTGACGTTAGCGAATAGCCTTGTCCGAAGGTGGTCGTAAAGTGTTGACGCCGGTCCCAGTTCTCCCAGTGGGTGAATAAACCTTGGTTGACCCCACTAATACCCAGATCAATGGGTTCTCCGATCCCGAACTGTTTCATATAGTCCCAGCGAGTCTCAGCACTGAGCTGTTCTGCGATCTGCACAGTTCCCGTATTGTATGAACGTGTAAAGATTCCTGCGGTGGTCATGTCGTACGTATCGTGCGGCATGGAGTCACTGATCGATTCGTTATTAAAAGTCTGCTTATTCGGTACGGTCCATTGTTGTTCGGGGGTCACGACTCCGGCGTCTAGTGCCATGGCAAAGGTGACCGCTTTACCCGTGGAGCCAGGTTCATAGGCTTGCGTTAGTGCTGTGGGCCGCCAGAATAGTTGGTCTGTGGCCGTTGGGTCGGTGGGGTCTACGGTTTCAGAATCAGCCAGTGCTAGGATTTCGCCTGTCTTGGCATCCATCACAACGATGTTGCCCCATTTGGCGTTGTATTGGTCCACTTTGGCTGCGATGGCTTCTTGTGCGTACCAAGACACGTCAAGATCAATTGTGAGACGAATATCATCGCCATCTACAGCCGGTGTTTCTGAAAACGATGCGTTGGGGATGCGGACGCCGTCTGCCGAGATTTCAAAGACGCGCTCTCCTGCTTGGCCACTGAGGTGTTCGTCTTGTGACCGTTCGATGCCTTCTAGGCCGTGCCCATCGTGTCCGTTAAAACCCAAGATGGAACCAGCCACTGCCCCATTTGGATAAACCCGTTCTGCTACCGGCTCAGATAGTAACCCTGGAATACCAACGTCGAGGGCTTCCTGACGTACTTCAGGGGTAACACGCCGAGACACAATCCGGTAGGGTCGATCGCCGACCATGAGTTCCCGCAACTCGGGATAATCGATATCAAGAATCTCGGAGAGTTCCTTGAGCTGTTCGTCAATGTCCAGATCAGTGTAGGCAGACTGTTCCGGATCCCAAACTCGAGAATCTTGAACCAGCCGCTGATCTACCACCAGGTCATAACGTTGTACGGACTCAGCCATGACATTGCCATCACGATCTAAAATGGAACCGCGCTCTGGCGCTAGTGTGACCGGTCGGGTGCGCCGATCCATTGCTTGTTGAGCCTGGTCTTCAGCATCAATGCCTTGAATAAATAGGAGTCGTCCGCCTAACACAACAAGACTCAGCATGAGCAACACTACGGTGACTTTTAACCGGGTTTGGGGTGCTCGGCTCATGGGCGTATTTGGCACACAACTCACCTACCTTCAACATTGTCAGCCAGGGGCCCACGTTAGTTGCCGGTCGGCAGGCTCACCTTGGGTCCTTGAAGACTACCTACTGACGAGGTCTGAATCGTGTCTGCCACGCCATCTTTAGGTGTTGAATTTGTCGCATCTGCTGAAGGTAGTGACAACTGCGGTTCAACGATTTTAACCGTATTTGATTCTGGACCGGGGACTTCTCCATTCGTTACTGTCACAGGATCTGAATCGTCGCGCACAGGGACTTCGATCTCGGAGGGAATACCCGTACTGGAACGTACCGTTGGTTTCTCTACAAAACTGGTCGGCGTATTGTCTGCCTCAGCGGCTGTTGCAGTGCCGATAACCTCACCAGATAACAGGTCAATTGATGCTGTTGCCCCCGGTAACACCATGCTCATATCAGCAGCTTGCTGCGCAACTGCCTGGGGTGCAGATTTCTGTGCTAATTGCTGTGCCAGGGCTTCATTGGTTTGCGTAATGCTGGTCAACTGGCCATTGAGTTCAACAAGCTCATATTGACGGTTCGATAACACAATATTGACTACCAGTACGATGAGTAGCGCAATGACGGGAATGGATAACACGAAAACGCTATACCCGAAGGGAGCCCGTTTGAGCTGACCTGATATGACCTTGAGCTGGTCACGGCGTGTACTAGCTTCAGAATCGCCCGCAGTGTGTTCGGGTTGCCCTGCGAGCTGATACTGGTCATCCAGTTTCCGGGCGGTGGATTCCGCTGAGTACTCGGGACGCAATGCGCGGATGTTTGAGGAGGAAGTGGTCATCCGTTGCTCCTGGTAGGTCGAATTTTCTGTATCGCACGGACCTTGGCAGATGCCGCGCGTGGGTTCTGATCGATTTCCTCTTTGGTTGGCTTTTCAGTACCCCGGGTGAGAATGTCCACGACTGGCGCATACTCTTCCAGTTCAACTGGAAACCCCGGAGGTGTCAGACTTGTGGCTTCCTTTTGGAACGCCTTTTTGGTAATTCTGTCTTCGAGTGAGTGATAGCTCATCACGACCATTCGGCCACCGACATGAAGCCCGGACATTGCTGCAGGCAATGCCTCACGTAGGATGTCTAGTTCCTCGTTCACTTCAATCCGGAGTGCTTGGAACGTGCGTTTAGCCGGGTGTCCGCCACTTCGTCCAGCAGCTACCGGCACGGCCGACCGGATGACTTCCACTAGATCCCCGGTCTCAGTAAATGGACGGGTCTGGCGCCGTTCGACTACAGCGGTAGCGATCCTGCGAGCAAATTTTTCCTCACCGTAGCGGCGAATAATTTGTTCAAGGTGTTTCTGATCGTAATCATTGACGACGTCGGCTGCACTGAAACGCGCGGTAGGGTCCATGCGCATGTCAAGAGGTGCGTCATACGAATATGCGAAGCCACGATCACGCTCGTCGAGTTGGTATGACGAAACACCCAGATCGAAAAGATAGCCATCGGCTGCAGCGACACCGGCTGCGGCCAAGGCTTCAGGAATCTGGTCGTAAGTTCCGTGGAAGGCAACGAAGCGATTTTCAAAAGCAGCCAGCCGCTCAATGGCGAGTGCTAATGCTTGAGTGTCACGATCAATCCCCACGACCACAGCGTCATCGAAACGATTCAATATGATCTCTGTGTGGCCTCCCATCCCAAGGGTGGCGTCTACCACTACGGGCTGTCGTTGATTTTCCCGAGCCGATTCAATGCCAGGAGCAAGCAGATCGATTACTCGGTCCGCCATCACAGGGATATGTCTTTTAGCAGCCTTGGGAGCGGGTCGGTCGTTCTGGTCAAAGACTGCCATTACGCTCCTTCGTTCTTCGCGATTACTGCCCTGCAAAAATGATGGCTCTTATCCCAGATCCCCATCCGTGCACCTGGCCCAGGGGAAGACGGGCCAGCTGTTCGGATAGAGGTCTGAAATAAGAGACCTTGTCAAATGTTGATTTATGTCGTTGCCAGATCTTGAATCAGAACAATCCTGGAATGATCTCCTCGTCGGTTTCCGAGAATGCCGATTCCTGCGCCTCGAGGTATTCGTTCCATGCCGCCTGGTCCCAGATCTCTGCTCGGGTGCCAGCGCCAATGACTGCAACATCCCGATCCAACCCCGCATATTCGCGCAACGGCGCTGGAATCGTGATCCTGCCTTGCTTATCCGGCGTCTCGTCTGAAGCACCGGACAGAAAGACACGAATGTAGTCCCTAGCCTGACGTGAAGAGAGCGGTGCTTCGCGCATCTGATTGTGCACTCGCTGGAATTCCTCCATCGAGAACACGTAGACACAGCGCTCCTGACCTCTGGTAAGTACCAATCCGTCAGACAGTTCATCTCTGAACTTCGCTGGCAAGATCAACCGGGACTTCTCATCCAGGCGTGGAGTGTATGTACCTAAAAACATGGCACCACCTCCAGCATGGTTTGATCCCTTGTGCTCCAGCCCTGCGATCACCGTCCTCTTCGTGCTCCACTTTACCCCACTTTCCCCCACTTTCAATACTTCACCCCTCATTATTTGGGAATTTCCGAGAAATTATCAACTCAGTGAAGCCCAGAGGTGGCGCGATATAACCGCATAATTCCGCGGTTTTGCGCCTTAGTAGACGGCAGTGGGGTACTTTGGGGAGGATTGTGGGGACCCATTTTCCAATGAAGTGACAATTGTGACAATTGTGAAAGGCGAGGATACTCGCGAGGTTAAATACCCTGATTTAAGGCGACCAGGCCTAGATAGTGGAGCAAAGTGGGGACGTGTAGTGGAGCACAGTGGGGACGTGCGTCGTCATGAGCGACGCGTGCCTGCAATCTCGTTAAGATGAATTCGGTAAGATCACCGGCATATCCGTCAGTGGCGCCTCGAGTGAAAGCAGTGTTTTGCAGACATTATCTCTTCGGACCAAACAACCGGACGCGTTCCGTGGCCAACGGACGTACATCTGGGCAGCTTTGGTATCGCTGTGTGCTTTGGTCTTGGCAGCCTGCGGCGCAGACGTCAATAGCCAGTTGGAACTCGAGGACGATTTTTCGGGCTCTCGCACCTTTGTTATGACAATGGCCGACACTGATATCGAGTCGATATCCGGGGGTCTTGAAGCTGCAACACAGGCTCTAGATTCACATACCCCTGAGGTATTGTCATTTGACGGTGTAGAACAGCGCGAAGAAGGCTACACGGCAACTTTCACGCTAGTATTCAACGACCTCGAAGACTACGAGAATAAGATCAATTCGCTGCTTGATGCTTCAGCGATAGCCCCCGCAGAGCGCGACATGACTATTGAGCTCGATGATCAACCATTAATGACAACCCTGTCAGTCCAGGAAGACTTTTATAACGACGATTTAATGGGCTGGGCAGCCGATGCGCTCATCAACGAAGGCGTCGTGACGAGCAACGCCACAGTATTAACTTCCAGCGGCATCGCTACAGTTGTCTTCAATCATGAGGAAATCAATACCTCCACGTCGCTCCCCCGCATGAACTTTCAGCTCACTCAGGATCATCGTTTTGAGGATGTCGGACTCGATTTGGAGTTCCTTGAATCGGGCGATCTGCGAGTCACCATGGCATACCGCATCTCGGCCGAATCAGCTGATCCCCAAAATGCATTCCTCACCGAACAGATAGCAAAGCTCAGCGATATTGCAGGACTCACAGAAGCCGTTGAAGATACCGGTCCTGCAGACCCGGCCAACGGCAGCACCACAACCCGTCGAGTCGTAGCGCAGTTTTCAACCCCGGAAGCCGTCAGTGCTGGTTTGCAAATACTGTTGGCAAACGACAAGGCCTCTTTCGAGGTAGATGAAGTGACTGCCGACAATTCTCCAGATGTCATTACCCAATATTTCGGTACCAATTGGACCTGCGAACAGATCTGCAGCCCAAACAACCTACAACAACTTCACGGCGAAACCACCCACCCAGAGCACTGGCAACTCGTTGAAGATCGTCGTGGTGATGGTGAGTTCTTCGCGGAATTCAACCGTGGCATGCCGCTGCAACACATGACCTCAACCACACAACTCGACTTCGACGGCAGTATGGGACAAACCTTCGAGTTTGTAGTCGACAATGCCACGGTAGAGGGACACGAAGACACAGTGTCAGATCGATTTTCGCCACCACCCAATACTGGGTCTTTCCATACCGCAGTTGAAGGCAACAGGACTATATATACAACGACGTTTCGAGCCCAAAGCGCCCATGATCTCACAAAAATGATCAATGTTTATCTGCAGGATAAAGGAGTTGAAACCCCTGTATCGATCGAACATGAGCCAATAACCAGCATTTGGGCATCTTATGATCTACACGTAAATCTTTCCCCCATTTGGGAAGTGGTGACAGGTGGAGTAGAAGAAATGGCAACCTTTCGTGTGCAGCTACCCGCCATGCATTCTGGGCACACCAGGGATAATGAATCAAATCAACGCACTATTGCCGTCCAAGATTCAACTGGCACGTTTACGATTCATGCCAATGGGCCGACAAGTACAACCGCTTGGGTTGCTGCCCTGTCTGTCGTATTTCTGATCGTTATCGTAGTGATACTAATCCGCACGCGTAAGGCAGCAACCAGGGTCTGGAGTGTGGCACCAGCGCGCTCTGCTGTAGAGACGAAACCCTACTATGTCCAGGGGCCCACAGATCATCTCACTGAAACAGAAATCTTTGAAACTCCACCGGCTTCCGGTGGTATCCAGCAAGCCACAGTTCCAATCCCCCGATCCCACCAAGCAACGAAGTCGTTTGAGAGCCCTGGCTCGTTTCCCGATGTTCCGATACCTTCACACACGCAATACGAGCAACTGCAAAATCGACTTCGACAAAAGAGGCAAGAGACTGCCGGAGAGAGTCCTGAGAGGGATTCAACTGAGATAGTTGATGAGGATAACTCGGATCAAAGCTCTGGCAATTCGCAAGAATGAGTCAAGCTACGAAGAAAACAAAAACCCGTAGCGTGTACTACGGGTTTTCTGGTGAAGGGCGAGTGCCAGGGTCGGTAAACTTTACTGCTGGCGTCGGCGCTCATCCCAGCGCGATTCAAGCCCTTCCATAAATCCATGATTCGATTTCGAGGATCCGGAACCGCCACGACGGCCTGACTTGCTAGGTGGTTTAGTGGTCCGTTTCGTTGCAAGGTAGATCCCGCCACCCATGACGATGAAACCTACAATTCCCAACCAGATAGCATCAATTGTCACGCCGGTCAACAACACCACAATGCCAATGGTGGCGGTTAGCACACCAAGAACAATATTGCGAGTAGAGAATCGACGCAACGGCCCTTGTGCGTTCATTTGCATCTGCGATGCAAACTTGGGGTCGTCTGAAATCAACTGAGATTCGATCTCAGCGAATACCTCTTGCTCTCTATCTGATAAACCCATGGTCGCCTCCACATGTGATACCGAAAACTCGTCGAATTCCCGGTTGAGTCTATTTCTATTCTAGAGTTTTTGCCTGACTATTTGCTGAGATTGTCACATGGTGAACTTTAAGATTCAACGTCTAACCGTCTGGCATCCGGGCTTGGCGTTGATGCCGTAACAGGGTTGCCGGTTTAATCGCTGCAGTAGGGAATTTCTGGGCGACATCATCTAAAATTTTGTCGGTGGCATCCCAATCCTTTTCGGAGTGGATTTGGGCACGGGAGCCTGTCAATTCAAACAGCGATTCTTGGGTCTCAGATTGTTCACCTGGTTGAGCGACACGATCCGCCCGTACCCCTAACAGTCGGACAGGGTGCCATCGTTGAGCCATGAGGTCTTCAAGCAGCCGCTTGGTGTGCTCAAAAAACACTGCACCTGAAGTTGCTGGCGTCGGCAACGTGACTGATTTGGTCCGTGTACTAAAATCGACGTCTTTGACCTTCACACTGATCCCACCAGCTGCCAGGCCCTCATTGCGCACTCGTCGTGAGCATTCATATGACAGATCCAGTAAGTTTTTTTCAAGCAGATAAGGATCTGTGATGTCCTGATCAAAAGTGTGTTCAACTGATACCGACTTTGCCTCTTGACGTGGCTCCACCGGCCTTGGATCTTCCCCACGTGCAAGGTGGACGATCTGTGGGCCGATGACGCCAAGCCAGCGTTTCATTCGAACTGGATCTTGTGCAGCAAGATCTCCTACCGTATGAATTGCAGCGTTATTGAGTCGCTCCAATAATTTCGGTCCCACACCCCAGATCACGTTCACCGGTAATGGCGCGAGATACTCGCGTGTTCGGTTTGCCGGAACTACCCCAATACCATCGGGTTTGGAACGATCCGAGAGGATTTTCGCCAAGGACTTGGTAGCCGCTACTCCCACGGTCGAGGGTAACTGCGTTGTCTCTCGGATTTGTTCTTTAATGAGGCTTGCAATTTGGGCAGGACTACCCAATCGTCTGCGGGCCCCCTCAACATCGACGAAGGCCTCGTCAATAGACAGCTGCTCGACCATTGGGGTGATGTCATGCAACACTTTCATGACGTTCTGTGAGGCTTGCGAGTATTTTTCTCTCGTGGGCTCAATAACAATTAACTGGGGATATCGTGCCAGAGCCTGGGCCATTGGCATCGCAGAACGAATACCAAATTCGCGTGCTTCATACGAAGCCGAGGTTACGACTGATCTCGGCGATTTGCCACCTACTACTGCGGGTCGACCTCGAAACTGGGGGTAGTCCAGCAATTCTACCGACAAGAAGAATGCATCCATATCGATATGCAATATCGTTGCGTCCCAAGACTCGTCGACGTACTTCTGACTGGAAACTGAGTTTTGACCCGCTGAGACCATATATCTAGTCTACGCCGTGCTGCCGGTAAGGTTGAGGTGAATAAAAATTTTTTTGCTCAAAACGCTCAGCAGGCAGGAGACTCGATACCGTGACGACATTGGATGCCGCCTGGTTTCGGACGAAGGTCCAAGATCGAATGCAGGATTTACTGGCCGTATATCGACGTCGTGCTTGTGATATTGAAGCAGCTGCAGAACCACTGGTCAGCTCCATTGCACGGTTAGTTGAAGGTGGCAAGCGTCTCCGAGCGTTGTTGGCATGGTGGGGCTGGCAAGGTGCTGGCGGCGCAGCCGATGATCCTCGCATTGTTGAGGCCGGTGTGGCGTTGGAACTCTTCCAGGCTGCCGCCTTGATTCATGACGATATACTCGACCGTTCCGATACTCGCCGTGGCCAGCTTTCTGTTCATAAAAGCTTCGAAAAGCTCCACCGCGACGAACAGTGGGCGCAAGATGGCGCACACTTTGGCGTGTCGGCCGCGATTTTGGCAGGGGACTTAGCATTAGGGCTCAGCGAAGAAGTCTTCTCCACAATGGCGGACGCTACCGCATTTGCCACGCCTGCTCGGGAAGCGTTCCATGCCATGCGCTTCGAAGTCATGACAGGACAGTATCTGGATATCCTCACAGAGGCCAATATCCCATCCGATCCTGAGGCCGGTTTGAGGCAAGCTCGAACAGTGCTGCAATATAAATCTGCACATTATTCTGCTGTTTGGCCATTTGAGCTCGGGGGGATTCTTGCTGGAGCTGATGAAACCACGTTAAAGACGTACCGAGACTTCTCGACGCCGCTTGGCATGGCATTTCAGCTCGACGACGACCTACTAGGAGTCTTCGGTGACCCAGCTCTAACAGGGAAACCAGCGGGCGATGACCTCATAGAAGGCAAACGCACTGAACTCGTGGCTCACGCGTTAAAGAATCTGGAACCAGAAAATACTCAAATGCTCAACAATTTTCTGAAAGATCCCCAGACCAGCGACCATACAGTCGAAAAGATACAACAACTCATCGAATCGTCTGGAGCGCGAGCCTTAGTCGAAGCCGAAATCCAGCGCCTTGGCGAACAGACCTACCAAGCGCTCAAAGAGCTGCCCGTGGCCGAAGAAGTACAATCTGGCCTAGAGCAGCTCGTCTCCGGACTACTGCACCGCCAGCACTAGCGCTACCAGGCTAATGCCTGCGCTCTGCGACGAATCTCCGTCTTCTTGCCTTCATGAAGAGCATCAATAGGACGGCCCGGAAGAGATTCGTCTTCAGTAAACAGCCATCGAATAATTTCATTGTCTTTGAATCCTGCATCAGCAAGAACCATGATGGTGCCACGAAGCGGCTTTAAGATACCAGTGTCAGTGAAAAATGCCGCAGGAACATATCTGACATTTCTCTCGCCTCGGCGCATGTCGACGAGATATTTTTCCTTAATCATCTTGTGAACTCGAGTCACAATTACATTAAGACGTTCTGCAACCTCTGGCAACGTTAGCCACTCATCAACAAGGACTTCTAGATCTTGGTTTTCCTTCACGTCTCAACAATATCGCAGTTTTCTGCTGCATAGGGACGGCTGATGTACTCGAGACGGGAGTCTCCTCACATAAAGACGATCAAAACTCCCCTTCTTAACAGCCTCCTATTAACATTTGTCCCAGTAGTCATGTATATTCACTCATGTAACATTTTCATCACGTACACCTCGACGCTATTTTTGTCACACAGTGCACAAGAACTTCCCCTGGCTCGGGTGCCTGACGCAAAGAGGATACGTTATCCATGACTGACCGTACTTCCGGGGCTTCCCGGTTTTACAAATCGGCTGTTGCGACTTCGGCTCTGCCGTTACTTGCCTTAGGCTCCGCCACAGCGGCCACCGCGGCGGTAGCTGATGCACCCAGTACGGCGTTTAGTCCTAAACCTGCCACAGCTGCCAACCTCATAGCAGCACAGCAACAGCTGGAAGCAACCCTGATTCCTGCTGATCAGGTAGCGGTAGCCCTGCCAGCACGATTCACTCAGGACTATTTCCAAGCAGCCAAGGCCGCTCCGAAGACCTATAAGGTTGAATCGGGCGACACGCTGGGCCACATTGCGCTAAAGCATAAGGTCTCGCTGTCTAGTCTGTTGAAGTGGAATGACCTCAAAGCCTCATCAACTATTTATCCTGGTGATGAGCTCAACCTTGGTCCAGCAAGTTCCAACAGTTCGACGAGTACCAGTGCTCGTTCAACTTCATCTTCTTCATCTGATGCCACCTACAAGGTCAAAGCGGGCGATACTCTGTCGGCCATTGCCGCACGCAATGGGATTAGCTTGTCGACGTTACTGAAAGCCAATGGCTTGTCGATGTCTTCGGTTATATATCCGGGACAGTCGTTGAAACTCTCCGGCTCTGCGTCGTCATCGTCTTCATCAACATCCAAGACTTCCAAGTCGTCGTCTTCTTCAGGCGGCAGCACATATAAGGTACGATCCGGCGACACTCTCTCGGGCATCGCTGCTAAGAACGACGTCAGCCTGTCGACACTTTTGAATGCCAACGGCCTGTCCCGGTCTTCGATTATTTATCCTGGCCAGCAGCTCAAACTGTCGGGTAGTGCATCCAACTCGTCGTCCTCGACGAAATCCACTTCCTCCTCGAGGTCATCGTCGTCCTACACGGTGAAAGCCGGTGACACGCTGTCGAGTATTGCCGCTCGCAACGGTGTCAGCTTGTCCACGATCCTCAAAGCTAATGGGCTGTCCTTATCATCGACGATCTTCCCTGGTCAGAACATTAAACTCTCTGGTGGTGCCGCAAGTTCAAGTTCCTCGTCGGGCTCATCGTCTTCGAGCTCCAATAAAGTATCGAAACCATCTAGCGCGTCGACCTACACTGTCAAAGCCGGCGATACCCTGTCTGGCATCGCCGCTGGCAACGGTGTCAGTTTGTCTACAATTCTCAAGGCCAACGGTCTGAGCTCTAGCTCCATTATCTACCCGGGGCAAAAGCTCAAACTGTCAGGTTCGACTGCTTCCTCAAACAGTTCAGGTTCGTCGTCAAGCAGCTCGAGCGGTTCGTCGAAGACCTCTGGCTCCTACACTGTCAAATCAGGCGACACCCTGTCGGGCATCGCTTCGCGTAATGGGGTGAGTCTGTCGACATTGCTACAGGCCAATGGGTTGTCGGCCTCGTCGATCATTTACGCCGGCCAGACGCTCAAGCTGTCTGGTAATGGTGGTTCGAGTTCGATGACGACAGCGTCGTCGGGCAATAATGAACAGCTTATCGGCAATACGTTCTTGCACTATACTTATCCCGATCACGTCGTGGCCAATGCGAACGCAAATAAAAGTGCACTATTGGCGGCTCCAATGCCGTCAACCCAGCAGGTACGTCAGATGGTAAGCCAGACGGCAAGCCAGATGGGTGTGGATCCGAAATTGGCGTTGGCGCATGCCCAGGTCGAGTCTGGGTTCAACCCGACGGCGGTCTCCCCGGCCAATGCGATTGGTACCATGCAAGTCATCCCATCTTCTGGGGAGTGGGCATCTCAGCTCGTTGGCCGGAAGTTGAACCTGCTGGATCCCCAGGACAACATCACTGCAGGCGTAGCGATCATCCGTCATCTACAGCGCAATAACCCCGGTGACATTGGTATTGCGGGCTATTATCAAGGTGAAGGCGGGGTTCGGAAGTACGGAATGTATCCTGATACTAAGGATTACGTCAGCAAAGTCCGAAATGCGATGAGCAGATTCTAATGAAACTCCACTGATAGGAAACGGATACCCGGTCGGCATTGCTGGCCGGGTATTCTATGTGTTGTGAATACCCCAGCCGGACCCTCGCTCGTTGGCCTCACCGTCGATAACCGCTACAAAATTACACAGCGGTTAGCCCACGGTGGTATGGCCACGGTCTATCGTGCCATTGATACCCGCCTTGACCGCGAGGTCGCACTAAAAATCCTGCGACCAAACATGGCTGAAGATCCAACCGTTATTGAAAAGTTTGAAGCCGAAGCCAAGAACACCGCAAAAATTAATCACCCGCATGTGGTCAATGTATATGACCAGGGCGTGGGCACCGCGGGGAATGGCGACGTAGCGTTTCTGACAATGGAGTTTATTGAGGGTCATACGCTGCGCGAGGTCATGCGTGCCGCTGGGCAGATGACGGTTGAAGAAACTTGGAACATTGCCCTGCCCATTATTCGGGGAGTGGCCGCCGCCCATCAGGTAGGTCTGGTACACCGGGATATCAAACCCGAAAACGTCCTGGTGTCCAACGATGGTGATATTAAGGTCGCAGACTTCGGCCTGGCGCGAGCCGCCTCCAGCCACACGGGCACTGGTATGGCTCTGATGGGCACCGTGTCCTATATGTCGCCCGAACTGGTCACCGGGGAACAAGCTGATAAGCGATCAGATGTATATGCCCTGGGTATTATGATTTTCGAAATGCTCACCGGCCAGCGCCCCTTCAGTGGCGAGTCAGCGGTAGCCATCGCTGTCCAACACACCAATTCTCGTGTCCCGGCACCATCAACACTAGTCCCAGGTATCAGCGCCGCAGTCGACGACATTGTGTTGCATATGACCGAACCGTCTCCCGAGGACCGGCCCGCAGATGCCACCGAGGTGTTGATTTTGATTCAGCACCTATTAGAGAACCCTGAAGCAGCCGAACAATTGGCACACCACGAAAACGATCACGATGCGACCCAGGTATTCGACGATGTTGCCACCACGGCGTTTGGCACCGCAGAGCGCGCTGATGATAGTGCAGATAGTGCAGGGCCACACCAGCCGCCTCCTCCCCCACAGCCTAACGTGACAGTCCTGCCACCCTCAGTCACCGCAGAGGCCTCTCCCACTGGCCCGATGGATCACTACCAGCGACCATCGGTTGAGCAACAGGCAGTGACGAGTCCAAAGCTTCGCGACTTCGGAAACAAAAAACAACATGAACCTGTCCGGGCCTTCGCCCCGATACGTACCTCGCGGGCAGCAATTTATACGCTTCTGATCATTATGGCTGCGGCAGCCACAGTGCTATTTGGTAACTGGACGGGGTCTGCCATCATGCGACTGCTCTTTGGCTAAGACCGCCCCGAATCATCACACCCGGTGAATTTTTATCGAACACAGCAAGCCTTCAGGCCCCGGGAGGACACCTGGGGCTGAACGCCTTGCTACGATCGAAGTTCTCAGACTACTTTGCGCTGTCTTTGGCTAACGATTCGGCAACCAAGAACGCAAGTTCAAGTGACTGTTGATGGTTGAGGCGTGGGTCAACAAGTGTTTCGTAGCGTTCATCGAATGCTGATTCGTCAATCGCAACGGAGCCGCCCAGGCATTCGGCGACGTCGTCACCGGTGAGTTCAATGTGCAACCCGCCAGGGTGCGTGCCAGTGGCGTTAGCGACTTCAAAGAACCCACGAACTTCGTTCATGATGTCTTCCAGACGGCGGGTCTTGTATCCATTAGCAGCAGTAATGGTGTTACCGTGCATGGGGTCAGTAATCCACAATGGAGTGGCACCTTCGGCTTTGACACCCTTCATGATGGGCGGTAACTGCTCACGGATCGTGTTTGCGCCCATGCGCACGATGAAGGTCAAGCGGCCTGGTTCACGGTTCGGGTCCAGTTTATCGATGAGCTCCATGGCTTGATCTACCGTGGTGGTCGGGCCAAGCTTCACGCCGATCGGGTTGTGAATGCGCGACAGATAATCCACGTGTGCGCCGTCGATCTGGCGAGTACGCTCACCAATCCATACAAAGTGCGAAGACGTAATGTAGGGCAGACCGGTCCGGGAGTCGATACGGGTCAGGGCGCGTTCGTATTCAAGCAGCAGTGCTTCGTGTGCCGAGAAGAACTCCACAGTGCGCAGTGCATCGAAGTCAGCTCCGGCGGCCTCCATGAAGCGAACGGCGCGATCAATTTCGGCGGCAAGTTCATCAAACCGAGCGTAGGCCGGGTTCGACATGAAGCCTTTATTCCAGGAGTGCACCGTCCGTAAATCTGCAAAGCCACCAGTTGTGAATGCACGAATCAGGTTTAAGGTCGAAGCGGATGTATGGTAGGCCTGCACCATGCGACGTGGGTCGTGACGACGAGATTCTTCGGTGAAGTCGAAGCCGTTGACGATCTCGCCACGGAAGGATGGCAGCTCGACGCCGTCACGAACTTCCATATTCGATGAACGCGGCTTCGCAAACTGGCCTGCCATACGCCCCATCTTGACCACCGGCATCGATGCGCCGTAAGTCAAGACCGCAGCCATCTGCAAGATGGTACGGATTCGGGCAGAAATTTTATTTGCAGTTGCACCGGCAAAAGTTTCAGCGCAGTCCCCACCTTGAAGGACGAAAGCCTTTCCGGCAGCGGCAACGGCCAGACGCTCGCGCAGAACATCGACCTCTCCGGCAAACACCAGCGGTGGAACGTTCGAGAGTTCATTGAGGCTATCTTCTAGCACCTGCTGGTCATACCACTGCGGGGCCTGCTGCACGTCAAGATTCCGCCATTCATCTAAGCCCGGATAGTCAGCGGCACCCTGTGAATGGGTGGTACCAAACGGCTCTACAGCCAAATTCTTTTCCGCAGCGTCAAACATCATGCAGACAAGCATACGACCCGACGCCACACACCGGGTAGTTCATGACGCTATGAGCCCAATATAGTCCTGATTCCAGCTGAAATTTCACGCGGAAATGATCAGGTATTCATCTGTCAATGCGCCGGACTATGCTGGAGTTGATGAGCATGATGCAGTCCATTGAAATCCTTCAACCAGACCCCCAAGGTGTCCTCGCCAAAAACCAGACTCACTGGGGTATCGTTTTGCTGCATGGTTTTACCGCTGATCCGGGATCGGTGCTGCCCTGGGGACAGGCTTTAGCAACAGCGGGCGCGACCGTATACATCCCGACACTTCCCGGGCATGGCACCACAGTCAGCGATCTGGCCCAGACGCGGGCCGGACAGTGGCGTCAGCAAGTGCAGCAAACTGTGGATAACATGCTTATGCAAAACTATGATCACATTGCAGTGGCTGGTTTATCGCTGGGCGGCACCTTGGCACTCGATGCTGCAGCACACCGCATGGTCGATGCCACTTTCCTGGTCAACCCGGCTTTGACTTTCAAACCCGTAGATCAGCTCGGGGTGGCACTTTCACCCTTATTTCAACGCATCATTCCCACCGTGGGACCACTTGCTGGAGATATTCAAAAGGCTGGTGTTGTAGAAGAAGCCTATGACCGTACCCCGGTTCCGGCAGTGGTCGAGTTGGCTAAACTCTTTCGAACCGTCCGCAGGCAGCTGACTGATATTCAATCGCCGGTGACTTTGTATTGCTCGACTGAAGATCACATCGTGCCTCCAACTACTGCAAAACTGCTGCGTCGTCGCCTTGGCCCCAATCTTTTGCGAATAGTGCGCATGGACAACAGCTACCACGTGGCAACATTGGATAATGACGCACCACTAATCTTCCAGGACAGCGTCCATACCCTGCTGAAACTTTCTGGAGGTGGTCGTAGTGGAACAGCGTGACGAAGATAAAGCGTGGCAAGACCTCGTACGCCGGCTCGGTGGCAGCCCAGAGCAAGCTCAATCCGAACCAACAGTTGAGCCTCCCCCTGGACCAGCTCCATCTAGGCCCTCCTCAATGCCGGGTCCACGAGACTACACGGTGGCCGAAGAAATCCTCGAAGATTTTCAACCGCCTGAGCCGAAACCAATTGCAACCGGCAATCCACGAACGGTTTTATCCTGGATCGGCGTCATCGGCGCTATGACGATCTGGCTGCTGGCTGCACTGCTAGGGATACCGCTGGCCTGGTGGACATCTGCGGTTACGATCCTGGTGTTTCTTACCAGCGCACTGAGCCTCTTTTTCTTGCTCCCCCGCACGCGCGACCACCGCAACCCAGATGACGACGGCGATTACGGTAACGGCGCCCAACTATAAGCCCTCATGACACCCGTGTTCCTGTTCGGTGATGTCTCGTCATTTGGATTACCGACCAGTAGAATGTGATTCAAATCGCTCATCCTTGTCTACTGAGGAGCATCACTGTGAAAGAGATCATCATTCCCCCGGTTGCCGAAGCCCCGCATGATTCCAATGCCACCGATCTAGTTGAAAATCAATTCCATCAAGATCCGAATCACCCACTGTTTGCGCGCCAGCTACAACCCGGCCAGTGGACTGATGTCTCGGCTCGGGAATTTCGTGAAGATGTCAAGACCATCGCACGCGCATTAGCCTCGATCGGCATCGAGCCCGGCGACTCAGTAGCCATCATGAGTCCCACTCGATACGAATGGACACTCTTGGATCTGGCGATCATGTATGCAGGTGCCGTGACGGTCCCGATCTATGAAACTTCGTCCCCTTCACAGATCGCATGGATTCTTCAAGATGCACAAGTCAAAGCAGTCGTCGTGGAAAAATCCGACCATGCTCGTGCAGTTCAAACGGCAATACAGCGCGAGGGGCTTCCCGAACTCCTTGGGATGTGGATTATGGAAGACGGTCTGGACGACCTGCGAGCGCTAGCTGCCAATGGCCCTGATAGCGAAGAGATGGAACGCCGTCGATCGTTGGCGAATCTCGATGACGTGGCTACGATCGTGTATACCTCTGGCACTACCGGGCGTCCCAAAGGGTGCATGATCACTCACGGCAACCTGGTGAACTTATCACTGAATATTTTACACTCAGAAATGCAGGAGGTATTGACTCGGGATAGTTCCACGATCCTATTCATCCCTCTGGCGCATATTTTTGCGCGCTTTATTTCCTTCCAGACCTTGGCATCTGGCTCAAAAGTCGGTCATACGCCAGACGTCAAGCAGCTGGTTCCAGATCTGAAATCTTTCCAGCCTAATTTCCTGTTAGCCGTACCAAGAGTCTTTGAGAAAGTCTACAATTCGGCTTTGCTGAATGCGCAGGAGGGTGGCAAAGGAAAGATTTTCGAACGCGGTGCCGAAATCGCAGTCGACTATTCTAAGGCGAAAGAAGCTGGCAGTATCGGGATAGGATTGCGTCTGAAGCACTGGATCTTTGACAAGCTATTGTATTCCAAGATCCGTGCCGCCATGGGTGGCAATGTCAAAGACGCGATTTCAGGCGGCGGTCCGCTTGGCCAGTATTTGAGTCATTTCTTTCGCGGCGTCGGGGTCAACATTAAAGAAGGCTACGGTTTGACCGAAACGACCGCACCAGTCACAGTAAACCGGCCAGGCAAAACCCGGGTCGGAACCGTCGGGTTACCTGCCCCAGGATGTGGCATCCGGATCGCCGATGACGGTGAGATCCTGGCCAGCGGCGTGTGCGTATTCAAGGGATACCTCAACCTGCCTGACAAAACCGCAGAAGACCTCGTTGATGGTTGGCTCCACACCGGCGATATTGGTCATCTCGATGACGATGGGTATCTCACGATCACCGGGCGAAAGAAGGAAATCCTGGTCACTTCCAGTGGCAAGAATGTGGCTCCTGCCCAGTTGGAAGATCAGATCCGTTCCGATGGGCTGATCTCGCAAGTGATGGTAATTGGCGACAATCAAAAATTCGTCGCCGCACTGGTCACCTTAGATGAAGAGACCGCACCACCGTGGCTGAAGCAACGGGGTCTTGATCCCAACATGTCGATAGCTGACATGGCCTCCCATTCGATCGTCCGTGAGCATGTTCAAGGGCTCATCGACAGGGCCAACGAATCAGTCTCGCGGGCTGAATCCATCCGAGAATTCCGTATAGTTCATCAAGATTTCACGATTGAAGCCGGACAGATGACCCCGTCAATGAAGATCAAACGTGAAACGATTCTGCGCCATTTCCAAGATCTCGTGGACGACATCTACCAGACAGCAGCCAAATAACAACCGCGTTAGCCAAACACCGCGCTGGGTGGAACCTTTCGGTTTCTTCACCCAGCGCGGCGTTTCATAATTCAATGCTAGCTATACTCCGAGTTTGGAACATCCAAACCAAGTAGCGCATTTTCGACTACCTCTGCCATAGCCGGGTGGATCCAATACTGGCCGCGCGCTAATTCATGGGCAGTGATGCCAAAGGACATGGCAGTCACCAGCGGTTGAATCAAGTTGGTGGCTTCCTGACCCATAATATGTGCCCCCAAAATGTTTCCGGTGGCTCGTTCAGCAACGATTTTTACAAACCCGTCGATATCTTCCATCGCCCAGCCGTAGGCGGTATCACCGTAAGATTGCACTTTCATGGTGATCGCTTCGTCACCATACTGGCAACGTGCCTCATCTTCAGTCAGACCAGCGCTGGCGATCTGGGGTCGGGTGAAGACCCCAGCCGGAATAGTCGTGAGCGTATCGGGTTTCATATGATCAGGGTTTTCCATGTTGTGTGAGACGATTCGCTGCTCATGGTTCGCCACGTGCTTGAGCATCTGTGGATTCGCGATGTCGCCGATTGCCCAGACCCCATCGTGCGGTTTGCCATCTGCGAGAACGCGCAAATATTCATCACGCACAATGAACCCGTTCTCGACGTCAATACCAGCCGCACTCAGATTGAGACGGTCCGAATTTGGCTTGCGTCCCGTAGCCAGCAACACGACGTCGCCAATGAAGTAGTCTACGACCTCGTGGTGATCATGTCCGGTAGCGCTGAGATTGACCCGCAGTCTGCCGTCCTGGCGTTCAATCGAATGCAAGGTACGGTTGAGAGCGACTTGCCAAGCTTCCTTTGCCACCCGGGTGAACTCATCAGAAATGGTGTTGTCGTGGTTGGATAACAATTGCCCCGAGCGATTGATGTGAATGACCTCGGAACCCAACCCCGAAAATACGGCGGCGAATTCCGAACCAATGTATTTGCCACCAACGATAATAATGCGCTTTGGTAGTGCTTTGAGTCGCATCACCGTATCTGAGGTGTGTACGCCAGGAAGATTGAGTCCGGGCACGTCCGGCAGGCTCGGCCGAGAACCGGCAGCAACAACAATGTGATCGGCTTCCAAAACACGTCCGCTCGACGTGGTGAGTTGTTTGGGTCCGCTGAAGTGGACTTCTTCGGTAATCAGCGTTGTATGGTCCAGTTGGACGTCACGGTAGTGTTTACCGGCCTCAGAGATGGCATCGATGCGATTGAAAATTCTATCGCGTATCTCCGGCCAGTTCGTAGCATCGACACTCAGGTCGACACCGAGTCGTTCGGCGTCCCGAGCCGTCGCCGCCAGTTGAGCAGGGTATGCGAACATTTTGGTGGGGATACATCCGACGTTGAGGCAGGTACCGCCAAAGGTGCCAGAGTCAATGATCGCAACTTTTTTGTTGTCCCAATATGGGGTGATAATAGAATTACCGGATCCGGAACCAATGATGGCCAGATCGTATTGTTCGATGCTCATGCCATCAGTGTAGTGGTTCCGAATCCGGTATTGACGTCCTGGGTCATTCGAACGTCATGCTGGATCGAGGACCAAAATGAGGTCGTTTCCTTCCACAGGGGTTGGGTTCTTTAGGACCACACGAGACACAGTCCCGCTAATCGGCGCGGTAATACCGGCTTCCATTTTCATGGCCTCAATTGTGGCAATCGTGTCTCCCGCTTCCACGGTCGTGTTTTCTTCCACGACGACGGTAACCGTCCCAGAAAATGGTGCTGGTACGTGACCCGTATTCGAGGTATCAGCTTTCTCTGCCTCGTGCACATTGGATTTTACAGACCGGTCGCGGACTTCAACCTGGCGCTGCTGGCCGTTGAGGGTAACCATCACGGTACGCATGCCTTTATCGTCAGCTTCAGACACAGCTTGCAGGGTGGTCAATAGACGCACACCCTTACCCAGCGAGATCACATGCTCATGGCCTTCGACCATGCCATAGAGGAAGTCGCGGGTATGCAAGACCGAGGTATCGCCATAGAGTCGAACGTGCTCTTCATATTCACCGGTTGGTCCAGGGAAAAGCAGTCGGTTAAGGGTACGACGTCGGGTCTCGCCCGATTCTGCCAGTTCGGCTTCGTCCTCGGCAGCAAGCTCTTCGACCTCGATGCCGGTTGTGTTACGACCTTCCAGTGCTTTGGTTCGGAATGGTTCTGGCCAGCCGCCTGGAGGATCACCAAGCTGTCCAGACAAAAAGGCGATGACCGAGTCTGGAATGTCATAGTTGCCTGGGTTTTCTTCGAAGTCGACAGGGTCAGCGTTGGCAGATACCAAGGCTAGGGCCAGATCGCCCACAACCTTCGACGATGGAGTCACCTTGACGATGTCTCCAAGGATATTGTTGGCGGCAGCATACATGTTTTCGATCGATTCGAAGCGCTCCCCCAAGCCCAATGCGATAGCCTGCTGGCGCAGGTTGGATAGCTGACCACCTGGGATCTCGTGCGCGTAAATTCGACCAGTTGGTGCCGGCAGCCCCGATTCAAACGGTGCGTAGATTTCCCGTACGGCTTCCCAATAGGGTTCCAGCCCGGCAACATGTTCCAGGCACAGCCCGGTCTCGCGCTCGGTATTATCAGTTGCTGCAACTAGAGCAGACATCGAGACCTGTGAGGTTGTACCTGCCAATGCCGCAATTGCGGTATCCACGGCATCCACGCCTGCCTCAGAGGCTGCTAGCAGGGTCGCCAGTTGTCCACCTGAGGTGTCGTGGGTGTGCAAGTGCACCGGCAAATCGAAGTTCTCACGCAAGGCGGTAACGAGTTTACTTGCCGCTGCTGGGCGCAGCAGACCTGCCATGTCTTTGATCGCCAGGATGTGTGCCCCAGCCTTGACCATGTTTTCAGCAAGACCCAAGTAGTAGTCCAGCGTATAGAGCTTTTCGTTGGGGTCCAGGAGGTTGCCTGTGTAGCACATGGCTGCTTCGGCAACCGAGGAGGTGTTTTCGCGAACCGCTGTAATGGCTGGGATGATCTGGTTGACATCATTGAGCGCATCGAAAATACGGAAGATATCAACGCCTGTTAGTGCTGCTTCTTCAACAAATGCCTCGGTCACGCGCTGTGGGTACGGCGTGTATCCGACGGTGTTGCGACCACGCAGCAGCATCTGCAGTGGGATGTTTGGCATTTCTTCACGGAGACGCTCCAGACGATCCCATGGGTCTTCCGACAAGAAACGAAGTGCGACGTCGTAGGTGGCCCCGCCCCAGACTTCAGCCGACAAAAGCTGTGGCATCAGATGGGACACTGCGGGTGCGGCGGCAAGCATATCCCGAGTACGAATACGGGTTGCTAACAGTGACTGATGCGCATCTCGGAAGGTCGTGTCGGTGACTGCAAGACCTTCGTGATTACGCAGAGCTTGCGCAAACCCTTCGGGTCCCTTGTCGATGAGGATATCGCGCCATCCGCTTGGAGGTGTTTCCAACGACGGACCATCAAATGGACTGCGGTCTGGTTCGTCGGCCTTATCTCCCGGGAAGTGCGGCAACTTACGGCGTGGATCCATCCCCTCGATACGTGGACCATATGGCCGGTTGACCGTGACATCAGCAAGGTAAGCTAGCGCACGCGAACCACGGTCTTTGGAGCGGTTGATTTGCGTGAGGTAGGGGTTCTTATCGATAAAGTCCGTTGCGACGTCGCCATCAATAAATTGTTGGTTGTCGAAAACGTTCATCAAGAACGGAATATTGGTTGCGACCCCACGGACACGGAACTCGGCTAGTGCGCGACGTGCTCGCCGAATAGCCGTTTGGAAGTCTCGGCCTCGAGCCGACATTTTCACCAGCATCGAGTCAAAGTGCGGTGAAATTTCTGCACCTGTGTAGATCGTGCCACCATCGAGACGAATGCCTGAGCCACCAGCAGAACGGTAGGCGGTAATTTTGCCAGTATCTGGACGGAAATCATTGGCTGGATCTTCGGTAGTAATGCGGCACTGAATGGCAGCACCGCGGATCTGAAGGTCTTCCTGACGGATGCCAAGGTCGTCCAGGGAGGCTCCGGAAGCAATACGAAGCTGTGCTGCGACGAGATCCACATCGGTGATTTCTTCGGTGATGGTGTGTTCCACCTGGATGCGCGGGTTCATTTCAATAAAGACATGCTGCCCGGCGCGCTCGCCTTCGGTATCAACCAAGAATTCTACCGTGCCGGCGTTTTGATAGTCCATCGCCTTGGCGAATTTGACCGCATCATCATACAGTCGTTGGCGCAACTGATCGTCGATGTTTGGGGCAGGGGCAATTTCGATGACTTTCTGGTGGCGGCGTTGCATCGAGCAGTCGCGTTCAAAAAGGTGAACAACATTCCCATACTTGTCTGCAAGAACCTGCACTTCGATGTGGCGTGGACGTAACACTGCCTGTTCGAGGAAGGCTGTTGGGTCCCCAAAAGCGGTTTCTGCCTCGTGCATAGCACTCTTGAGGGCTTCAGGTAAGTCTTTAGCTCTCTCGACGCGACGCATTCCGCGACCGCCACCACCTGCAACGGCTTTGACGAACAAGGGGAAGCCGATGGAGTCTGCTTGTGATAAGAGTTCCTCAGCATCAGCGGACGGATCCGTAGATTTCAGGGTTGGCACGCCAGCTCGTTCAGCGGCGCGCAGTGACGCGACCTTGTTTCCAGTTTGTTCTAAGACCTCGGCAGGCGGGCCAACGAAGGTCAGATCGTTCTCTTTGGCTTTCCGTGCAAGCTCAGCATTCTCGGCTAGAAATCCGTAGCCGGGGTAAATAGCATCTGCACCAGATTCCAGCGCAACTTTGATAATGCTGTCGACGTCTAGATACGCCCGGACCGGGTGACCTTCTTCACCGATCTGATAGGCTTCATCTGCTTTTTGTCGGTGAATCGAGTTGCGATCTTCGTATGGAAAGACAGCGACTGTCTTGGCATTGAGCTCGTGACACGCGCGGAAAGCGCGAACAGCAATCTCGCCGCGGTTGGCGACCAATACTTTGTTAAACATTGGGACACCACCGCTCTTGTGGGCCGAGTGGTCTTGATTTTCAGCCAAGGTTCCTCCAGTGTGTGTTAGTGCTGTCACGAGTAATGACAGACTCTCAGGGACGTTCAAAGATACCGGTCCTGTATACATTGAACATAGGCGATACTACCCACGTTCTTGGTCATTGCAAACAATAAGTACCCAAAAGGGACAGTCCCAGAAGTTCTCGTCCGGCTTGTTAGAATATGGTATTGACCAAAACGTCTATTTAATAAATAAGGTGCAATCGTAGTGCAGGTTATCTCTATTTCCAGCCTCAAGGGCGGCGTTGGCAAAACTTCCATAACCCTTGGTTTGGCATCTGCGGCTTGGGCAGCTGGCGTCTCGACCCTAGTCATCGACCTCGACCCGCACGCCGATACGACCACCGGCCTTGGTATCAAACATGATGATATGAGTACCGAGATTGGCACGATGCTGCGTAAGCCTAAACAATTTCGGCTGCACGAACACGCCGTTACGTCTGGATGGATACAAACGAACCACCGTAATGGTACTGAATCGGGCGTGCTCGATGTCATTCGTGGTTCGGCCAAAACGTCTTTATTTGAAAAAGTGACGACGCGCCGTCGTGAAATTAATCGCCTTATGACATTATTAGATCAAACGCAGGGTTATGACCTGGTCTTGATCGATTGCCCTCCTGCGCTCAATGGTGTCACGCGTATGGCGTGGGCAGCTTCAACCGATGTATTACTGGTGGCAGAGCCGAGTTTATTTTCCGTTGCCGGCACCGAGCGCACCTTCCGGGCCCTGGATCTATTCCAACGGGAATACGCACCAAAACTGAGGAACTCCGTACTGGTCGTTAACCGAGTGCGTGCAGCTTCGACCGAACATAAATACCGCCTTGCTGAAATGCGTCGGATGTTCGGCAAGCGGATGTTAGACATCCAGGTTCCAGAGAGTTCAAATTGGCAGCAAATCCAAGGTGCTGCGTGGCCGGTTCACGCTTGGCCTGGCGATACGGCCTCAACCGCCGCGCGCACATTCGATCGGTTGCTTCAGCAGCTCCACCAACCACAAGTTTCTTCTCGAAGAGCCCTGCACGGGTAATTTTGAACGTGTTTCCTCAACGTGTGTAAGAGCAAAAACCCGGTTATGTATACATAACCGGGTTTTGATTGAGCTTCAAAGGAACGTAACGACCTGCTAGGAAGCGGTTTTTCGGCGAGTAGCACGTCGGGCAGCGAGCTCATCACCAGGAAAATCAGCATCGGACTGAAAGTCGGCCAGGCGCACTGCTGGAAGTTCAGCTAGTGTCCCTTCGACTTCACGCCATACCCGACCTACAGCAATACCATAGACACCTTGACCGCCTTGAACCAGGTCAATGACTTCGTCAGCTGAGGTGCATTCATATACGGACGCCCCATCGGACATTAAAGTGATTTGAGCAAGATCTTCAACCCCGCGTTCGCGGAGATGATCGACCGCCGTGCGAATCTGTTGCAACGAGACTCCGGTATCGAGGAGTCTCTTGACGACTTTGAGCACGAGTACGTCACGGAACGAATACAGTCGCTGGGTTCCAGAACCTTCTGCACCACGAAGCGACGGAACGACCAAACCGGTACGTGCCCAATAATCTAACTGTCGGTATGTGATACCGGCTGCTTTCGATGCGGTTGGACCGCGGTAGCCGCACTCATTGTCTAGCCACGGCGCATCGTCGTTAAACAACACACCCTGATTGCCAGCATCGAGACTCTGGCGATGCCCTGAATCACTTGTGTGAGACACTAGGGTTTCCTCCTGCTGTTCTGTTCCACACGGGGAAGATTTCGTAAGACTCACGTGGAACCGACATCATCTGCGATTACTGGTTAATGGTCTCACATTATGCAATGGAACGTATAGTATCCCACGCTATTCTGAGAATCAGCCCTGGTCAAAGACCGGAGAGAAAAACGTTAGTCGTGTCGGAACTATTTTTCGGTATCCTCAGCACCGTTACCATCGTTATCGCCGTTTTCGTCCTCGTCGTCATTGGCCGTCGATGTATTGGGTGGTTCTTCTTTAGCAGTTTCTTCTGGTGTGAGGAAATCCTCAGGGTTCAGGTCTTTGAGGAACTCGCGAAATTCATCCACGCTTTCTTCCGTAATCTCGGGCTCGATTTCGGGTTGCTCGATATTGAGCTCTGCTGCGATCTCACCTTCGGTTAAATCAATGCCTGCCGAGTCTAATACGGTGTCGGTCGCATAAACCGGCACACCAGCAAACAATGCAGATGCCACGGCGTCCGAGGCGCGTGAGTCCACCGTCGTCCCAGAGGTCAAAATAAGTTCTGCATAGAACACTTCTTCGTCAACTTTAGAAATGCGTACAGCTTGCAGTGGGTCACCGGCTTGCCGTAGAGCATCTACAAGCAATTGATGTGTGGTCGGTCGAGGCGTGTCGATCCCCTGCTGGGCAAGACCGATAGCTGTCCCCTCGGACGGTCCGATCCACAGACGGAGCAAACGTTGACTTTGTTGGTGCAAGAGCAAAAGGATCGGTTGGTTCCCCGGAAGTACGATCCTAATTTCAAGGACCTTCAGTACAATGTCGGCCATGGTGAAGCTCCTTTTCGTTGTGGTGACCAACGCTAGCTGCGGCTAGTCGTCCATATCTGCAATTTCAGCACTCACAACCCCTGCATGCAAGCGCAGGCATGCTTGGGTGATCTCTCGTGCTGCTTCCTGTGCGCGTTCCATTGAAACACCACCGTCGTGCTGCCCTAGCCCTGAGGTGGCCTGTTGTACCATTCCCAGCTCACGATCGACCGCGATACGAAAGGGCCGCAAGTGCCGTGGTTCAAAGCCAAACTCTGCCAAGGTCACCGCAGCTCGAGCCACTTTGAGACTGTGATCGTTATACCGCCCGGTCTCATCAGGCCAAATCAAACGGTATGATTCGAGTGTTTTCATTAACTCGTCAGAAGCCCCACAAATGCCCTGAAGCTCCGCCCGAGTCATAGGCCGAATATGGCCACTGATTTCGTGGGCAAGTTGTTGAGACACAGACCGAGGTTCAAGCCGTAATCCACCGGGTAACGATTCAGGGCGCTTCCCGGCGTCAATGGCGTCAAGGTAGTCTTTGATAACTTTAAGCGGCAAAAATTGATCACGCTGGAGTGCCAAAATGAAACGTAACCGGTCTACGTCAGCCTGCGTATATTTTCGGTATCCTGCTGCTGTACGAGCAGGGGTAATTAATCCACGTTCCTCTAAGAAACGTACTTTTGAGGCACGGACTTCCGGGAACTCAGCATTGATGTGTTCTAAAACTTCGCCGATACTCATCAATGCCTGCGAACGCTTTGAAGTCGCGGGCGAAGAACTACGGGGTTTATGGGAAGCAGCCAATATCTTGAAACCTTTTTCAACAACGTAAGATCAGATACAAGTTGTCGCCGGCATCTGACCGTCGACGAAAGCATCAAACGGCTACTTGGTAGGTTGCTGGGTTCCTGCATAATAGGACAACCGGAACTTGCCAATCTGCAACTCCATGCCCGTGCGAAGGAGTAAGGCATCGACCCGATCGTTGTTGATGTAGGTGCCGTTGAGTGATCCGGTATCGATAACGCGATAGCCGCCGGCTTCCCTTTCGAATAGGGCATGCTGACGAGAGACAGTCACATCATCAAGGAAGATGTCGGCGTCGGGATGACGACCGACTGTGACCTTGTCCTGATCCAGCAAAAAACGAGCCCCACGGTTGGGACCTTCATGTGCAACCAAGAGTGCAGATCCTACCGGCAAGGCTTCTACTGCTGAGCGTTCTTCAGCGTCAAGCGGCAGGTTTCTTAACGGTTCAAGCTTGGGCAACCCAACGGTCGTTGATTCTACCTCAGACGGGTCTTCTGAGTTACCAGGAACGGGGTTATCTTTTGTCATGCTTGAACGCTCCTTGTTGTACAAATTCATCGTGGGTGGCTCGACGGTTCAGACTGCCACCCTGGCCACCTAAGTTTAGCCGATAGATTCAGCTAATTCACTTGTTGAAGCTGGGAAACCTCAGATAAAACAGCCTGTCATCTGGGTTTTTTGGCCAAAGTATGCTGACAGTAAAATCCCAGACATTTTGGAGCAAATATTACGACTCCGACCTGCTGGACCTCCTCGAGTATGTGCCGAGAGGCCAAGACTAAAACATCCTTGGTTTAGTGCTAAACCAAGGATGATCTCGTCGGGCTGACAGGATTTGAACCTGCGACCCCATCTCCCCCAGAGATGTGCGCTACCAAGCTGCGCCACAGCCCGATCTTGCACTGATGTATTCAGTAGCTAGGATACTCGGGATACTCTACACCATGTCCAAAGAATCTCCGAATTTGTGTACTTCAGTGGATGCCGATGATTTCGAAAACTGGTCCTAGGATTGAAAATCGATTTGTCTTTCTTTCACAAATAAACCCTGTCGCCCATGTGCGTTTCCCCTTCAGGCCCATTGCGATTATCATCAGGTGAGCTTTTCGATTCCAAACATCATCCCCGTGCTTGCTCATAATGGAGCAATGGAGTCTGTCGCACCAGAACCGCTCTTTCAGGCACACGGCAGTTTCGTTGTCGTCGCATGCTTTGAGAAGCGGGGGTTACCCTTGCAAGCGAGCCTCGACACTGGCGAAACCGGTGAGGTCCTACGACGCAACGCTAGAAGTACCTGTGTTACTCATTGATAAGATCCTGGCCGCGGGTAGATCGCTGCAAGCCGGTGCTAGCGTGATAACCTGCAGCCGGAGCCGAAGTGAATCAGGGCAACGCTGTGCTTTCGGGGTGCAGGCGGCCAATTGGTTATGCCGCCAACGCGCACTCTTGAGGAGGTCGTCTACGGCATTCCAATCTCATCAATCTAGCGTTTCCGACGTTCGCGTACACGCATCGTCAGTTCGATAGGCGATCCTTCAAACCCGAAGTACTGTCGTAGACGATTGATGATAAATCGTCGGTAGCCAGGGTCCAAAAAGCCTGTGGTAAACAGTACGAATTTGGGCGGTCTGGTCGATGATTGCGTGGCAAACAAAATTCGGGGTTGTTTGCCACCCCGTACCGGGTGCGGGTGAGCCGCTACCAACTCGCCGATAAACGAGTTGAGCTTGCCGGTCGGGATACGAGTTTCCCAGGATTCCAGCGCGGTCTCCAACGCAGGCACCAATCGGTTTTTGTGCCAACCTGTTTTAGCTGAAATATTAATGCGTGGCGCCCAGGAGACGTGTTGCAGGTCTAAATCGATTTCTCGTTCCAGATCCAACCGACGGTCCTCATCAAGCAGGTCCCACTTGTTGAAGGCTAAGACCAGCGCACGGCCGGTATCCAACACGATTTGAATAATACGGACGTCCTGTTCGCTCAGCGGTTGGGACGCTTCCAGTAGGACTACTGCAACCTCAGCGCGTTCCAGGGCTGCACGGGTCCGAAGGGATGCATAGTAGTCGGATCCAGAAGCCATATGTTGACGACGTCGGATTCCAGCGGTGTCAATGAACTCCCAGATGTCACCGTCAAGCTCAATGAGCTCATCGACTGGATCACGGGTGGTCCCCGCGGTATCGTCGACGACTGCTCGAGCGCTACCTGCCAGATTATTGAGCAGTGACGACTTGCCTACATTTGGTCGTCCAACCAGCGCCACGCGGCGCGGTCCTTGGGCGGTCAGCACGTCTTTATGCGCTGATTCTTCGGGTAGATCTTCCAGCAATGCATCCAAGAGGTCTGCGGTGCCGCGTCCATGGAGTGCGGACACCGGCCACGGGTAACCAAAACCCAGACCCCATAGCATCGCGGCGTCAGCCTCATGCGATTGCCCATCAACTTTGTTGGCCACTAAGGTGATTGGTTTATTCGCTTTTCTGAGCATAGTGACAATGGCTTCGTCGGTAGCGGTGATCCCCACGGTAGCATCGACCACAAACAGCACAGCATCGGCTCGTTGTACGGCGCGCTCGGCTTGTTCCGCGACTTTGCCGGCCAAGCCCTTGACACCATATTCCCAGCCACCAGTATCAGCGACGGTGAATGGACGCCCATTCCACTCAGCTTCATAGAAGACTCGGTCACGGGTGACACCCGGGACGTCCTCGACTACAGCTTGGCGACGGCCAATGATCCGGTTGACTAGTGTTGATTTTCCAACATTGGGTCGTCCAACAACGGCCACGACGGGTGGCACAAAGTCCAGTTGTTCAAAGCTTGCTGCTTCTTCAAAACCTTCCAGGATCTGTTGGTCGTCGTCTTCAAGTTCGTATTGTTGTAAGCCGGCCAAATAAGCTTGAGTGCGGGCGTGATGTTCTTCATCAGTCATCTGCGCGAGGTCTTCATCGACCGTGTCAGCACCAGATGGAATGTATTCTTCTTCTGTCATTACGCTTTCTTAAGGTTGTTTGGCGTTGACTTGGCGTTGTATTTCAGCCAGGACGACGGTCACGGTGTCTTCAAGGGAAAGATTCGTTGAATCGATTTCAGCAACACCCTCAGCTGGGGTCATGAAGTCCACGAGGGCGGAGTCTTTGGCGTCCCGGACCATAACATCAGATTCAACATTGGTTGGGTCTTGATCAGTCTCACGAAGTTGTTGACGACGTCGCGCCATGCGTACTTCCGGTGAGGCTGTCAGCAAAATGCGAGCATCAGCGTCGGGGGCCACCACCGTGGTGATATCGCGGCCTTCCACGACAATACGTGGCCGTGATTCAATGGCTTGTTGTTGCAGTTTAACCAACAATTCTCGCACCTGTGGGCGTGTCGAAAGGGCTGACACGTTGGCAGTAACTTCATCGGAGCGAATGGCTTCAGTAATATCCTGTCCGTCTAGGACCACCGAAATATTATTCGGATTGAGGTCCTGAGCCAGTGGCATGGTGGTGATCAGTTCGGTAATCTGCTGGGTGTCCACGGTCTCCGGCTGGGTGAGATCCAAACCATTTCGCATGCACCACAGCGTTGCGGCGCGATAGTTTGCACCGGTGTCCAGATAACTGAGTTTCAAGTCTTGAGCCACCCAGCGGGCCACAGTGGACTTGCCAGTGCCTGAAGGACCATCTATGGCGATGACGAGCCGTGATTGTGCAGACATTACAGTACCTTCCATCCAAGTTTGGTTAACGCGTTAACCAGGTGCTTCTTATGACCGGGAACCACAGCGATTTCCAGCATACCCACCTGGTAACCAGATGAGTGTTCCATCCTTAAGTCTTCCACGTTCACCCCCGCATCGGCCACAGCTTGTAGCGCTGAAACTATCGCCCCGGGCTTGTCGTCGACCAGCACGGTGACCTGGGCAAATCCTTGAGCAGGCCCACCATGCTTGCCAGGAATCCGCGCTTGTCCGCGATTTCCTTCGTCCATCAGTTGAGCGACGTCGAGTCGAGCCCCTGAGGCACTAGGCGCACTCAGGGTGTTAATTAACCGGTCAAGGTCAGCTTTCATCCCATGAAGTTCTGGCAGGATGTGTTCAGCATTTGCAGTCAAGATCTGTACCCAGAGACTGGGATCAGATGCAGCGATTCGGGTCGTATCACGCAGCCCATTACCGGCCAATTGCAGCGCTTGTCCAGAAGTGTTTTGAAGGCGCGAGGCCAACAGCGAGGCAGCAATCTGCGGCAAATGGCTGATTTGGGCTACAGCACCATCATGCTCTTCGGAAGTCATGTGATAGATGGTGGCGCCAAGCAGCCGTGCGATATCAGAAGCAACGTCGATGACGTGTGGGGGTGTTTCCGAAGTCGGGCACAGCACCCATGGTGCAGCGGTAAATAACTCGCCACGAGCTGCTACTGGGCCTGACCGTTCACGTCCGGCCATCGGGTGAGTACCGATATAACGCTGCGCATCCTGTGCAGTGAGCTCACCTGCTGCAACTGCTGCCGCGATCTCCTGAGCAATGGCCCCTTTGACCGAAGCGATATCAAGCACGACCGCAGAGGGCCAACAACGCAAGGCTTTGATCACTTCTGTACCTGTAACGTCTGGCGGTGCTGCGACAACTACGGTGCCTGGTTGGTCTTCATCGGCCAGCCCTTGGCCAGCACCGATATCTTCGGCCACCGCCTGGGCAGACGGTGACGGATCAGTGAGCAAAACCTGTAAGCCGGCCGATCGTAAGCCGAGACCGATCGAGGTCCCCAACAGACCTGTCCCAATAATGAGCACGGGCTCATGGATGGTGTGGTGTTTGGAAATTGTCTCTGTAGCTGCTGCTAGTGAGGCAGTGTTGACAATTTCTGTGCGTGAGAACCGCGGTGTCGTCATAGTCCTACCGTTGCCATGAGATGTCCAACTTCTTGGGAGTTGAGTTGTCGGATGCTGCCTTGACGCTGGTTGCCCAGGGTAATGGGTCCGTGGGCAATGCGGACTAGGCGTTGCACAGGATAGCCAACAGCTTTCATGAGACGACGCACCACACGGTTCTGACCGCTATGGATGATGACTTCGCATAGGATGTGGCCGGGCGTAGAGTCTACAACTTTAAAGGAGTCGACGGATACGAGGCCGTCTTCTTCCAGTTCGATGCCTTTACGAAGTTCATCGCCGACGCCTTTGCGCATTGGGCCCTTGACCTGGACCAGATAGGTTTTTGGCACTTCGTAGCTTGGGTGTGAAAGACGATTTGCAAGTTCGCCATCGTTAGTGAGTAGCAGCAGGCCCTCGGTTTCATTATCGAGCCGACCTATGTGGAATAGCCGGGTATCTGCGGTATTGACGAAGTCGGCAATCGAGGGGCGACCTTTCGGGTCCGACATGGTTGAAATAACGCCCCGAGGCTTGTTGAAAGCATAGTAGACAGACTCGGGTTTCGTGTTGACGCGGATACCATCAACAAAAATAATGTCGTTGTCAGGATCAACGCGAGTGCCCAGTGCGGTCACGATTTCTCCGTTAACCTCGACCCGCCCCTCGGCAATGAGATCTTCTGCTACGCGGCGGGAGGCTATACCTGCAGCCGCAATGACTTTTTGGAGGCGTTCGCCTTCCGGCACGTGTTGGCGGGATTTCTTGCCCTGGCCCTTGCCTCTTCGGTATTGGCTACGGTCTACTGGACCTAGATTGCGATCATAGACGGCACCGGAAAATGGGCCACCGCGACGACCAGCTTTGGGTGTGCGGTTGCGGCGTCCGGAGCCTCTCGGCTTGCGGGATGTCATAATTATTCCTGACTTTCTGCTAATTTACTTGCTTCATCTACTCCGGGAAGGAGCGGGGAAATCTTCGGCAGTTCCTCTATAGAGTTTAGGCCAAGTAGTTCCAAAAAATAATCCGTCGTTTTATAGCGTACGGCACTGGTATGTTCCTCAGTGCCATCTTCGGCAATCAGTCCTCTGGTCAGGAGTGTGCGTACGACAGAATCCGAGTTCACGCCACGGATTTGGGCAACCCGTGATCGAGTAGCCGGTTGTAGATATGCGATAACTGCCAAAGTCTCTAAGGCAGCTTGGCTTAATTTTTGTGTGGCCCCTTGAACCATATATGTGGCGACCACATCAGCATGATCTGCACGAGTATAAAGACGCCAGCCTCCTGCGACGTGTCGCAGTTGAAAACCTCGAACAGGACCGTCAGTTTTTCCGTCATAGTCGCGTTGAATAGCTTCCAAGGTGGTCTCGAGTTCGGTGGGGCTGGCTTCCGTGACTTTGACCAGTTGTTGAATAGTCACCGGCTCATCGGAGATTAACAAGATGGCTTCTAGCTGGGCAAATAATTCTGATTCATAGCGCCGCTGGGTCATGCTGCCTCTTGCCAGAACACGGTAATTTCGCCCAGTGGGGTTTCCTGCTGCCAGTTGATTAACCGATCACGGTACATCGTTAGTAAACCCAAAAATCGTACGACAACCACCATTGTGGTTGATGCGTCACGAGTGAGATCGCTAAACGTCAATCGACCAGCTTCTTGAATGCGACGAGACATGATTGATACTTGTTCGGTCAAGGAAACAATCGGTGCGTGTAAGTGTTGAGTGCCGACTTCAACAGGTTCGGTAACAAATTTTGTAAAGACTTCGTTCGCGATGAGGGCAAAATCATCAGCAGATAGGTCAAAGACAAGTTCTGGCAACAGGTTTGCATGTTGAGGCTCCGGCCCACCCTGACGTGGCAGCATGGCTGACTGCACACTGATGCGTTCCTTGATCAAATCCGCTGCCTGTTTGAATGCTCGGTATTGCAATAACCGGGCAAATAACAAGTCTCGTTCTTCTAACAGCGCCATCTCGTCAGTGGCGTCTGCGATTCCAGATGGGAGCAAACGGGCGGTCTTCAATTCCAGCAGGGTCGCGGCTACCACCATAAATGAGGTCGAGTTCTCTAAGACCTCCTCGGTAGTTTCCAACGTCGCCACGTACGCTAAGAATTCATCGGTTACTTCGGCTAGTGCAACTTCTGTGACATCCATGCGTCGACGAGCTATCAACGATAGCAGTAGGTCAAACGGTCCTGAAAAATTAGTGAGCGCTAGTTCAAAGCCAACTTGCTCTTCGGTGTACTCATCATCGAAGGTCGGCACGGCTAGCTGGCTCATGGAGCGCCACCGCGGCAGATCAGTTCTCGAGCAAGTTGCTGGTAGTTTTTGGCACCAGGATGATTGGGCGCAAAGGTTGTAATGGGTTCCGCTGCCACTGTTGCATCAGCAAACTTGATGGAACGGTTAATCACTGTTTCAAATACTCGGTCGCCGAAGGCCTCTACCAATCGTCCGATAACTTCTTTCGAATGCAAGGTTCGCCCATCGACCATTGTCGCTAGCACGCCGTCGATAATGAGTTCCGGGTTGATGCGATCTTGGACTTTTTCGATGGTTTCTACCAGCAGTGCCACGGCACGCAAAGCAAAGAATTCAGCAGTCAGTGGGATAATCACACCGTGTGCTGCAGCCAATGCGTTGACCGTCAACAGGCCCAGCGACGGTTGGCAGTCAATGATGATGACATCGTAGTCGTCAATGACGGGACGGAGGGCTCGAGCCAGCACTTGCTCGCGTGCCACCTCATTGACCAACTGTACTTCTGCAGCAGATAGATCAATGTTGGCTGGCAAGAGATCAATGTTTGGATCGTCAGTCTTGACGATCCCGTCGCTGATATGTACGCCACGTTCCATCAAGACGTTATAGACCGTGAGGTCCATTTCGTGAGGGTTCATCCCGAACCCCGCCGACAGCGCGCCTTGAGGGTCAAAGTCAACCATCAGCACTTTTCGACCATAACCTGCCAGAGCAGCCCCCAGGTTCACTGAAGAAGTGGTTTTGCCGACACCACCTTTTTGGTTCACCATCGCGATAATGCGAGCAGGACCGTGTGCTTCGAGTGGCTCTGGAACTGGAAATTCGTGCTTTGGCCGCCCGGTGGGTCCGATCACTGGATCTCCAGTGATCATCATCACGGGTTGTGGTTGTTGGCTGGCGTCGTTCACGATGTTTGAAACTCCTGACCGCTACGTAAGTTGGGGTTGTGATCCTCTTAGTATTCGTAAGTGACGTGAGTGTAGTTTCTGACTCTAGTGTATTGCCGGTTCACATGACTTCCCGAACTTATTTGTTTTTCACGGCGAGCCTTAAAGTTTAACGTCAAACCTGAAGGTCAGGCTAGCCTTGCGCCCGAGGATGCGCGTAGGCAAAAACCTCCCGGAGCGTGTCGGCAGTGACTTGTGTGTATATCTGGGTCGTCGTCACTGATGCATGCCCGAGCAATTCTTGCACAACTCTAACGTCTGCTCCGCCTTGCAATAGGTGCGTGGCAAATGAGTGGCGCAAAGTGTGCGGGGAAATTTCTTCGGTGAGTTCGGCGTCTTCAGCAGCTTGTTTCAGAATATTCCATCCGGTCTGCCGCGATAACCGCCCTCCGAACCTGTTTAAGAATAGCGCAGGTGAACCTTTCCCACCGGCAGCGTGCTTGGGTCGTCCACGAACCAGATAAGCATCAATAGCTCGTTGCGCGTATGAACCCAACGGCACGATACGCTCTTTTGAGCCTTTACCGAATAACCGAACAATGGTGGTGTCATCGTCGTCGAGATGCACAATGTCATCAACGTCAAGATCAATTGCTTCGGTAATACGAGCACCGGTGGCGTACAGCAATTCCATCATGGCTCTGTCACGGAGTCCCTGGGCGCTGTCGATCGGCGGAGTATCTAATAGCCGGGTGATTTCGTCGATGCTGAGAGCGTCGGGCAGCTGTTGTCCGGTTTTGGGGGGTTTAACTTCTGCAGCCGGATTGGTTGAGGTCGTATTTTCCAAAAACATGAATCGGTGCCAACCACGAGCAGCAATAAATACTCGGTTGACGGAGCTTTGGGCCAGTTTTCCCATGTTGTGGCTACCTGAGCTAAGCGCCTGGAGAAAACCCGCAAGGTGGTGAGCAGTAATCGTCGTGACGTCATCAACGCGTTCCTGAGCGAGATAACGCAAATAGCGTTGGAGGTCTCGGCGATACGCTGCCAATGTGTTGTCTGATAGACCACGTTCGATCATCAGATGATTCAGATAGGTGGTGACAAGACGCTGCAGGGCTTCGGGGATCGCGATGTTTTCAGCCATACCGGTTAGAAAGGAGCCTCGGCCGGACGTGCCTGGTGTTGTCCATTTAGCACCAAGTGAGCTGCCAAGATACCGCTAATTGCATTGACGTTTCGGATTGCTCCAGTCAGCACGGCATGCAATGCTTGATCGAAGGGTATCCAGCGTAGGATTAAGTGTGCTTCTTCGGCTTCACGTTGATGGTGTTGATCTGTTGGAAGCTCTTCGATGCCTTGGGCCAAGAAGATACGAATGGCTTCTGCTGAAGACCCAGCCGAAGGATAGTGGTCGACTAACACAGACCAATCTGCAGCTTGCAGGTCAGCTTCTTCGGCCAATTCACGTTGGGCTGTGACTAGATGGCTTTCCCCTTCAACGTCCAAGAGCCCCGCCGGGATTTCCCAGCAGTCCTGTCCTACCGGATGACGATACTGATTGATCATTGCGATCCGCTGTTGATCGTCAACGGCCACAATCGCTACCGCGCCCGGGTGGGTAATATATTCGCGGGTAAGCGGCTGATCAGTATCAGTCATCGTGAAGGTGTCCCGTTGAATATCCCAGATTGCACCTTGAAAGACTGTTGCCTGATGCTGAACTGCCACAACCCGGTCGGTGTCGTGTATGTGTTGTTGGCGCATTAATGTGAGGTCTCCAAGAGTTCTTTGGCATGCTCGCGAGCTGAGCTTGAATCGGCGTGTCCTGCCAGCATGCGTGCCAGTTCAGAGATGCGGTCTTCTCCGACCAATTCGCTGACATCTGAGGTTGTGAAACCTGCATCCACGTTCGGAGCCTTATTGACTCGCAGGTGTTTATCGGCGTAGGCCGCAACCTGGGGTAGGTGGGTGACGACAATGACTTGAACGTGTTTAGCTAATCGGGCTAGACGTCGACCGATCTGTACTGCGGCTTCGCCACCGACACCAGCGTCAATCTCATCGAAAATAAACGTCGGGACCGGATCAGTGTTTGCTAGAACTACTTCAAGCGCCAACATGATGCGCGACAGCTCACCGCCTGATGCGCCTTTACCAAGTGGTCTCGGGTCTGAGCCGGGGTGTGGCTGCAGTAACAGCGCTATATCGTCAAAACCGTATGGTCCAGGTAGTTCTGCTGGAGTGATAGCCACCGAGAACTGCGCGGTTGGCATCAACAAGCCATGGAGTTCCTTAGTAACTTCCTTGCCCAGTCGTTCGCCAGCCTTTTGTCGAAGCGAGGTCAATTCCGTGCCTTCTTGCTGGAGGCGGTCAGTCAACTTTTGCTGTTCTTGTTCTAAATACTCGATACGATCAGTATCGCCGTGGAGTTCATCGAGGCGCGGGCGCTGTTCTTCAGCCCACCGGATAACATCAGCCAGCTCCGGCCCATAGAGCTTTTTGAGACGATTCAGCTCAGCTAACCGGGATTGTGCTTGGTTCAAGGCAGCAGGACCTTCATCATCCAGGCTCGAAGCAAACTGAGAGATTTCCGCAGTAATGTCTGCAAGCTCGATACCGACCGAGGTGAGCCGTTTGCCGATCTCTTCGAGTTTTTCCACCTGGCCCGGTGCCTGTGCAATAACTTGGCGCGCTGCTTCCACTAGTGATTCGGCACTTGAAGCATCAAGATTATAATCATCCCCTGACAGAGCTGTTGTGGCCATGCGTGCCGCATCTCGAAATTCTTCGGCGGATTCTAGGCGTTTAATGCGCTCCTGGACTTCTTCGTCTTCGTCGTCTTGAATGTTGGCGTTATCGATTTCTTCTAGGCTGCGTTGCAGGTTTTCAGCCTCAAGGGCACGCTCTTGAGCCTGATGAATCAGTTCTTGGAGCTGATTGGAGACCTCTTGCAGGCTGGTATAAGTCTGCCGGTAAGCAGCCAGCGCTTTGGCAATGGATTTGCCCCCGTAGGAGTCCAGAGCGTGACGTTGTGCTGTCGTTGATTTCAACCGCAGTTGATCAGACTGACCGTGAATAGCGACCGCATTTTCCCCGATTTCCGACAGTAGAGCCACCGGAACACCGCGGCCACCGGCTGTAGCCCGCGAGCGGGTACCGGAATCTGA
This sequence comes from Enteractinococcus helveticum, assembly GCF_020742345.1. Classification (GTDB taxonomy): domain Bacteria; phylum Actinomycetota; class Actinomycetes; order Actinomycetales; family Micrococcaceae; genus Yaniella; species Yaniella helvetica_A. Next base: position 10,052 of record NZ_DYXC01000092.1, on the reverse strand, counting down.
GGCGCTGATTGCACGGGTAATGACCAGGTGGCGATCATGGTTATCCTCATCTAGGATCGCGCCTGCTTCTTCAGCTGCACCGATCGCTCGATGATCGGCTGGTAATACAAACCCAGCCTCAACTGTTGCTTTGGAGTCACCTGCACGAATCGCGCCGGCATCCGCACGTGCCCCTAACAACAGGTTCAGTGCGGTCACGACCATCGTCTTACCGGCGCCAGTTTCACCCGTGACGACGTTGAACCCCGGATCAAGTTCGACGGTGGTTTCTTCGATGACGCCTAACGAGTTGATCGACAGGTATTCTAGCATGCGTTGCTCCCTATTCGTCCTCGACTGGTGGTTTCGATACGTCGATAATTACCTCTTCATCGGCCTTGGTGACTATCGGAATTGGTGTCGTACGCGGTGGGACCATATCTGGGCGTGGTGCCGCATGGTGAGGTTCCACGATGCGAATGCCTTGCGAATCAGCCAGGGACTGATGCCAGCTGTCTTGATCTCGTCGAGCGCGCTCGCGTGCATCAATCGCAGCTCGGTCTGTTTCGCTAATCGAGCCACGCCAACCTTCTGTGGGCAGATCGAACTTTCGGACCAGTCGTTCTGAAAATGGGGTCAGTGCCAGCCGCGCCAGTTTGACTGGACTATCTGAGCGGGTGACTTCAATTCGCGCCCCAAATGGCAAGTCCACGGTCCGTCGTCCGTCACACCAGAGCACTCCGTTTTCGTTGCTGCGTTGCAGTACGTCAACAGAGATGACGGATTCCGGGGCAACAACTAATGGGCGGGCAAAAAGTGCGTGGGCAGATAAGGGCACCATCAGCATGGCTTGGACCTCAGGCCATACGATGGGCCCGCCTCCGGAAAACGCATATGCCGTTGAGCCGGTGGGAGTTGCCATAACCACTCCGTCACAGCCGAACGATGAAATCGGTCGATTATCGACGCCGATGACCACCTCAAGCATACGCTCCCGATTGGATTTTTCCACGGATGCCTCATTCAAGGCCCAAGTATGAGCTACCAGGTGTTTGCCCACCAAAACTTTCACGTCAATGGCCATACGTTCTTCAACGAGGTAATCCTTATTGACCACCGCCGAGACGGCAAGTTCTAGATCGGCTTGTTCTGCTTCGGCGAGGAACCCCACGTGGCCGAGATTGACTGCCATCAGCGGCAGATTAGATTCGCGAACCATCTCAGCAGCACGCAAAACCGAACCGTCCCCGCCCAAGACCATGCCGAGTTCAACATCGTGTAGAGAAGTTTTGGTGTCAATTGCATCGACACCGGCCTCGTGAGTTTGTAGTACGCCATTATGAATGGCTTCGTACATGACGGCAGCATCGTGAGGCAACATGACCGGTGTGAGCCCGGACGCACGTAACAATTCGATGGCCTGCAATGCAGATTGCATCGCCTTTTGGCGTCCCGTGTGAGCCAAAATTAATATTCGCCGGCTCATGGTTCTCCTTCGTTCGTACGTATTGCCCAACACACCAATCTAGCCATTTTATCTGATTTTGCTACCTTTCCAGACGCGGTGTGGAAAACCTGTCACGACTTAGTCAGCCCACTGAACACGCTGGGAGTCTAACCATTGCGACGCTTCAATTGTGGCATGAAGATGCGCTCCGGCAACATCGTAAGTGGCCCAAAAAAAGAATTCCCGATTGCCGTCCTGGCCTGGTAAAGGACTCAACACCACCCCTTGCGGCACTAAACCCTGAGCTAAGGCTGTTTCAATCACGGCCACGACGGCCTCGCGTCGTTGATCTGGATCTGTCACGACGCCAGTTTTTGGTAGGCGCTCACGACCGATCTCAAATTGCGGTTTAATCATCAAGACCAAGTGGGCCCCGGGTACACATACCGATACTAAAGCTCCGAGAACGAGTCTCAATGAGATGAACGACAGATCAGATACCACGATGTCCACTGGCTCGCCGATTTCTTCCAACTTAAGGTATCGAACATTGAGTCCCTCATGGACCTCGACTCGTGGATCGACCCGCAAACGCTGTATCAGTTGGTCATGGCCAACATCGACGGCAACGACCTTACGTGCCCCTTGCTGGAGCAAAACATCGGTGAACCCACCGGTCGATGCGCCGGCGTCTAAACAGCGAGCCCCAGAGACTTCGATGGTGTGAAAAATTTCTAAGGCTCCGGCTAATTTGTGTCCGGCACGAGAAGCAAATTGGGGCCCAGATATCGTCAGCCTTATGACGTCTTGATCCGAGACTTTAGTCGCGGGCTTCGTGACCTTTTGATCATTGACGATCACCTCACCGGCCTGGATATGCTTAGCTGCTGCGGTTCGAGAGGTTACCAGCTGACGCAAAACGAGTGCTTGATCGAGACGTATCACTCTGTTAGTCTCCGGGTCCGTGTTCTTCAGGAGCGTTGAGCAGCTCCGTCAGTTCAGTCAGTAAGCGCTCATACGTGGCGAGTTCATCAGCGGGTGAAAGCTCATGAACATCAGCTAACTGTTCGGCAACCTCGGCTGACAAGTTCTGCACGTCACGCATCGCGACTCCAATAATCATCGAGGGGTTCTTCAAGTAACGCTCCGAGATCCGGCAGCACCCAGGCCGGTGTCACGACCGTTCGATGGGCGTCAATATCTTGGCGCCGGTGGATTCCGGTCTCTACCAGCGCACCATCAAATCCAGCGTTTGCAGCACCAAGAACATCAGTATCTAACCGATCCCCAACGACCAGAGGTCTGATCATAGAAAGTCTCTGAGCCATCGTCGTGAACATGACCGGGGCCGGCTTTCCTGCAGCAATCTCAGGTCGCGTTCCTGTTGCCTGAGCGACGGTATTGACTAGCGATCCATTACCAGGAGCGATCCCTTCACTCAGCGGGATCGTTAGGTCAAGATTTGTTGCCAACCATCCTGCTCCACGCTGTATGGCAAAACTGGCTTGTGCCAGATCATTCCATCCCAGTTTGGGGTTGAAGCCTTGCACAACAACTTGCGGTTCGTCAGCAGCAACCTGGGTGACCTCGAAGCCTGCGGCTTGGACCTGTTCGGTCAATTGCGGTGAGCCCGTAACCAGAACCGGACCGGCATCACTGCGATAGTCTGCAGAAAGCAGATTCACAACAGCTTGGGCCGAGGTCATCACATGCTCAGTATCAGTGTTCACACCAAGCTCAACGAGTCGCTCTGCGACCTCGCTGGCTGCTTTAGAAGCATTATTCGTGACAAATGCGACCGGTATCCCTGCGTTTATGAGTGTGTTGAGTGTAGTGACGGCTCGATCAATCGGCTGTGAACCTGCATACACGACACCATCGAGATCGCATAGCAGGCCGTCGTACCCATTAAAAAACGTCGTCACGGACTAACTTTCGCCGCCTTGAGCACCTGTTTCCTCTTTGGAAGCTGCCGGAGGTATGACGTCGCGCGCACGAACCGAAGGAGTCGTTTCCTCCTCTTCTTCCGCGACATCAAAGATTTCTGGTTCGGGCTCAACATTCAAACCTAACGCACGTTCTGCCCTGATGGCTAGATTCGCCCATTTGCGGGCTTCAGTCGTTCGCCCTGCGCCCTCGAGTGCCTGAGCGTAAGCATTAAAGAGGCGCGGTGAATAGGAAAATCCGCGACGCGGGTTGAGTTCTGGAATTTCCAACGCCTTGACTGCTTGTTCGGCGTTGTCCTGGTCTAGATGAATGCCGGCAACCACGATGGCCAATTCGACCCGAGACGTGACCGGCAGTTTATCGAGGGGTGCCTCGGCTGCCATTTCGAGTGCTTTTTCAATGCGGCCCAATGCTCGTTCTGAGTCCACCATCTCTGGCAGATGCGCGTTATCGCCTGAAATTCGGCGGTAGGTACGAAATTCCCGAAGGGCTTCTGAGAACTTGCCCGCAGCATAGGCCGTCATCCCGGCGGCTTCACGCACAACACCGAGTCGACCGCCTCGTCGAGATGCCGCAAGCGCATGTGCAAACGCTAGTTCAGGATCCTCTTCCATCAATCGGCCAGCCATGACCAGGTGCTTCTGCACCCAGGGGCGGTTCTGTTCGTCGAGCGCGCCCAGTTCCCGTTGCACACTTTTATCCAGTTCACTACCGGTCACATCGGGATCGATATCCGGAGAGCGTCCACGCTCTGGACGGTTCGCTGAACGTAGGTCGGCTGGGTTGTGCGGTGGCGGGGTGCGTTCCGCGTGTTCTGGACGATCCTCACGACGACGCGGTTTGCCATCGAATTTCCGTGGCCCTTTACCGCGACCACGACGTTCATCCCGGCTTCGGCTTCCCCCATGACGGTCACCATCACGCTGCTGACCGCGCTGCCGCCCCTTACCGAAGCTAGGTCCGCGGTCACGCTGTTGCCGATCGCGGGGTGCATCTCGACGATCCGAACGTTCCTCACGTGGGGAATCGTCGCGATCCTTCGGCTGGTTTTGAGTGCTGTCGGTCAAAGCTGTTACGTCCTTGGGTCAACGTTGCGCCTGTTTAGGGTACAAGCAGGTCAATATACTGCCACTATCCTACAACTGTTCCCCACAAAGCCCGCTGGATTTTGACCGTTGACGGCGTCCTTCGCCAACAGCAATGACTTACTTACATTGTGGCAGCAGTTTGCCAACCACAGGAAGAGCACAAATTTTCGGCCTGACGGATCCTTCGACTACAAAGTCTGGATCCAGTCCCCCGACAGGAAAATTCGCCAACGATTGTTGCGAGGGAGTCAGAGGTGTTGGATGCGGGGATGATTTTGGAACTGAAGTCATGATGTCTCCTCAAAGACCTCGAGCGCGTCACAAGCGCCGAATGAAAAAGGAACTGGTCTGTGGGAACCCGTTATAAGGTCGACGGGTAGCAACAACTTCGGACGATGGTTAGACCGAAATCTTGCAGAGCGTCTGCGAGGTTATGGCAGAGTCGGCAGCTGAAGCCTACGCCACTTCCACCGTGTGGGCGGAGAGTGTATCCGGCGAGATCAGTATCAGATGCTGCATCTTCGAAGCTCCGATAAACGCCCACTGTAATATAACTCACGACCAATTACTAGGGTTTTGGTAGAATTTCGCATCCCTGGCTCAATAAGTCTGAAGTCTCATCGGGCCCTTGACCTGGCGTGGTATTCTGACAACTCCAAATCATGTGGCCTTTGAGCCTTTACCCAGGCCAGTGCCGCTGCATGTGCTGTCGTCATATACCCCATGATCGCCAGGTAGTGCACACGAGCCGCTCGTTCAATTATCACAAAGCAGAGCCTTTCGTTATGTCTCTGCTTATTACCTGTTCAAGGAGTTCATTCAAACATGGCAACACCTAGCCCCGGATATTCGATCATTGTCAAAGTCCAGGCCCCCACGACGTTCACCGCTACCAGCGATCTGACCGCTGTAGTTGCCGAGGCCGGTGCTGCGATCACCGCGTTGGATATTGTTGACGCCAGCCACGTATCCAACATCATCAACCTGACGTGTAACACTCGAGGCAGAGAACATAGCCGCCAAGTCAAAGACGCCATCGAAGCCGTAGAAGGATTCGAAGTGCTCAGTCTGTCTGACCGCACCTTCCACATGCACCAGGGCGGAAAGCTACAGACGGTTTCGAAAGTTCATGTACGCAACCGCGATGATCTCTCTCGCGCCTATACCCCGGGTGTGGCGCGTGTTTGCAAAGCCATTGCCACGGACCCGGTTCGCGCCCGTGAATTGACCATCAAGCGCAACACCATTGCTGTGGTCACTGATGGCACCGCCGTCTTGGGTCTAGGTGATATCGGTCCAGCCGCTGCAATGCCAGTCATGGAGGGTAAAGCAGTCCTATTCAAACAGTTCGCCAATGTCGACGCCTGGCCTGTTGCACTCGATACCAAAGACACCGAAGAAATCATCCAGATCGTCAAAGCGTTGGCTCCGGCTTACGGTGGTATCAACCTGGAAGATATTTCTGCTCCACGGTGCTTTGAAATCGAAGCTCGGCTCCGTGAAGAACTTGACATCCCCGTATTCCACGATGACCAACACGGAACCGCAATTGTTACCCAAGCCGCATTGAATAACGCGCTGAAAGTCGTCAACAAGAAGATCGAAGATGTCCGTATCGTTGTTTCTGGCGTCGGAGCTGCCGGTCATGCCATCATCCGATTGCTTAAGGCTTCCGGTGCCAAACACATCATGGCTGCTGGCCGCGACGGTGTCTTGGAACCAAATACCAGCCAGCGTGATGAGCACCGTCAGTGGCTGGCCGACAATACCAACACCGAAGGTTTCTCCGGCAGCCTAAAACAGGCCATGGTTGGCGCTGACGTCTTTATCGGGGTGTCCGCACCCAACCTCATTGATGCTGATGACGTGGCCAACATGAACAAGGACTCCATCATATTTGCCATGGCCAACCCCGACCCGGAAATCCTACCGACCGAGGCTTCCAAGCACGCTGCTGTTGTCGCGACCGGTCGTTCCGATTTCCCGAATCAGATTAACAACGTGCTCGCCTTCCCGGGGCTGTTCCGTGGCCTCTTGGATGCCGGGGCGTCTGATATCACCGAAGATATGCTGGTTGCCGCTGCCGGTGCAATTGCCGAAACCATCACGGAAGACGAGCTGAACCCAAGCTATGTCATCCCGTCGGTGTTTAACCAACGCGTCGCACCAGCCGTCGCTGCTGCCGTGGCCGAGGTCGCAGAACGCAATGGCATCACACCAGCCACGGTTGAGACCCAAGACGACATCGACTTCTAGTCTTCAACTATCAACGTCGCTGGGACCGGCAGTTGCCGGTCCCAGCTCCTTTCAAGCAGGCGGCTACGTACGCTTAGGCATTGTCTAATGCGTCTTTTAATGCCGCAAGCAGCAGGTTGGCGTTGGCTTCAGTGGCATTGTGCCCCATCATCCCAATGCGCCAAATCTTGGCCGCATAGGCACCGGTACCGGCACCGATTTCTAAATTGTATTTACTCATCAAGTAATTACGTACGGCAGCTGAATCAACGCCATCGGGAACCTTGACTGTGGTCAGCTGGGCTAGACGCGAACCTTCTTCGGCGAACAAGGTTAGACCCATGGCTTCAAGGCCATCCTGTAATACCTGTCCTGCGGTGGCATGACGTGCGTAAACATTCTGCAAGCCCTCAGCAAATATCCGTTCTAGCCCCGCTTTCAATGACACCACCATTCCAGTTGGGGCAGTGTGGTGATAAGTACGTTGCCCGCCGGTTGTCCCGGTTGCATACCCGCCCAAAAGATTCAGATCCAGGTACCAGTTCGACGGCTTTTCAACGCGGCGTTCAAACGCCCGGTCAGAAATGGTAAACGGTGCCAGTCCAGGGGCAACCCCTAGACATTTTTGTGACCCTGCATACGCCAAGTCAACACCCCAGTCATCAAGCTGTATGTCCATACCGCCAATCGAGGTTACACAGTCGGCCAGCAGCAAGGCGTCACCCTTATTCTCGCCCAGCGCCTGAATATCCGAGACGACGCCAGTCGAGGTTTCTGCATGCACCGCGGCGATAATTTTGGGATTTGGGTGGGCGGTAATCACGCGTTCGACGTCAACGGGTGTGCCATATTCGTGTTCAACCGCGATCACGTCGGCGCCGTGACGACCCGCAACATCAACCATCCGTTCGCCAAAGAGCCCGTTGACGGCGACCACGACGACGTCACCGGGATGTACGGTGTTGACGAAGGCAGCTTCCATTCCAGCAGAACCGGTGGCTGACAGCGGGATGGTGCGCTGGTTTCGTGTACCCCACACCTGACGTAACATTTCACTGGTGGCATCCATGGAGTCGATAAAGGCGGGATCGAGATGCCCAAGCAACGGTAAACTCAAGGCCAAATGGGCTTCAGGATACGGATTACACGGTCCGGGACCAAATAATTGGCGACCAACAATTGGGCTTTCAAACACAGAATTTTCAGTCATAGTTCCACAGTCTAGGCTCAGCGCTGTCTCGTGGGTATATTCGATGTTCTCCCGCGATTATTGCGTTACTCCTAGTCAATACTAAGCAAGGATCGATAGGCTGAACGCATGACTTATGATGTCCCTGAGATTCTTGGCGATCTGTCCATTCCTGCATTGCGCTCTTCTGGCTCGATGAAGTGGAGCATGTTTGCCGATCATATTCATGGTCAGGAAACGCTGCCCTGTTTTGTTGCAGAAATGGACTTCGCTCCCGCGGCGCCGATACGGCAGGCCCTGACCCGATGGGCGGAGGATGGTTCGTTAGGATACCGGGATCCGGTGCTGGTCGAAGGTTTTCAGCGCGTTGTAGGCCAATATTTCTCGACCGTTGGCTTAGAAGTGTCTGACGATAGCGTTCGCCCCATCTCGGATGTCATGACCGCATACGACGTCGTCGCACGTTTATTTACTCCCGCCGATTCGCCCATCACGTTGATGACGCCGGCGTATATGAATTTCGTACGACACGTCTTTTCTGATCAGCGTCGGATTCAGACCGTAGATATGCTCGCCCCTGAAGAGTCTCATGACCACTGGCGGATTGATTGGGAGGCTTTGGAACACGCGATGTCAGCCGGTGGTTTATTGGTTCTCGTGAATCCGCACAACCCCATCGGCAAGGTATACACTCGCACCGAGCTGGAATGCATCGCGGAATTGGCCCAACGTTACGGAGTCCGGGTGTTCTCTGATGAAATTCATTCGCCGTTGGTTTACGATGGCCATCGTCACACACCATTTGCTTCAATCAGTGCTCAAGCAGCAGAAGTCGCGATCACGGCGTGGTCAGCGACGAAGGCCTATTCAATCCCTGGGACAAAAGCCGCCAGTTTGATTTTCACCAATCCTGCTGATGCGGACCTGTGGCAGCGCTACGCAGCACATTTCGAAATGGGGACCGCCTCATCGGGATATGTTGCCACTATCGCCGCGTTAGAGCATAGCCAACAGTGGTTCGACGCCGCACGACAACAGTTAGATACCAATCGTAGGCTATTCGGTGAACTCGTGGCTCACCATCTGCCCGGAGGGCGCTACCGTCAACCCGAATCTACCTACTTGGCATGGCTCGACTTACGCAGTACACCTAATTATGCCAAGTTTGCAACGCTTGTGACCGAGCACCGTAGCCTTGCAGATATTACCGCTGAACACAGTGGCGTCGTCGCGACGGACGGCGCTGCGACGGGAGCTTCAGGTGCAGGACATCTGAGAATCAATTTCGCGACCGCCCCGGCAATCATAGAGCAAATCGTTACCCGCCTGGGCGCAGTTTATGCTGGCTAATGTCTCTGCTGGTGCACCAACCGTCTAGATTCAAAATATCCTGATACAAATAATGAACGTCAAATGGCCCATAGCGTGAAACTGTGTCACCGCGGTCTTGATCTATGTACCCCTGGGGAGCAATGAAGCCTATGCAGTACATGGTCACTAACTTCAAGTGATTGGCCTCAGGTACAGTGTAACCACGACAACAGCGGTCTCACTTTGATGATTCGGCTCAGTGACGAGGCTATGGAGGTTACATCGTGTCGTACCCACCCGAACAACTCCAATTGGTAGATCTGAATGACGAACGAGAGGTACTTCTGGAGGCAGCAAAAACTGCCGTTGCAAGACGAGCTGGCAGCACAGTCTATCGCGGGGATGGTGTTCGGCAAACGCTCGTGGTCATACTCAGCGGAGAACAAATGGCCGAACATGAGAGTCCATCGGAGGGATTTCTGCACGTACTAGAAGGTAAAGTACGGCTCAATGGTGACAACCGGTCCTGGGAGATTGCTGCTGGGCAGCTGTTTCCCGTTCCGCCTGAGAAACACTCAGTCACAGCACTTGAAGATTCCGTGCTCACGCTCACCGTCCTGCGACAGAGCGTCATTAATAGATAACGAACGATAACTATTGCAGAGTGGTTGTTAAAGGCGGATGGCCCCGATCAACCTGTGCTGATCGGGGCCATCCGATGAAATGTTGTCCGGCGGTGTCCTACTCTCCCACACCCTCCCGGGTGCAGTACCATCGGCGCTGTGGGTCTTAGCTTCCGGGTTCGGAATGGGACCGGGCGTTTCCCCCACGCTATAACCACCGTAACCCTAGACCC
>NZ_DYXC01000091.1 GCF_020742345.1 Enteractinococcus helveticum | reverse complement strand
TTATGTTTTCTGTGTGAATCTGAGTAAACTATAACCTCGTCTGGATGGTTGTCCGAGCGGCCGAAGGAACTGGTCTTGAAAACCAGAGGGCGGCGACCCCGTCCCGGGGGTTCAAATCCCCCACCATCCGCCATTTATCCTCAGTAACGATATCGTTGACAGGTACGTCACGGCAGGAACGATAAAAGCCTCAGAAGACTTTTCTGAGGCTTTTATCGTTCCTGAACTTGCTCCTATTCCTCCCCGCACTTTTCAACCTCTGCGACGTCGACTGTAAAACTAGAATCATCAGTGCGCTTCAACTCCCAGAATATGAAAGCTCCAGGAGGTATGAAAAGCGTCAACAATACCCGAAGGATATGGTCAGCATTTCCTGGTGCAGCAGCCATGCCAGATAGCCGCCGTGTAACAAAAGCTGCATCACGTCTCGTAGTGCTTTGGCGTTTTCGCGCCGCACCTCTTAAGCTAGGCATTAGACTCTCCTAACCTGACTGGGAGGGATGCCCGCCCAGTCCCAGGAATGATCCGACTGCCACACCCAGTCCTGGAGGAATAACCATGACCGACCGTGAATTCTCAAACCGTGCCACTGCCGGTGCCGATCAAGAGGACCTGGCGCAACAGCAAACGTCAGACCAAGAACTTTCCGAAGGAATGCGGGCCAGGGCGGTAGAACACCGCGAATATCGACGCCGCATTATTGGTTTGATCGCGGGTGTGCTCGGGGCGGTGCTGATCTTCTGGATTATGCCAACCGATCTGGACGTCTGGCCCAGACTCACGGCAGCCACGGCAGTGCTGATGGCGGTGTGGTGGATGACTGAGGCTATCCCAATCCCTGCTACAGCGCTGTTACCGCTGATTATTTTTCCATTAGCCGTGCCTGCTGCAGAATCCGATGGAGGCGTCACAGTCTCAGCGGTCGGGGCCAACTACGGCAATGACGTCATCTTCTTATTCATGGGCGGTTTTTTGCTGGCCCTGGGTATGCAACGGTGGAATTTACACCGACGTATCGCGCTCATGGTGTTGCGATGGATGGGTTCCAACACCAAGGCACTGATCGCCGGGTTTATGATCGCCACAGGATTTCTATCGATGTGGGTGTCAAATACGGCGACTGCAGTCATGATGTTGCCGATTGGGATTTCAGTGTTGTTATTGGTCAAGCGCATGGCTGATGGCGAAGACACTCAGCAAGTCATTGATACTGGCGCAGAGACTGTAGCTACTTCGGAAGAAACACAGACGGTAGCAAAAACAAATTTCGGTACCGGTTTGATGCTGGCAATTGCCTACGCGGCCTCTATCGGGTCCCTCGGCACGATCATTGGCACCCCACCAAACGCCCTCTTAGCAGCCCATATGGCTGCCAACCATGACATGGAACTCGGCTTTGGACGCTGGATGCTGGTGGGTGTCCCGCTATCGATCGTGTTAATGTTCGGTGCCTGGTTTATTTTGACCAAGGTCATGTTCAAACCCGAAATCGATAACATCCCGGGCGGCGCTGAGCTCATTCGCAATGAGTTCAAAAAGCTTGGACCGATGTCCAGAGGCGAACTGACGGTGTTGCTTGTGTTCATCGTCGCAGCCATTTCTTGGGTCTTCATCCCGTTAATCTCCGAATACATCCTGGGCTTGGAGGAACCTCTGATCTCCGATGCCGGTATTGCCATGGTTGTTGGGCTGGCCATGTTCTTACTCCCTGGCGGGGCGGCCAAAGGGGTCCGACTGTTGAATTGGGATACCGCGCTGAATCTACCCTGGGGCGTCCTGTTGCTATTCGGAGGCGGTCTTGCCCTGTCGTCGCAGTTCTCAGACTCCGGGCTTTCCGAATGGTTAGGGACTCAAGTGGAGGGCCTGGCTGGAGTATCAGTATGGATCCTGGTGGCCCTGTGTGCGGTGGGCATTCTGGTGCTGACGGAAATGACATCAAATACCGCCACGGCAGCGACCTTCTTACCGGTAGCTTCCGGAATTGCACTGGGTACCGGTGTCGAACCGCTGATGCTCACGGCACCGGTGGCGTTGGCAGCCACCTGCGCATTTATGCTGCCAGTAGCGACCCCACCCAATGCGATCGCTTATGGTTCCGGGTATGTCACGATTGGCCAGATGGTCAAGGGTGGTGCGTTAATTAACGTGCTGGCGGCCATATTAATCACCATCACTGCTATGACCTTATTGGTCTGGGTGTTTGGTATCGCCTACTAGCTCTGCGATGCAGCACCGGGGCGGGCGCGCTACACTCGGTGGAAGGATGACTAAACCTAACAAAGATACTGTGCTGGATCGCGTGCTTCGCATCCTCTCAGCTTTTGACGCCCGCCGACGGCACCTATCCGTCACCGATTTATCCCAGCTAGCCGGTATTCCGTTAGCCTCGACGTATCGTCTGGTGAGCCAATTAGCACAAGAAGATATTCTCACTCGCTATGCTGATGGGACCGTCGGGTTAGGCATGCGGTTATGGGAATTGGCCGCGCGATCCTCCCCTGCGGTCAGTCTTCGAACTGCTGCTATGCCATTTTTGGACGACGTCCAAGCAATCTTTCGTCAACACACCCAACTGTCCGTCTTAGACGATCACGAAGTCCTAGTCGTTGAGCGCCTTTCCTCACGTAACTCGGTGGTTAATCAGGCTACGGTGGCTACGCGCATGCCCATTCACACGGTGTCGATGGGCCTTGTGCAGCTTGCCTTCCAACCATCCCACGTCGTCGACGATTACTTTGCCATGTACCCGGAAGCATCACAGGTTCGTTATCCAGGCTCCGGCAGTATTGTCAATACGTTGGCCAGGATTCGTCGTGAGGGATACGCGATGCTTGATGGCATGCTCGATGACGGTACCACTGGTGCCGCAGTACCGGTGTTCGACAAACCCTCAGGACGACATCGGGTAGCGATCGCGGCCATCTCCGTGGTCATTCCTGATGATTTCGAACAACGTTCCGCCGTCATTCCGGTGCTGATGGCTGCCTCACGCGGGCTCACCCGCGCATTACATCCCGTGACCGAAGCCAAGTGATTCTCACTCAGTGAGAAAGTAGTGGCGCATACCATGTGTTGTGTCCGACACTTAGAGAGATAAAGAACACCTTGAGAATTCATCGACAGGAGTTTGGGTGACCCTACAAACCGAAACCACACAGGTGGGCATTGTTGGCGGCGGTCCAGCCGGACTGATGCTGTCGCATTTACTGTCCCGAGCAGGCATTGACAACATCGTGTTGGAAGCCCGCGACCACGAGACCATCAAAAATACTCACCGTGCCGGCATCTTAGAGACCGGGGCCGTGGAGATGCTTACCGACTACGGGGTGGACTCTCGGATCAAAGAGATCGGCTACGAACACCACGGGATTGATCTGCGCTTCAACGGTGAATCCCACCGGATTAACTTCAAAGAACTCGTTGACGCTTCGGTCTGGCTCTACCCACAAAACGAAGTTTTTGTTGACCTAGCTGCTGCCCGGGCTCGCGACGGGGGCGATGTACGCTATGAACATACCGTCATCGGCGTGGAAGACGCCGAAACCGATCAGCCAAAGATCCGATACACCGATTCCAACGGTAACGAAGGCGTCATTGCGGCTCGCATTGTTGTTGGCACCGACGGCTCTCGCTCATTCTGCCGTCGCGCGATCCCGTCCGAGACTCGTCAAGAACACAAGATCGAATACCCATTCGCCTGGTTCGGTATTCTCACCGAGGCTCCGCCAAGTGCAGAAGAACTGGTCTATGCGAACTCGCCGCGCGGATTTGCACTGATTTCACAGCGCAACGAAACCGTCCAGCGCCACTACTTCCAGTGTGACCCTGAAGAAAACCCAGATGACTGGACCGAAGATCAGATCTGGAATGAACTACAGGCTCGGGTTGATGGCCCGGATGGCTTCCAGCTCAAGCGCGGTCCGATCTTTGATAAAACTGTTTTGAAATTCCGCTCATTTGTCGCCGAACCAATGCGCTGGGGTAACCTCTTCTTAGCCGGTGACGCCGGTCATACCGTTCCGCCAACCGGTGCGAAAGGTCTGAATCTTGCGTTTGCTGACGTCAAGATACTGTTTAACGCATTGGAGGAATTCTTCACTTCCGGCAGCACCACTGGCATTGATAATTACTCAGAAACTGCGCTCAAGCGTGTTTGGAAGGCTCAGAACTTCTCGTACTGGATGACCAGCATGCTGCACACCCGTGATGATGCCACCTCATTTGAAGCCCGTCGAGCCATTGGTGAACTCCAAACCGTGGTCGGCTCCAAATATGGCCGTCAATATCTAGCCGAATCATACTGCGGCTGGCCGCACGAATAACCCACCGATACGACGAAAGGATTGCGAAGTGGCTGACGATACCGCACGCCTGGATCCACAGGCAACCACCGACCCGCAAGAAACCATCGACGCCGAAATCGCCCAGATTGAAGGCGATTACCGCGCCAGTGTCGAAGCAGATCCATCCAAAGAGGAAACTCAGCCACGGTTGAACTACCCACCGTACCGTTCCTCGCTGCTGCGTCACCCTACCAAAGACCTATACCACACCGACCCGGAAACCATTGAGCTGTACTCGCCAGCTTTTGGTCATCGCGACGTGCACATTCTGGAATCTGATCTGACCGTCCAGCACAATGGTGAACCCATTGGTGAACGCATCAAGGTTCGCGGTCAAGTCGTGGACGGCAATGGTCGTCCGGTGCGTGGTCAGCTCATCGAGATCTGGCAGGCCAATGCCGCCGGTCGCTATATCCATAAGCGCGACCAGCACCCTGCCCCAATCGACCCAAATTTCTCTGGTGTCGGCCGGGCGATTACCGGTGACGACGGCTCTTATGAGTTCACCACGATCAAACCGGCCCCTTATCCGTGGAAAAACCACCACAACGCCTGGCGTCCGGCTCACATTCACTTCTCGCTATTTGGTACCGATTTCACCCAGCGCATGATCACCCAGATGTATTTCCCGGGTGACCCATTATTCCCGCTGGACCCGATCTACCAAGGGATTACCGACCAGAAAGCCCGCGACCGTCTGGTTGCAACCTATGACCATTCGGTGACCAGCCACGAGTGGAATACCGGCTACACCTTTAACATCGTATTAACCGGATCCCAGCGCACCTGGATGGAGGACGAAGACCATGACCATTAATGACCTGACCCCAACGCCCGGCCAAACGATTGGCCCATTCTTTGGCTACTTCAACGCCGCAGAGTCTGTGCACCTGCCGTTTGAAAACGGCCCGCACCTGGTACCACCCGGTGACGAACGCGCTATCCAGTTGACCGGTACGGTCTACGACGGCGCCGGTGAACCGATTCCGGATGCGATGCTGGAGATCTGGCAGGCCGATGAAAACGGCAACATCCCGAATCAGGATGGTTCACTGGTTCGCAACCCGTTTACCTTCACCGGGTGGGGACGCGCCACTGCAGACAACGTGGGCGGGTATCACTTCACCACTGTGGAGCCAGGCCCAACCGATGAAGGCAAGCCGGCATTCATCCATATCGTCGTCTTTGCACGCGGGCTGCTGAATAAACTGCACACCCGCGCCTATATCCCAGACTCCCCCGGTCTGGAAAATGATCCCACCATCGTGGCTCTGGGGGATCGTGCCGAAACCGTCATTGCCAAACGCGACGGCAAACGCCTGATCTTGGACATTCACATTCAGGGTGACAACGAAACGGTCTTCTTCCA
Organism: Enteractinococcus helveticum; assembly: GCF_020742345.1. Lineage (GTDB taxonomy): Bacteria > Actinomycetota > Actinomycetes > Actinomycetales > Micrococcaceae > Yaniella > Yaniella helvetica_A. The sequence continues at coordinate 8,401 of NZ_DYXC01000091.1, read as the reverse complement.
GTTCCCTGGCATGACCTATCCGAAACCATAGGTTGTAATTGACTGGTACCCGCCCGTTTTCTCGGGCGGGTATCGTTGTGTCTAAGACCATTTGCAGAAAGGGATACACTCACGTGTACGATTTCGGCTTGCTCAGCCCCGCATGGGCCGGTACCCGCGCGGCAGAGCTCACCTCAGATACCGCCTTCGCCCAGGCAATGCTCGATGTCGAAGTGGCCTGGTGCACCGCGCAGGTAAAATTTGGCACCGCACCCGAATCCATCACCGCCGCGGTAGCCGCAGCAGGTGACATCGACGACTATGACCTGGTCGCCATTGGCCATCAGACCCCCAACGGTGCCAATGCCCTGATCCCATTGCTGGCAACAATGCGAGACAAAGTCGCCGCAACCAACGCCGACGCCGCAACCTATGTGCACCGGGGGGCGACTTCACAAGACATCATCGACACGGCACTGATGCTGCTGACCGCTCGGGTGGGTGACCATGCCCTTGAGCATCTGAAGACTGCGGTGCGACAACTCACCGACCTGGCAGCAGCACATGCCAATACCGTGATGATCGGCCGCTCGTTGGATCAACACGCCCAACCCATCAGCTTTGGCTACCGGGTATCCCAGTGGGTTGAAGCTCTTGGCAGCGCCGGGCAACACTTGGAGACCGTGCTTGGCAACCTCCCGGTGCAGTGGGGCGGAGCCGTGGGGACCTCGACTTGGTGGGTTGATTACTTCCGAGCCGAGCAGCCCGAGAACGATCCCATGTCGCTGGTCAACCACCAGCGCGAAGTATTGGCCGAAGAACTTGGCTTAGTCTCGGCTTCCGTGTGGCATGCCAACCGTATTCCGGTCATCACAGTCGCCCAAGCCGCATTCCAGGTGGTTGCTGCTGCAGCAAAACTTGCCAACGACGTCCTCACCGCCGTCCAGGCTGAGCATGCTGAACTGGCCGAACCCACCGCACCGGGCCGGGGCGGTTCCTCGGCTATGCCGCACAAAAGCAATCCTGTGCTATCCATCAGGTTGAAGAGTGCAGCCCAGGTAGCAGCCGGTGACCTCAATACACTACACACCGGCGTGATCGCCAATACTGCCGAACGTGCCGACGGCGGCTGGCATACCGAGTGGGCCGCTTTACGCGATCTGCTACGAACCACCGGGGCTGTCACTGAAATTCTTGCCGAGCTGACCGGTGGCCTGGAGGTTTTCCCCGAGGCTATGCGTCGCAATCTGGACATTCACGGCAATTATCTAATGCTCGGCCGGATCACCCAGTGGCTCGGGCCGGTGGTCGAAGCCCACGGCAGTGTGCCAAAGGGCACCGGAAAACACTTTGTGCAAACCACCTGTCAGCAAGCCATTTCCGATGGCGATGACCTTGCCGAGACTCTTGTGGCCAAACTGCCCGAGGGGCTGGTGAGTGTCGATGCTATCAATACAGTATTAGATCCTTCCGGATACCTGGGAGGAGCCGCGACCATCGTGGCAGAAGTCAATTCGCGTTATAGAAAGTGGAGCATATGAGCCAACCTACGATCTCCGGTATTCAATTCACCGCACCAGATCCAACCAAACCACTGCTGGTTTTGGGGCCTGGGCTGGGAACCGCCGTTGAACCGCTATGGGGTAAGACCGCCCAACTATTAGCCGAGCACTATGAAATCATCGGCTACGACCTGCCCGGTCACGGACGTTCCGAAGCATCCACCGAACAGTGGACGTTGGACGGACTAACAGACGCCGTTGCCGCACTGACTACCGAAGCTCGCGGAACCACTGACCGTCAAGTGTTTTTTGCCGGGGTCTCGCTGGGCGGGGCTGTCGCACAGCGTCTGGCACTGCGCTATGGGGAGCTCTTTACCAGGATCGCCATGGTCTGTTCTTCACCAAAATTCGGCACCGCGCAAGCATGGCAAGAACGAGCCGAGTTTGTTGCCAAAGCCGGGACCCCAGCAATGGTGGAGCGCTCAGCAAAGACCTGGTTTGCCGATGGGTTCATTGAACAAAACCCCACCGATTCGACCGCGCTGTTACACTCGTTGCAAAACGCCGAACGCTTCTCCTATGCCCACGCCTCGATCGCCCTGTCAGAATTTGATATGTCTGATGAGCTGGGGCAGATTTCCACTCCCCTACTCGCGCTGGCCGGCGAAAAAGATCCGGTCTCGCCACCCGAGCATGCACGAACCGTGGCTGCAGCAGTCCAAAACGGTCAGTCGGCAGTGTTAGAAAACGTCGCGCACCAGGGCCCAACCGAAGACCCAGAAGGCACCGCAAATATACTGCACGCATTCTTCTCCGGTCACAACGTTGACCAGCACGACAGCGACCAGACCATGAGCGAAATATACGACGCCGGGATGGTGGTTCGTCGTGAAGTTCTCTCGGACGCACACGTCGACCGGGCTACCGCCAACGCCGATGAGTTCACCGCAGACTTCCAAGAAATGATCACCCGCTATGCCTGGGGCACCATCTGGACCCGCCCGGGGCTGGACCGCAAGATGCGCTCGGCGGTAACCCTGACCGCGATGGTTGCTGGAAAATACTGGGATGAGCTAGCTATGCACGTCAAAGCAGCGCGCCGCAACGGCCTCACGGTTGATGAGATCAAAGAAATCCTATTGCAGACCGCCATCTATTGTTCGGTGCCTGCCGCCAACGTCGCGTTCTCTGTGGCCAAACAGGCCTTAGCCGAATACGACGAACAAGAAAACTAGGGATGCATAGCGACAAGGGCTCGATTCAACCACCGGATTGAATCGGGCCCTTTATTATGCGTCCGTCACATAAGCTTTCGCTACGTGATCTTCACCGCTATACTCAAAGTGTCACAGAACGAACTTGTGTTCGCACAGCGAACATAAGTTAGAACCTTTGCTTCAGGCTCGGAAGGAATCATGCAGCAGGTATATGTTTACGACGCGGTACGCACCCCGTTTGCAAAGCTGGGTGGCGCGCTCGCCAAGGTCCGCCCGGACGATCTAGCCGCCACTGTTATCACTAAACTTCTCCAACGCTACCCAAACCTTGATCACACCAAGATCAACGACGTCGTCTTTGGCAATGCCAACGGCGCCGGTGAAGAAAACCGTAACGTGGCGCGCATGGCGACACTGCTGGCTGGGCTACCCGCCTCCATCCCGGGTGTTACCGTCAACCGCCTGTGTGGTTCCTCGCTGGATGCCGCATTCCATGCCAGCTATTCGATTGGGGCCGGCGATAACGACCTGGTGATCACCGGTGGTACCGAGTCCATGTCGCGTGCCCCATACGTAGTACCAAAACCGGAGCGCGCTTACCCGGCCGGTCACAGCCAGATGGTTTCCACCACGCTGGGCTGGCGTCTGGTCAACCCGAAGATGCCCGCCGAATACACGGTCTCGCTGGGAGAAGCCACCGAACAACTCGTGGAAAAACACGGTGTCTCACGCGAACGCCAGGACCAGTTCGCCGCCCAGTCTCACCAGCGCGCACACGCCGCCTGGGAAGCCGGACATTACGACAACCTGGTTGTGGCCGTTGACGACGTAACTCGCGATGAGACCATTCGCCCAGAGAGCACACCGGAAACACTGGCCGGTCTGCGCACCGTCTTCCGGAAAGACAACGGCACCGTGACCGCCGGCAACGCCTCACCAATGAACGACGGAGCCGGTGTGGTACTGATGGGCTCTGCGGCCGCCGCCGAGACTCTGGGCGCCGACCCACTGGTGCGCGTGGTCTCACGTGGTGCCGCTGCGAATGAACCACAGTACTTCGGTGAAGCTCCAGTTCCTGCTGCCAACCTGGCGCTGGAACGCGCTGGTATTACCTGGGATCAGGTCGGCGCCATTGAACTCAACGAAGCATTTGCTGCCCAGGTGATCGTCAATCTGGATTCCTGGGGCATTGCCCTGGACGACGAACGCGTCAACGCCTGGGGTGGAGCAATTGCCCTGGGTCACCCACTGGGTGCTTCCGGCTCGCGTGTGCTGGGAACCTTAGCACGCCGCCTGAAAGCCGAAAACCGCCGCTGGGGTGTCGCCGCATTGTGTGTCGGCGTGGGCCAGGGTGTTGCGATGGTTGTTGAAAACGAAGACGCCACTGAGTAAAGGAAACGATATGACCAAGATTGTAGAATCTGCTAGCGAAGCCGTTGCCAATATTGACGACGGCTCCACGATCCTGATCGGTGGTTTTGGTAACGCCGGTCAACCCATGGAATTGATTGGTGCGCTGCTTGAGGGCGGTGCCAAGAACCTGACGATCGTCAATAATAATGCGGGTCAGGCCGATGAGGGCTTGGCGCTACTGATCAAAGAACGTCGCGTGGATAAAATCATTTGTTCCTTTCCACGCCAGTCCGATTCCTGGCATTTCGATGAGGCCTATCGTGCCGGGCAGATTGAGCTTGAGCTCGTTCCGCAGGGCAACCTGGCCGAGCGTTTACGTGCCGCTGGTGCCGGTATTGGCGGGTTCTTTACGCCAACCGGTTACGGCACGATGCTTGCCGAGGGCAAAGAAATTCGCGAGATTAATGGCCGCAACTACGTGCTGGAGTACCCCATCCACGGGGATGTGGCACTGATCAAGGCATTCCAGGCTGACCAGAAGGGCAACCTCGTCTACCGCAAGACCGCCCGGAACTTCGGCCCGGTCATGGCCACCGCCGCCAAACAAACCATTGTGCAGGTCGAAGAGATCCTGCCCACCGGTTCCCTGGATCCAGAAAACATTGTGACCCCGTCGATTTACACCGACGTGCTGGTGGCCATCGAAACCGAATCGAGCGCCCTGGCCGCCCGTGAACAAGGAGCAAAGAACTAATATGCTACGTGATGAACGCGTTGACCGTAATACCCTGGCCGAAATTGTTGCCGGTGACATCGAACCCGGTTCCTTCGTCAACTTGGGCATCGGCCAGCCCACCCTGGTCTCCAACTATCTGACCGCAGAACACGACGTCACCCTGCACACCGAAAACGGTATGTTGGGCATGGGACGCGCCGCCGAAGAGGACGAGATTGACGCCGACCTGATCAACGCCGGCAAAATCCCGGTCACCGAAACCCCTGGCGCGGCGTTCTTCCACCAGGCCGACTCATTTGCGATCATGCGCGGCGGCCACCTAGATGTCTGTGTGCTGGGGGCATTCCAGGTTTCAGCAACCGGTGACTTAGCTAACTGGCACACGGGTGCACCGGATGCCATCCCGGCGGTAGGTGGGGCCATGGATTTGGCCACCGGCGCCAAACAGGTCTATGTGATGATGAGCCTATTTACCCGCGACGGCGACATTAAACTCGTTCCTGAAGCCACCTACCCGCTAACCGGTGTTGGTTGTGTATCACGGTTGTACACCGATCACGGGATCTTTGAACTGTCCGAGTCTGGCACCGTGACCGTCAAGGCTCTGTTCGGGTTAACTTTCGAACAACTCCAGTCCAAGTCCGACATCGATTTTGTAGATGCAACCGGAAACTAATTCCGCACTGTTCGTCCAGTCGTTTGCCCGGGGCCTCGAAGTTATCGAGGCCTTCGGGCATGCGCCCGAGATGACGCTCACCGAAGTGTCCCAAGCCACCGGGCTCTCACGAGCCACCGTGCGACGTTTCGTACACACCCTGGTCAACTTGGGGTACATGCGTGCCAATAATAAACACTTCGCACTCACCCCCAAGATCATGAACCTGGGGTTTGCCTACCTTGCCTCCCAGCCACTGGTTGAACTAGTCGACCCAGTATTAGCGAACCTGTCCCAACAGCTTGGACAATCGACGTCTGTGTCGGTGCTGGACGGCACCGACGTCGTTTATGTTGCCCGCCAAGAAACCACATCCATTATGCGGATTAACATCACCGTTGGGACTCGCTTTCCGGCCTATGCAACCTCGATGGGACGCATCCTGTTGGCCGGGCTCAACGCCGCGGAGCTGGACGCGTATTTCGCCACGGCTGACCTCACAAAGGTAACCGATCAGACGATGACCGACGCAGCCGCCCTGCGTGCCGAATTGGCTCAAATTCGACAGCAGGGCTACGCCGTGGTTGAAGAAGAACTCGAAGTTGGCTTAGCTTCGGTGGCTGTACCGATTATCAATCGAGCCGGTACCACCGTGGCAGCCATGAACACCTCGGTTGCCGTTACCACCCAGGCTCCCGAGGATCTCACCGAGTTATTACCCCCGCTGCAGGCAGCTGCCGCCGAGGTCTCCAACGCGCTCTAGGATTCCCAGCGGGTCGCCTGGACAGCAAACGTATCCAGGACCCCGGCGTCATCAATGGTCGCCGGGGCAGCGACGTCTTCACCCTCTACAATCGAGCGCATCGTACGCCGCAGAATCTTGCCCGACCGTGTTTTCGGCAGTGCTGAAACCACATCGACATCACGGAATGCTGCCACAGCACCGAAATCTTTTCGCACCTTAGCAACCAACTCTTTGGCTAACTGCTCGGGCGAAATATTGGCATCGGCCGTCAAGACCACATAAGCAACCGGTTTTTGGCCCTTGAGCCCATCATTCACCCCGATGACCGCGGTCTCAGCCACTGCCGGATGCTCGGCAATCACCGATTCCAGCGTGCCGGTCGATAACCGGTGCCCGGCAACGTTGATGACGTCGTCCGAACGCCCCAGCACAAACACATAGCCGTCGTCATCGATATATCCGGTGTCTCCGGTTTCGTAATACCCAGGAAACGCCGCCAAATACGATAAATGGAACCGTTCTGGTTCGCCATACAGCCCGACCATTGCTCCCGGAGGCAGCGGCAGCTTGATGACAATATTGCCCTCGGTACCCGGTTCGACGGGCTCCCCCAGTGGGTTCACGACCCCCACGTCATACCCGGGTACCGGCACGGACGGTGAACCAGCTTTCAGTGGCATCGGCGCTAAGCCGCGCAGATTTGCCGCAATCGGCCAGCCGGTTTCCGTCTGCCACCAGTGATCCACCACCGGTTTGCCGGTTATCTTCCCCAGCCAGTGGTAGGTGTCCTCATCCAGACGCTCCCCGGCTGAGAAAATATTGGTCAGTTTTGACATGTCGTAGCGTTTCCATTGTTCTCCCGTAGGGTCGGCAGCTCGAATCGCCCGGTAGGCGGTGGGAGCCGAGAAAATCATCTTCGCTCCGTGTTCTGCAGCCACCCGCCAGAACGCTCCGGCGTCGGGTGTTCCCACCGGCTTGCCCTCATACATCACCGTGGTGGCACCGGCTACCAGCGGCGCATACACAATATAGGTGTGACCGACCACCCATCCAACGTCTGAGGCCACAAACATGACCTCGCCAGGTGCCACATCATAAATATTTGGAACCGACCAGGCAGCAGCCACCGCATAACCGCCGTGGTCACGAATTACGGCCTTGGGTTTTGAGGTGGTCCCGGAGGTGTGCAAAAAATACAGCGGGTCGGTGGCAGCAACCGGCACCGCATCCACAGGTTCTGATGTCGAACGTTGTTCGTCGAAATCCAGCCACGATGCATCAAATTCGGCAATCCGGTCATCAATTTCGCCACGCTGTTTCACAATGACGACCTCGGGTTGGTGTGTGGCCATGGCGATGGCTTCGGCCACATTGGGCAGATAACGCACGGTGCGGGACGGTTCTAATCCACCGTTAGCGGCAATCACGGCTTTTGGTTTGGCATCGTCCAACCGCGTGGCAATTTCTTTTGGAGCGAATCCGCCAAAGGTCACCACGTGGATGGCGCCGAGCCGGGCAACCGCCAGCATGGCGATCAGCGCTTCAGGGATCATGGGCATATAAATCAGTACTCGATCACCGCGCTCAATGCCCTGGTTCCGCAGTGCTCCGGCTAATCGGGCCACCTGGTCGAGCAGTTGGGCGTAAGTATATGTGATCTTTTGCTGTGTCATGACAGAGTCCCAGATCAACGCGGGCTGATCGTTTCGGCCTTCCGCAACCCACCGGTCAAGGGCCTGGTACGTGATGTTGAGCTGCCCATCCGGAAACCACTTCCACTGTGATTGACCGTCGTAGTCAAGTGCAGTCGTGGGTTTGGTGTGCCAGTCCAGTGTCTGAGCTTGTTCGAGCCAGAACGCTTCGGGTTCTTGACGAGCACGGTCAAATGTTGCTCGATATGTCGTTGCTGGGGCTTGCCTGTGCACCATGTTTCGTCTCCGTTGCCGATGCCAACCGAGTCGGTTGACTATGTATACATTGCGTGCATCACACCATAGCCCTTCTGCTGCAGCTTATATTTCAGAACGGTAGCTGCGACACGACGAACGGTTCGTTTTGCTCAAATCGATTCCATTCGATATGGTAAGAGGGTTATTTGAGCGCACTTTGCCGTTCAATAACCTGGAGGCGTGCCAGAGAGGCCGATTGGACTTCACTGCTAATGAAGGGTCTGTGTAACGCGGACCGGGGGTTCGAATCCCCCCGCCTCCGCCA
>NZ_DYXC01000090.1 GCF_020742345.1 Enteractinococcus helveticum | reverse complement strand
ACCTCGTCAACCAAGTTCACGGCAACGCACACGTGATTCGGGATGACTTGTAAACGCGTGCCGATGGCGGGCAGCTGATCGTCGTCCCAGATGATCGTGCCGTGATGTTCAGAAAGGGCGGTGATGCGGGCATCCGGGTGGCCGAGCACTCTGCCGTGGCCGGTGGCCCACGGCGCCCGGTCGGTGGCAAGGATTTTCGATCCGGCGTCCACAATAATTCGGGCCGGCGCATTTCCGTGGGCTTCGTGGCGCGATACGACCGTGGTGACGACGGTCAGGGCGATATCTTCGAAACCGATACGACCCAGTTCAACCTGTTGGGCATCGCCAAAAACATAGACGCCCGGGCGGATCTCAGTGACACCATTGTCCACAGTTGCGGTGGCTGAGGGTGAGGAGCCACCTGACAGCACGGTGATTTCAAATCCTGCCGCGGTAAGTTCGCGTTGGGCAGCGCGCAGTGTTTCGGATTCATCTGCGGCAGCAGTATTCTGCGCGTCCGGGGCGTAACTGTGCCCGGGGAACGTAAAGACCCCGCGCAGGGTCATGTTGCGTTCGGTAATGGCTTGGGCGATGGGCACGACCTGATCGGGGAAGACGCCGGAGCGGTTATGCCCCGAGTTCAATTCGATCATGAGTTCCACGCCGGGATGCTCACCGGTCACATCGGCAAGTTGGTGCACGGCGGCAGTCGAGTCGGTGCCAACGGCAAGGGTGGCTTCAGTTGCCAGCTGGGTCAGCAGGTCGGCGTCATTATGGGTAGCCCACACCGGGTAGGCGATGAATAGGTCAGTCACGCCGGCGTCGAAAAAGTATTTGGCCTCGCCCAGGGTAGCCACGGATAATCCGGGGCTTCCGGCGGCGAGTTGTTTGCGGGCGATCTGAGCGATTTTATGCGTTTTCGCGTGGGGTCGAAGCGTCAGGTGCTTGGCGGCGGCGAACTCTGCCATGGCTGCAATATTGGCATCGAGTAAGGCTTCGTCAATGACGAGCACGGGAGTGTGGGGTAGCCGGTTGAGATCAAATTCCCACATGATGGTTCCGAAGGTTAGTTGGCGTCGTCGGTATTGGTGTCTGCGGCGTCGTCGCCAGGCTGATCTGTTGTGGTGCGGCCTTGGGCTTCTTCACGTTCGCGGCGCATGCGTTCGCGGGCGCGGGCAACCGCGGCGCGGTGGAGTTCTTCTGAGGAGCGGTTGATTCCGGAGCCTTCGGAGATGTGGTCGGGGTTTTCGCGACCGGTCAGTTGTAGCAGGGCAACAACAACCAGGGTTGAGGCGAAGGCGATGCCGAATGAGATGAGTCCGATGTCAACGCGTAAGGGACGGTCCGGGTTATTCAGGCCGCCGGTAGACGTCAGGGTGGCCACGACGAACGCAATGATCCCCAACACGAAGGAAAAAACCAGGGGGCCCTTGATGCCGCCTTTAAATCCGCCGCGTGGTTTTTTAGGTGAGTCTGTCATGGTGTGTTCTGGGTGACCCAGATGCTCCTTTAAAATCTCGAATCAGATGTATTCTAGTCGCTAGTTTTACTCAACGTAGAACTGCCGGGCTGTGGGCGAAATTTGACGGTCCGTTATGACGTGAAGCATAGGTGATTGCATACCGGGACAGGAAATTGGCTGCGATGGCACAGGGTGTGTGGCACTACGGCGCGGGTGGGGTAAAACCGTCTTCTGTGATGGCTTTGCGGGTGTCGAGCCAGTAGCCCAGCCCCGTGATACCAAACAGCACCCCGGTGATCAGGGCATAGGTTCCGGTAATCCCAAAGATGCGGTGGTAGTCGACGTCCATGGTGATCAATAATATGGCCGTGACAACACCGGTGATGCCTGCAATGAGGTGGTCGCGGGCCGGGGCGAAGGTTTTCCGCCAGCTAAAGGCCCATAATTCGGCCACCCCGGACAGCCCGAGTCCGGCGGCGATGACGGCCCAGGTAACGGTCTGTGATAGTCCGCCCAATTGCACTGCGACCAGGGTGAGCGCGGCAAGCATCCATACGGCGGCCACCAGTGACAGCGGGGTTCGCATACCTTCGGGCACGGGTTCGCGGCGCAGGTATTCCCACATTGCGGAACCAGAGAATAATAAGAAGATGGTGGCACCGTAGTTGACGACGGCGTCGGTGGGTTCCTGAAGAATGAACGTGGCAATACCGAAGATCAGGGCGATTACGGCGCGGATCAGGACCGGACGGTACATGACGGCGGTGATATCGGGGGCTATTTTTTGACTCATGGCTGCTCCATTCTACTCACGCGAACACTTAGTGGGCGCCGAGACGAATCCAGGTGTCCTTGCGGATGCGTAACCACAGGCCCAGGGCGCGGGCGGCCATGAATACCCCGGCAAATCCGATCCACACGTAGGCCACCGCACCGATGTGGGTTGCGTTGGTGGCCAGGCTGGCGAGTCCGGCCAGTGCCGGCAGGTAGATCACAATGTTGGCAATACCGATCAGGCCCAAATATTTGGCGTCCCCTGCGCCCATGAGAATCCCGTCGAGGACAAATACGTATCCGGACAGCGGTTGTGACACGGCCAGCACAATCAGCCCGGCGGTGGTGGCTTCAATGACGGCCGGATCGGTGGTGAAGGCATATGGCAGCCAGACGGCGGTGGCTCCCAGCAGCAGCCCGGTGATAACACCGAAGCCAAATGACCAGCGGATCATGGTGGAGGTCAAGGCTCGCACCGTGGGCACATTGGAGGCACCCAGTTCTTTGCCGATCAGCGCTTGGGCGGCGATGGCCAGGGCATCTAGGGCAAAGGCCATGGTGGAATACACGTTGAACACGATCTGGTGGGCGGCTAATACTTCGGTGCCCAAAGAGGTTGCGGTGAGCACGGTGGCCATGATCGCCACGCGCACCGAGGCGGAGCGCACGAGCAGCCAGGAACCGACCTGGGCGGTGGCGCGTAGGCCCGCCGTCGTTGGGGCAAAACCGACGTCATATTTGCGCATGCGCGGGATGAGGATGGCGGCGTAGACGGCCAACATGAGCCACTGGATAACCGAGGTGCCCAGGGCTGAGCCGATGACGCCGAGGCCCAGCACGTAGATCAGCAGGTAGTTGCCCAGAATGTTGAGCCCGAAACCGGCACCGGCCACAATCAGCGGGGTTTTGGCGTCTTGCAGGCCGCGCAGTACCCCGGTTGCGGCCAGTACGGCGAGCATGGCGGGCAGTCCGAGCATTGAGTACTGCAGGTAGTTGATGGCGTGTGGTGCGGCGTCTTGGGTAGCAATTTTGGCCAGCAGTGGGGCGGCGAACCAGCCGATGACGGCGAGCACGGCTCCTAGGCCTAAGCCCAGCCAGATGCCGTCGCGGCCGCGGGCCAGGGCGTTATGTAGTTGGCCGGCGCCCAGGAATCGGGCCACGGCCGGGGTGGTCGAATAGGCCAGGAAGATCAACACCCCGGTGGCGGTTTGGACAATGGCCGCGGCCAAGCCCACGCCGGCCAGTTCTGCGGCGCCGAGACGTCCGATCATGGCGGTGTCGGCGAGCAGAAACAGCGGTTCGGCGATCAGCGCGCCGAAGGCCGGCACGGCAAGGGAGAGGATCTGGCGCGATAACGGCCGTTGCGACGTCGTCGTCATGTCAGATAATGGTGGCCATTTCTGCGAATTGGATTTCCATGACCAGCACGGACATCACGTTGTTAAACGCGTGCGCCAGCCACGCATAGGCGAAAGATTTTTTGGACAGCAGGTACACCGCGGTAAAGGCGATTGCCATGGACAAATAGGGGACCATGCTGGCAAAGGTGGTCTCCGGGTCGGAGATGAAATGCAGCAGGGTGAAGGCGATAATCGAGATCGGCACGGTGATCCACACGGAAATATAGCGGGAGAGTTTACCGATCAGGATGTGGCGGAAAATGTATTCTTCAACGAATGGGCCCACCAGCCCCAGGATGAGAATTGACATCCACAGGCTGGATTCGCCCGCGGCTTCTTGTACGGCTTGCTGGTTGGCAGAGATATCAGGTTCTTGGCCGGAGACCATCAGCACCACCGCGGTGAAGAACAGGGTTGACAGCCAGATGACCGGCAGCAGCAGAACTTTGAGCCACCACCAGGTAGCAAACCAGCGGAAGGAACGCGCAAATGCGCGCCAGGAGACGGCCAGCAGTACGATCCCTGCTATTCCGTAAAGCACCACATTGGAGTACATCAAGAACCAGCCGGGTACCTGGTCTGCGGATAAGACCTCTTGGAAGCTTACCGGATCGTAGCCGTACATGTTCGCGCCGAATTCGGTTACACCCGGGATCGCGAAGACGAACAGCATCCCGCCAAACAGGAACCCGCCAATGTAGACGATCAGCCCGAGCAGATCGCCCCAGTGAAATTTGCCCGGATCCGATGCCGTGGGGTCATCGGGGTCGGCTTGTCCGCGCCGGCGTTTGGTTCCGGGCGGGGTGTTGGGCCAGCCGGTGGGATATTGTCCCGGCCAGCCAACCGGATACGGGTTCTGGTGCGGATTGCTACCGTAGGTCGGGTTACTCACCGGCCTCCTTCAATGTGCTGTTGGGTTTGGGCCGTGTATAAGTCATGGTACATTCCACGGGCTGCAAGTAACTGGGCGTGGGTGCCTTGTTCAACGACGTCGCCGGCGTCCATCACCACAATCACATCGGCGGCACGAATTGTGGACAATCGGTGCGCGATCACAAAGGAGGTTCGGCCCTGTTGGAGTTTCGCTAATGCTTCCTGGATGAGTGCTTCGGTGCGGGTGTCCACCGATGACGTCGCCTCGTCCAGAATCAGCAGGCGCGGATTGGATAAGAACGCCCGGGCGATGGTCAGCAACTGGCGTTCCCCGGTGGAGATGGCATCCGAGTCCAGGCTGACCTCGGTGTCGTACCCGTTGGGCAGCTGATTGATGAAGTGATCGGCACGTGCAGCCTGGGCGGCGGCGATGATCTGGTCCTCGGTGGCATCCGGGTTACCGTAGGCGATGTTGTGCTTGATCGTGCCGGAAAACAGCACCGCATCTTGTAACACCATGCCAATCGGGTGACGCAGCGCGGACCGCGAGACGGTGGCAATATCGGTGCCATCCAGCAAAATCTGTCCGGCGTCGACGTCGTAGAAGCGCATCAGCAGGTTGACCAGGGTGGTCTTGCCGGCACCGGTGGGCCCAACAATAGCCACCAGTTGGCCGGGTTCAACCTTCAGGTTCAGGTTGGTGATCAGCGGGGCGTGCTGATCGTAACCGAAACGCACATTGACGAATTCCACGGCCCCGGTGACCTCGGGCAGTTGGTCGTCTTCTTGGGTTTCTTCTTCGGCGTCGAGGAATTCGAAGACGCGTTCGGCCGAGGCGACCGCGGAGATAATCATATTCGCCAGCCCGGCCAGCTGGCCCAACGGCTGGTTGAATTCGCGCGAGTACTGAATAAACGCGGTGACCGACCCCAGCGGCAGACGCCCGGCGGAGACCTGCAGTGCGCCGACAACCGCGATGCCGACATAGCCCAAATACGTCACCCACTGCATGATCGGGTGGATCATGCCGGACACGAACTGGGCCTTATAGCTGGCCTGGTAGACGTCGTCATTGCGGGTATCAAATTCTTGAATCATCGCGTCTTGCCGGTTGAATAAGGTGATGACGTCGTGACCGGTGAAGGCTTCTTCAATGTGGCCGTTGAGTTTGCCGGTGTTGGCCCATTGGGCGGAGAACAATTTCTGGGCCCGCTGGCCGATAATGCCCACCACCACCGCGGCAATCGGCACCGCAATCAGCGCGATCAGTGCCAGCTGCCAGGAGATCGAAAACATCATGATCGTGATGCCGATGATCGTCAACACGCCATTGAGGATGGACGAGACAGTCTGTTGCACCGCGTTTTGAATGTTATCGACGTCGTTGGTGGTGCGCGATAACAGGTCACCACGCTGGGTGCCGTCGAACCAGTTGGTGGGCACCCGGTGCAGTTTGCGTTCCACATCCTGGCGCAGCAGGTAGGTGATTTCCACCCCGATGATGATCAGGATGCGTCCCTGCCACCACATCAGGCCCATCGCGACGACGTACATGGCCAGCACCCGGGTGATCAGTTCACCCAATAGCGCGAAGTTAATACCCTCGGTGTGGAAAAGCACGTTGACGGCGTCCCCCAGCACCAGCGGTGCCCACACTTGCAGTGCAACGGAGATGACGGTGAGGACGACGGCGAAGACGAATTTGGTTTTATAGGGGGCAAAGACGGCGGCCAACCGGCGCATGGCCGGCCAGAACGCTTTGGGTTTGCGGCCCGGATCGGCGGTTTCTTGCAGCTCTGGGGCGTCGGTGGTTTCAGTCATGGCCCACCTGCGATTCAACAATTTGTTGATACACGGTATTGGTTTTCAGCAGTTGGTCGTGGGTTCCGTCGCCGACAATCCGACCGTGTTCCAGCACTAGGATGCGGTCGGCGTCACGGATCGTGGCCACGCGTTGGGCAACAATCAGGATGGTTGCATCGGCCAGTTGGTCGGCCAGCGCGGCGCGGAGTTTGGCATCCGTGGTGGCGTCCAGTGCCGAAAACGAGTCGTCAAAGAGGTAAATCTTTGGTTTTGCGGCCAGAGCACGCCCGATGGCCAAGCGCTGGCGCTGCCCGCCGGAAACATCCGTGCCGCCCTGGGCAATGGCCGAGTGCAGTCCGACGTCGTCCTTGGTTTCTCGCACGGACACAAAATCTGCGGCTTGAGCGGTCTGCAGGGCAGCCCAGACGTCGTCATCAGTGGCATCCGGTGCGCCGAATCGCATATTGGAAGCCACCGTACCCGAAAAGAGGTAGGCCTTTTGCGGCACCATCCCCACGATATTCGATAGGGCCTGGCGCGAGTATTCGGGCAGCGGGACACCGTCGATCAACACCTCACCAGCGGTGGTGTCGGTCAGTCGCGGAATGAGGTTCAGCAGCGTGGTCTTGCCCGACCCGGTGGAGCCGATAATACCTACCGTCTGGCCGGGCGCGGCACTGAAGTTGATGTCTTCTAATACCGGCATATCCGCCCCCGGATACGCATACGTCACGTTGCGGAACTCGAGCTGGCCCGCCGGGTCCTCGGGCTCAAAGGTGCCTTCGGTCAGTTCGGGTTCGGTGGCCAGCACCTCGGTGATGCGCTTGGCCGAAACCATCGCACGCGGGATCATCAAGAAAATCATCGTGGCCATCATCACGGCCATCAAAATCTGCAATAGGTACTGCATAAACGCCGTCAGCGAGCCGACCTCAACCAGGCCGGCGTCCACGCGCAACCCGCCAAACCACAACACCGCGGCAGTCGCGCCGTGCAGCACCAGTGAAATGAGCGGGAACAGTAGCACGAAAATCTTACCCACCCCGATCGCCAGATCCGTCAGGTGCTGATTGGCCTTGGTGAACCGGGCGGTTTCATAATCCTCGCGCACAAACGCCCGCACCACACGCATCCCGGTGATTTGCTCGCGCAGGGTGTGGTTGACGTCGTCAATGGCCTCTTGCATTTGTCGGAACAGCGGCATCATCTTCAGCGCGGCCAAGATCATGATCACAATAACCACGGGAGCTGCGATCCACACCAGCCACGACAATCCGGCGTCCTCACGCATCGCCATGGCCACACCCCCGATCCCCATAATCGGTGCCATCACCAACAGGCTCATGCCCATCAGCGTGACCATTTGCAACTGTTGGACGTCGTTGGTGGCGCGCGTGATCAGGGTTGCGGGCCCAAATTGAGACATTTGGTAACCGGAGAACCTCGAGACCCGTCGGAAGATTTCAGCGCGCAGATCGCGTCCGATCGACATCGAAGCAATTGCGGCGAACCACACCGAACCAACGGATGCGGCCAATTGGATCAGCGCCACGGCGAGCATCACACCGCCCAACTTCCAGATCACGTCGGTGTTACCGGTGGCAATCCCGTCGTCAATGATCTGGGCATTGAGTGCCGGTAAAAACAAAATGGCGCCCACTGTTGCCAGTTGCAGGACGACCACGGCCATCAAATGACCACTATATGGGCGTGCAAAACGCGCCAGGAGTTTGAGCAAAAGAGTCTTTCCTACCCGGTCAGGGTACTTCTACCGTCGACCACTCATAAACGTTCTTATTTCGCATCGACACCAGCTCAATGGTGCGGTGTTGCAATAGTTTTTCTGCCTCGGTTGCCGGCTGCCAACTCGGGATCGGCTCGGCCTTACCCTCCTCGGCCACGACCATAATCGCAATCGATTGGGCCACCGGACGCAAATCGCGCTGTTCAGGTTTACCACTCCAAGCACGCACCACCAGGTACATCGAACGCTCCGTGGTGTGGACAATACGTGCTTCAATTTCGACGACGTCGCCCACGTATACCCCGTGGTAGAACTGCACCCCGCCGGCAAATACCGCAACCGCCTGTTTACCCGCCCAGCGCGAGGCACACACAAACGCAGCCTCATCGAGCCAGTTCATCAGCGTACCACCCTGGAGTCGAAATCCGGGAGTCACTTGGGCGGCGTGGGCAATAAAGCACAGCAACACGACTTCGGCGGTGGTTTCGGCTGGATCCGGAAACGACACCTGTCCCAACGCGTCTTCACCGCGGGCATGTTCAATTGAGCGAGCCTTAGCTGCCTCGCGACGCTTATGACCGGCGTCGGTGCGCGGCTCCCACGGCTTGACCTGTTTCGGTTTCCCCTTGGCATCAACGGCCTCATAGACCATAACAACCCACGTGGCCACGGTTGGTTCGCCGTCGACGTCCAAAACCTCTGGCAGGGTCAATCGGCCCTGAACATGTATTTCGGTATTCTCCGTGTAAATAAGGCGCGCCTGAGCAGTAATCTGGGTATCCACCGGAACCGGGTGGCCGAATTTCATGTTGCCAATATAGGTGGCCTGCACATTCGAGCCCGCCCAAGTGGCTGCGGCAGCATAACCGGCCTTATCCAGCCAGCTCATAACGGTACCGGCGTCCACGTAGCCCGAAGGATGATCATACGCTTCAGCCCGGAAGTGGAGGGTAATCGAACTTCGCGAGCGCATAATCCCTAAACTACCACCTGCAATGTGTGCACAATAGAGACATGTCCTATTCTGTATCGTCTTCAGCTAACCGCCCAGATCACTTTTCCACAGCCGTCACGACACGCATTGCCACGGCGGTTGAGACCCTAGGTTATACGACCCTGGTCGACTGGGCTATGCGCCTGTTATCGCAGGAAACAACCCCCGACGCCGAACACGATCCCGACATCAAGCTGCTCGGTGGCATGGACGCCATCGAACCCTATATGGCACGCGTCTGGGCCGGCCAAGCCCTGCTCCACGCCTGGCATCATAAGGCCGAGGACGCCGTCATTATTGCTTTGGACGACGACGATTGGCAGGTTCGTGAAATTGCCGCCCAACTCGTTGGCCACCACGAACTTGCCCACGTCGATAAACTCGTCGAACTGCTCACCGACGACGCCTACCCGCACGTGCGCATGGCCGCCGCTCGAGCCATTGGCGTAACGGCTACCCCACAGCATGACGTGGCCATTGACCGTCTGCAGCGGTTAGTCATGGATCCGAATTCCTTCTTAGCCGCTGCTGCTGAAGATGCCCTCGGCGAGATCGCCAACCGCCACAACCGGCCTGATATTGCCACCGCACCACGGTACTAAGATGCAACCGGCTGACGTTTCATCGACTTAGCGCGCCTACGTCGTCCATGGTGGCCCTGGAGTAGTAGGGCTACAATAGAACTAGCGCCATTGCTTAAAGAGCCAACAGTGAAACATGTTCTATGTAGATTTTGGAGGCGAAGCTCATGGCGAAGAAAAACGCTAATCCACCCGTAAAATCCAAAACCAATGTGCCGGTGCAGAAAACGGGTTCCCCTAGCACGATCCATCATCCGTTAGTCCACGAAGCCACCATTGGAAACAGACGGCGCTGGGCAGCTTGGCAGGATTGGCTGAGCGTCCTACTTGGCATCTACCTAGCCCTGGCATATCTATGGATCCCGGGTGCACCGACCGCACTGTGGGTGACACTAGGAGTCCTGGTCACCGTCGCGTCCCTCTGGGCAGGAACGACGGCATCCTCCACATTAGCTGAGTTCGTGAAAATGGTACTCGGCGTCTTAGTATTCCTCTCGGCACTCTTTGGCGCGCACGTAGAGGAACGTACAGCGATGTTGACTTCCTGGATGGTTGGAGCCGCATTGGTCATCCTGGCCGTGATTGCGTCGTACCGAAACCGCTCAGGCCGGTCAGCGACCAATCCACACGAATATCAACTTGCATAAAGTTCAAGGCGCTCTCGCAGTCCGGACAAGCGGTACCCCACGGATGGGTACCGCTTGTTTTATGCGTCAAAATGCTGCCTACTCCCTCTTTAACACAGTGTCGATGACGGTCTAAAGCTCCTCGTAACACGTTGCCGGTTGGGCACGCCACCTCAACCGCCCTGACTGGGCAGCTACCCAAAGTTATTAGTCATTAACACAGCATTGAAATACAGTCGCGACACTGCAGGTGCACATGAGCTGCACTAAGCGATGCAGGGCTACTACCTGATGCAGAGAACTCTTGCAACCGTGTTGTCCACGGATGTGGAAAACTTCAGATAAAATGCATGTTATCCACATTAAAGCGGCTAATCCAACATAAAGATAGTTGACAATGGTATAGAAGCCATTTTTATACATAAAAGTGTTAAACAATCATATCTTCGTCATAGCCTTAGCTACATTTTTTAGGTAGAATGGCGTCAATAGGAAATTTTGAAAAGTCACTGATTCAAACTGACTGATTGCTACAGATGCGGTCCGAGGAGCACCGTTACCTCAAACTTGATTAGCTGTTGTTCACTGAGAGGGTCGCATCATGGATGTCACCACTTCATTACCTGACGTTGGTGTCGAGGTACCTCTGCCTGAGCACGCGGATCTGTCATTTGTCGATGATCTGAGCGTCACGCAGTTGGCTTACGTGACTTTGTTTTTCAAGAATCAGTTGGTCGCGCGTGCTGCAGAACCTGCATCCTTTCACGAATTCGCACAGTACACCTTGGCAGCTGGTGAAGATTGGTCGGGTTTTAACGGCACATCCAATACACGGTCAAAAGACCCCTCGGATAGTCAGGCCACTGCAGATGAAGAACATTCTGATGAACCAGTCGCGCATGAAAAGACGGACGAACAACAGGGCAACGCTGTTCCTAATCCACCAGTTCCACAAAGCCCGGAAAATATTTGGGATACTATACCGATTTTTGCTGAAATCACCCGGCAATTAGAAAATGCCCAAGACGCTGTCGTCACCCACTTCTGCCGCCAGCTTCAGCCAGCATTTTCTTCACAGCCCGAATACTTCGGCAGCCCTGTGGGAGTTGTGGCCTATAAAAATAGTACAGAGTACTTCAAAGAGGTCCTGCGGTTCTCCCGAACTAAGACGAAGCAAATTCACGCCCGCATAGAGTACGTGACGTGGAAGGCTGGCATCAATCCCTCTGCGGAGGAGAACCAGCCGAAGCTTTCAAACCTCGCTGAATCGTTTAAAGACGGGAAGGTCTCAGGAGAAAACTTGGATCGGATCATTCGGATGGATGCCGACCTCACCAAGTACACCAGGAAGGTCGGAGCCGATCTAGGGTACAAGGATGCCGCGCTTATAGCGTTTGAACCCACACTCGTCGAAGCAGCAGAGACTTCAAATCCTGATGCGTTCAATACCGCGCGAAAACGCTGGGCCGACACCATTGCTCATCACATCTGCTCTGATGGTCCACCGTTAGAAGAAGCTTTCCGCAAGCAAGCCGACAATGTTCTTCGAGATCAAGCCTATTCAGATGGCTCCGGCAAAGCTTGGATGCATATGTCTCCAGCTGTATTCGCTGAGTACAAGAGTTTCGCTCTCGAACAGCTCAACAAAAATGGGGCACCCGTCAAAGTTGACGACAACCTCAAAGCATTTCTGTTCGATCAGAAGCAAGAAGAAGCGAAACCACAAACCGATACCGCAGATTCACAGGAGCCCACCAACGACAATGCATCGACAGCTACCAATCAGGAATCAAATGTAGGAGAGTTCGACACCGAGCCGCTCTATGATCCCGATGCATCGAACTTAGAAGATCTGACAATCGATCAGGATCCAGACTCGGTAGTAGCGAAAGATTCCAATGGTGACCCTGTCACCCAAGAAGAACTCGATCACATAGAGAAACTATCACCGGGGCAACTGCTCGGAGCAATATTTATCGGCCTATTCCGTGCCATCCGCAAGTTCCCGCCCGGAGAATTAGCTATCAAACGTGCACACGGGGCTTCATCAACACTGCATATCGTTCAAGATATCGAAACGGCCTATCAGACACTCGATATCGGCATGCTCCCCGAGAAGCTGCGAAGACCCCGCGGTCCGAGCAGCATTGTGCCACCAGAGATCCGACGTTCAGACCCGGAAAGCACCCAGCAAGGGGTCTGCTATGACCCCAGACACCAGGCTGGCCAGAGTCCACCACCATGGACAGGTTTCATCTCTGAAGCCATGAATGTCGGTTCCATTCGCCCGCAGGATATTAAGATCCTGACCTGCGATTCCGAAATCGTTGGGCAAATCTGGAACAAATACCACAGCGTGTTGAATCAGCACCGCACCAAACGATTTTTCAATCGTGCGCAACGACGCGCCATCCTTGCCCGCGATCGCGGATGCCGGGCTCCAGGGTGCACTATCGTTGCTGCCTTGTGCGATATCCACCATATAAAGCCGTGGGAGTTTGGCGGTAAAACCGACATCGATAATGGAATTACCCTCTGCACCTACCACCATAGTCAAGTGCATAACGGCAAGTGGACGATCCACACCATTGACGGCACCCACTACTTCCAACCAGCCCGATGGTTAGATCCTTATCAACCGCTGCTTCGCAATATTCAATGGGCGCTCTAACGCTGCCATATAGCTAGGTCTATTCATTCCTGTAGGGTCGCGTTGCGTCGTTGCAGTGCAAGGCTCAGCGGACTCAACGCGGTAACAGACCAAAGATCATCCGCAATCGCAGCGAGCCTGACCGTTAGATCGCCTGACAGCCAGCATATTAGATAGCCTTAGCTACCACTCGTTCCGCGGACACGACACGACCGTCCGATAAAGTCACCTCTTGATCAGCATATTGCACTAGCCCTCGATCATGGGTAACAACGACAGTGGCGACCGAGAACTCTTCAGTCAGCGTTTTCAACAGCTGCATAATGTCATGCGAGCGCGACTGATCCAGCGCGGAAGTTGGTTCATCGGCCAACAACACTTGCGGAGTCCCCATCAGCGCCCGTGCAATGTTCACTCGTTGGCGTTGTCCACCAGATAGGGCATGGATTTTCCGGTCGGCCATATCAGCTAAACCAACGACGTCAAGCAGCTCATCCGCACGAGCCCTGCGCAGTTTGAGTTCCTTACCGCCAAGGCCGCGCAAGTGGTCAGTGACCAGCAATTGGTCTCGCACACCCAGGGCGCTAAGCAGATTGGGCTGTTGGAAAATCAACCCCACGGTGTCGCGACGCAACTGCGCTTGTTCGGCGTCGTCGAGCTTTTCAACATTCGTATCGCCCACCAGCACAGTGCCGGAAGTTGGTCGCACAAGTGCTCCGATAACCGACAGCAGGGAGGATTTACCTGACCCCGATTCCCCGACCAAAGCGGTGAGCTCACCTTTTGCGGCCGTGAAGTTCACCTGATCCAAAGCTGCGACGGTTCGTGGGCTACCGTCCGGGTTTTGGCCGTCCGGATACAACAGGCTCACCTGATGCAGGTCAATGGCTGTTGCAACAGTAGTGTTGGGTTGAGTTGTGGAAGTCATGAATAATCCTTTCGAAAACACAAAAAATTCAGCACAGTGCGCTGCGGGAATTAGTTGCCACCCAGGGCTAACAATGGGTCGACTTTTGAAACACGACGTACTGCAACGGCAGAACCCAGTACTCCTAAGACCCAGATGCCTACGGCAGGGGAGATGACGGTCAGTGCAGACAACCTCACCGGTACAGCGGTTGCCGCGAGCGCACCGAGCCCGGCACCCAGGCTTGCACCGGCAACAACACCGACCGCCAGAATGACGGCGGCTTGGCCAAGAGAATCTTTCATGAGGTAGCCGCTGGAAGCACCCAGGGCTCGGAGGACAGCAAGATCTCGGGTGCGCTGGATGGTCCAGACGGTGACAAACGAAACGATAACCAAGGCTGAAATGGCGTAGAGAAATCCTTGCATCATCGTCAGCGAACCAGATTCTGATGAGTAAGCAGGTAAAGCTTGGAATGATTCAGAAACACTCGTGTTCACGGTTGCGGTGGAATCGACAGTTGCATCCCAGGCGGTGGCGTCTTCAGTACCAAAGATGGCCAGCACGTTGCCAAGTACTTGGTCTTCTGCGTGGGTCATGGCCTGCCAGGATTCGGTGGTCACCCAGACAATGGCGGAGTGTGAATACCATTGGTCGTCCACAATGCCTTCAACGGTCAGATCAATGGGCCCGATGGTCACGGCGTCGCCCACGTGCAAGTTCTGGTCTTCGGCAATGGATTCAGACAGCACCACGCCGTCCGCGCTGGGTTCAGTGGCACCGTGTAGTGCGGGTGATGCGGTGTGTTCAACGAGGCCGGAGCCCTCCGGTATGCCCCAAACGGCAACAGACCCAGAGGATTCAGCGGTTAGCAGGGTCTGTGCCATGCCCACTGGCACGGCGTCGTCAACGCCTTCAGTTGCGGCCCAGGCTTGCTGATCCTGGCTGGTGACCGATGATTCAACAAAGGTCAGGTCTTCCGGTGCCTCATCAATGGCAGCATTACCGAAGACGTAGCCGGCTGGATCCAACGCGGCGAGCCCCGCCGTATTTTGGGCTCCCAGGCCCGCTGTGAGCCCGGTGAGCATCACCAGCAACAGGGTGATCATCCCCACGACGGCGCCCATGAGCGTGAACCGCCCTTTGGCCTCTCGTATTTCGCGTAAGCCTACAAACATGGAATCGTGTCCTTTGAAAATTTGGTGGTTTCGGTAGTGAATCCAGTCTGCTGTTTCACGCATAGAACGACATCGTGGAATGGGTTGATTTGGTAGTCAACCTTTTGGTTGATTCCGTCTGACCCGATTGTCGCTACGGTAGAGACATGACTGCCACGCCCACATCCCTTGCAGCACCAGAGCGTTCTCCGGTGCTGCGCGTGCTGCGAGTTGGTTTGCACGTTATGTTCGCGGTGTTACTGGGGCTGGGCCTGGTGCGAGCCTTCTTCCCATCCGGTGCGGTGGCCGCCCCGCCAATGCATCGAATGTTGGTGGTCACGTTATTGGCTGCTGTGCTGGCTCTGGTCTATGTGCTGGGTACTTCACGTGAATACCGGTGGTACCGTCACGATGCCAAACCTGCCCATGCTCGCACCAAAATATTGGGCTGGGCATGGCTGGGTACCATTACTGTGTTGTGGCTCGTCCTGTTATTTTTGAGTCCAACCTTCGTTTGGGTCGCATTCCCGCTGATGTTTCTCTATCTCTATTTGCTGGGAAATGTTGCCGGCGTGGTGGCCGTTGTGCTGTTGTGGGCAGCAACTTGGCTCTTGCCGTGGTGGGATGCAGTTCGTGCGACCGGTCCCCAACCGCCGGATCTAGCCACAATTATTGGTCCTGGCATCGGCGCTGTTTTGGCTGTGCTCATTTCGGCTGCCTATCGGCACTTATTAGCCCAGGCAGTACACCATCAACGGGTTGCCGCCGCACTGCAGGCGGCTCAAACTGACCTGGCTGCCACGGAACATCGAGCCGGACAGCTAGAAGAACGCGAGCGCCTAGCACGGGAAATTCATGACACCCTCGCCCAGGGGTTCTCTTCGATTGTGCTGGTCAGTCGCGCCGCCCGGCAGTCTCACGAACTCTCGCCGCCTACTCAGCAGAGCCTGGAGTTGATTGAAGAAACCGCGGCAGCCAATCTGACTGAGGCCCGTGGTTTAATCCAACACCTCGGAACAGCTGATCCAGCAGACTCCCTGCGAACCCAACTGCAACGGTTGACCAAACGTTATGAAACAGAGTTGGCGGTGCGCCACCAACCGGTGAGCATGCACCTGCGGTGGGAGGGAGAAACCTCCCCGACCCAATTACCGTCACCGATCAGTGCCGCTGTGGTGCGGACGGTTCAAGTGGGGTTGGGCAATGTTGCCGCCCATGCCCAGGCCACTCAAGTAGTCATCACGGTGGGAATTTGGGACGACGAATTGACCGTAGATATTTTTGATAACGGCGTCGGCTTTACCATGCCTGAGGCGTTCTATCCGGGATTTACAGTGCCACCAGACCAGCACCCAGACGGCGAATCCGGCGGATATGGACTCTATGGGCTGCGTCAACGCTTGGCCGTACTCAATGGGAGTCTGACTGTCGAGTCGACACCGGGTGAAGGCACCGTGGTGGCCTCGCGCATTCCACTGACCAGTGCCTCAACGCTCCCCGCCGTCCAGGAGGATTTGTGACCCAGTCCGTGCAAATCATCAGAGTACTGCTCGTTGATGACCACCCGGTGGTACGCAGTGGGTTACGAGCATTATTAGAGGGCTTGGACGGTGTCCGGGTGGTAGGTGAAGCCGCCGATGGCGCAGAAGCACTCGATATAGTGACAGCCTCCCGGCAGCAAAATGACCCGGACGTCGAAGCAATCGACGTGGTAGTGATGGATATTGAGATGCCCGGTTTGGACGGGATTACCACGACGCGGCGACTCAAAGAGCAAAATGGCCCGCCGGTGCTGATTTTGACCACTTACGATACGCAATCAGATGTCATGGCCGCCGTGGATGCCGGCGCCAAAGGCTACTTGCTCAAAGACGCCGAACCCGAAAAATTGCGGCAGGCGATCCTCGACACTGCTGCAGGAAAGCAAACTTTGTCTACCGAAATTGCTGCACTCTTGATGCACCGCATGCAGCAGCCACAACAGAGCCTTTCCTCGCGAGAAATAGAACTGCTAGAGCTCTTGGCCACGGGTGCAACAAATAAACAACTGGCCCAGTCACTGTTCATTTCGGAAGCAACCGTAAAAACCCACCTGGTGCATATTTACCAAAAGTTGAATGTCACCAACCGGACTGCGGCCATCGACACTGCTCGATCACAGCGACTCATCTAACCAATAGATTACAAAGGTATTGCTGCTTTGCTTGGTGACGACGCCGGTCTACTGGAGATACGCGGAAAGCTGCTCCGAGAAAGCCTCCAGAGCCTGAAAACCGGTTGGTTCGCGTTCTTGAAGATCGACTTGGACTACCGGAATTTTCTGCATGCTTTTGGTCAGTGTTGATAGGTGGTCATCTTCGTTCTGTCTGCGCAGCGCAAGCAATTTTCCGGCGTCCGACGGCGAACGACGGTTGACAATAACACCTGCAATTGGGATTTTCGCGTCCTTGAGCTGTTCTTTCAGCTCAAGTGTTTCAGCCACAGGCATTCGCTCAGCCAACGTCACAATAACGAAGCCAGTTGTCTTCTTCGAAGTGAGCGCAGCATAAAATGTTCGGAACAGCTGGCCCCGTCGCTCCAAAATCGCACGTATCTTTGCGTTGCGTTCAGCAACAGGGCTCGGTTCTGAAAACTGTGTGTCACCCGGCAAGGCTTCCATTGCGGCGTGAAATTGTGCGGTCTTTTTGGCCCGGCCCATCATGCCCTCTGCCCAGACAGTCAGAAGTTGCGGCATTTCCAGCAAGCGGATCGTGTGTCCAGTGGGGGCCGTGTCAAAAATGATCGTATCCCACGTATCACTTGAATCAAGGCTCAGTTCGGCAATGCGTTCCAATAACGCAGCCTCGTGAGCCCCCGGCGAATCAATTGCGTGACGAAAATACCGTTCTACCTCGCCGTGGAGGTGTTCAGGCATCATGGAGCGGACGGTGCTGGCGACGTCGGCGAAATGCCGCTGTGCAGCATGTTCTGGATCCAA
>NZ_DYXC01000089.1 GCF_020742345.1 Enteractinococcus helveticum | reverse complement strand
GCTATGAAACCGTGCCCGAATTGACCGATAACACCGACCTCAAAACGCGCATTGAAGCCCTGCGCCTGGCTGCGGCCCAGGTCATGGGACTAGGTGATGTCGCCGATGAGTCGTACCCCAAAATGACCCTTGTCGCGGCCCCACGTGCTGGCGGCGCAATTTCCACGCGCAGTTTCATACCCCATCGAGTTCACGAATCAATCGGGGTGCTGGCTGCCGTTACTGTTGCAACCGCTGTACTCCTGCAGGGCTCGGTTGCCGCGCAGCTCGGCACACCCGGCACAGGAAAACAGCAAAGCCTCGGTATTGAACACCCCTCAGGAATTTTCGAAGCGCTCGTCGACTTGGATGACGATGGCACCGTGGTCGCCTCGGGTAACACCCGCACCGCACGGTTGATCAGCCGCGGCGAGGTCTATGTGCCGGCCAGGATTTGGGATCCCAGCGCCCCTAATACGTTTTGACTCAAAGCATCTGCTCACAGAAAGTGGAAGGACACTTAGGTTGATTATTGATATTCACGGGCACTACACCACGGCCCCAGCCCCGCTTGGCCAATGGCGCGAGGCCCAACTTGCTGCGCTCGACGGCGGACAACCACCGGCGTCTAAAGGCCCGGTGATCACGGATGACCAGATCCGCGAATCCATCGAAACCAATCAACTGCGCCTGATGAATGAGCGCGGCATTGACGTGCAGATCTTCTCCCCGCGGGCCTCATTTATGGCCCACCACGCCGGTGATTTCGAAACCTCTGCCGCCTGGTCGCGCCACTGTAATGACCTCATCGGCCGGGTCTCGGAACTTTACCCGGATCGTTTCGTCCCCTCGGCCATGCTGCCACAATCCCCCGGAGTCGAACCGGCCACCGTCATCGACGAGCTGGAACGCTGCGTGACCGAACACGATATTGTCGCAGTCAACCTCAACCCCGACCCCTCGGGCGGGCACTGGACCTCACCACCGTTGACCGATAAACACTGGTTCCCGGTATATGAAAAACTCATCGAGCACGAACTGCCCGTCATGGTGCACGTGTCAACCTCCATCAACCCGGCCTTCCACACCACCGGTGCACACTATCTCAACGCTGACACCACCGCCGTCATGCAGCTACTGGCCGGCGACCTCTTTGCCACCTTCCCCGAATTGAAAATGATCATCCCGCACGGCGGCGGGGCGGCACCGTATCACTGGGGCCGCTTCCGCGGCCTGGCCATGATGCTGAACAAGCCCCCGGTAGAAGAGCACCTGCTGAACAACATCTACTTCGATACCTGCGTCTATCACCAGCCGGGCATCGATACACTGCTGGAAGTCATTCCGCATAAGAACATTATGTTCGCCTCCGAAATGATCGGCGCGGTGCGCACCGAAGACCCCAACACCGGGCATTATTTTGACGACACCGCCCGCTATATCCAAGCCGCCGAACTGTCGGATGCATCCAAACAGGCCATTTTTGAAGACACCGCACGCGCCGTCCACCCGCGCCTGGACCGCCGTCTCACCGCCCAGGGCCGCTAGGAGAAACCATGTATGAATTGGGAATTGTGAACACCAAAATTGACCGCCCCGACCCCGACGACGTCGCCGCGCTGAGCCAATACGGTAGCGCCACCATCCATGAAGCCATGGGTCGCGTCGGGCTGATGCAACCGTATATGCGCCCGGCCTATGCAGGCGCCAAACTGTGCGGACCGGCGGTCACAGCACTGCTACAACCCGCAGATAACTGGATGATGCACGTGGTTGCAGAACAAATTACCGACGGCGATGTAGTGGTCGCGGCCTGCACGACCGAATCAGACGCCGGGTTTTTCGGTGATCTGTTGGCCACCTCCTTCCGGGCTCGCGGCGGGGTCGGATTGGTTATCGACGGCGGGGTCCGTGACGTAGCAGACTTAGAGCACATGGATTTCCCGGTGTTTGCCAAGGCGATCCACGCACGCGGCACCGTGAAAGAAACGCTGGGGTCCGTGAATGTCCCGGTGACCTGTGCCGGAGCGGTGGTCAACCCCGGGGATGTGGTGGTGGGGGATGCCGACGGCGTCGTCGTCGTGCCCCGCGAAAAAGTGGCCGACGTCGTTGAGGCCGCCAAGGTTCGCGAAGCCAAAGAAGCCGGCGTTCGCGAGCGACTGGCCGCCGGCGAACTGGGGTTGGATGTATACGGCATGCGAGACAAGCTTGCGGCCAAGGGCCTGCAATACCGATAGTAAGGAAGACACAATGGCTGAACGAGAAAACTTTGACTTAGCGCACATCAGTGCCGTAGAAATCCTGACCCCAAAATTTGA
Source organism: Enteractinococcus helveticum (assembly GCF_020742345.1). Taxonomy (GTDB): domain Bacteria; phylum Actinomycetota; class Actinomycetes; order Actinomycetales; family Micrococcaceae; genus Yaniella; species Yaniella helvetica_A. Next base: position 769 of record NZ_DYXC01000089.1, on the reverse strand, counting down.
GGAAAGCCTCTGGTTCTTCAAAGACCTGCTGGCCATGCGCGAAGTCGCACGCATCGGTGACTCGGCGTACCTGCGCTGCTGGGACGAATACGAGACCTATTCGATCAAACTGACCGCCTCAGATACTAACGGGGTGGGCCGCACCATGTTGCGTGCTACTAGCCCCGAAGCCCTACAACGCCGGGTAGCAGCCATTGAAGATACCGGCTACGGCGAGGGGTGGAAAGATCCCGAGGTTGGCATCGGCGAATACTATGAATTCCAAGACCCCGATGAGCACCTGTTTGGTATCTATTACGACACCGAACTGTATCAGGCCGATGAGCAGGATCGTCCTGCACTGAAAAATCAGGCAGCACGTTATCCGGGCTACGGCGTCAACGCCCGCCGACTGGACCATATTAACTATCTGGCATCCGACGTCAACGTGACCGGTGATTTCTGGGATCAAGTCATGAAGGCCCGGGAAACCGAACAGGTTGAACTCGACGCCGGTGGGTATGCGGCTCGCTGGTTCCGGTTTGCCCAGAAATCCTACGACGTCGTCTACTCGGATGACTGGACGGGCGAACGCGGTCGTTTCCATCACCTGGCCTTTGCCACCGATACCCGCGAGGACATTCTCAAAGCCGCCGACTTTTTCCTCGAAGAGGGCGTCTACATTGAATACGGGCCGTATAAGCACGCGATAAATCAGACGTTTTTCCTATACGTGTGGGAACCGGGTGGTAACCGCATTGAGTTCGCCAACGCCGGGGCGCGGTTGATT
>NZ_DYXC01000088.1 GCF_020742345.1 Enteractinococcus helveticum | reverse complement strand
AGGTCCGGAGGCGTCAGAATCGAGCTCGCATTCAACCGCTGGTTGGCGCGTTTCCCAAATGTGGCGCCTTGATTAGCAGAGTTCATCGTCCCGAGTATGCGAGTATGCATGACATGTAAAACGGGTATACCGCGTTACCCGCTCAGGGCATCGACAAAGAGATAGCGATACGTAATCAAGCAGGTTAGCTGTCGCTCGGGATTGCCGCAGTGGCAAGCTCTTGCAGGGCGGCAAGATGTCCGTCGAAAGCCTGACGTCCCAGGCTGGTGAGCGACACATGGGTCCGGCGGCGGAAGTCGCCTCTTTCCGGTGCCGGTTGTTTCGTTGTGGTGAGATATCCAAGGTCGGCAAGCTTTCGAACGGTTTTAGAAAGGTTCGCTTCGCTGATGCCCAAGGCTGAGGTTAAAGTAGAAAATTCTGCGAAGTCGACGGGCCGCAGGAGCGCACACAGGCGTAGCCGGGTGGGTGCATGGATCGATTCGTCGAAACGTGGCTCAGATCCCACGTTTTAGCTCCCGACCATAGACGCGGTCGTAGAACAAGCCGCCGGGGAACATGGTGAGAAAACCGATGGCGGTCGTGGCTACTGCCCAGGCCGACTGACCGACAGTGACCAGCACAGCCGTTAGGGCGAGCATGGCAAGCACAAGGACTCCCATGCCAATGAGCAGCATGAGGGTGCGCGGGCCTGGAACCCGATTGGTGGACAGCCCAGTCTGCTTGGTGAACCCGTACTCGATGAATACCAGAGCGGCGCATGCGCCAGCGATGAGTAGCGCTGTCCACACAGGATTCCCCACAGCCGGGGAGCCAACGATGACGGCGGTGATGATGGCAAGCACCGGATAGTACCAGGCTGGAGCTGTGGTCCGGCGAGCAAGGTGTTGTCGATCGGTCAAGATTTCGTCGAGAGCAGCTTGGGCCCCTGCCGGAGTCTGCCCGTGACCTGAATTACTTTCCATGTGGTCAAGTGTTTCACTTAACTACAAGGAAAGCAACTGTGTGACTGTTAACTTCGTTTGGCGGTTTTTCGCAGTTTCGGCTGGCGGTATTGTTGATTTGTCAGACAGAAAGCACTCACCAGTCAGACAGTTTAAATGCCGCTAATTAGGATCTGTTGAAGAGTCGTTAATGTGCGACAACACCGTGCCCCGTATATCCTCCAGTAGCTCATTGTGAGTAAGTTCTGAACCGTCCTGGGTTTTGTTTCGTCCTAAAATGAGAGGATAGAAGCATGCCAAGTAAGTACCCTCAGTCGTTTAAAGACCGTGCCACGCGCATGGTGTTTGATCGGCTCGAAGATGACGATGCACCCAGCCAGTATGTGGTGATTCGTGAGACCGCGCCCAAGCTCAGTATCGCCACTGAGACATTGCGCCGGTGGGTGGAACAAGCCGAGGTGGATACCGGCAAGAAGCCGGGCGTGCCCACGGATGACCAAGAAGAAATCCGCAAGCTCAAGCGGGAGAACGCGGAGCTGCGCCGGGCCAATGAAATCCTCAAGACCGCCTCGGCTTTTTTCGCAGCGGAGCTCGACCGCCCCACGACGAGATGATCGCTTATATCGATATGTTTCGGGATCGTTTCGGAGTCGAGTCCATCTGTCGTGTGTTAGGTGCGACAGACCGTGGGTTCATCACCTCCAGAGGATATCGGGCCACCAAAACCCGATCTGCCAGTGCTCGTTCGCGACGGGATGCGGCGTTGATTCCGGTGGTCAAAGAGCTGCACCAGGCCAATTATGGGGTCTATGGGGTGCGCAAGATGTGGCATGCCATGGCCCGTGCCGGTGGGGACGTTGGCCGCGACCAAGTCGCCCGGCTCATGCGTCTTGCCGGAGTCAGCGGTGTCGTGCGTGGCCGCAAACCATCCACCACGATCCCAGCGAAGGTGCCAGATCACCGACCGGATCTAGTCAACCGGAACTTCCGGGTGCATGCACCGAATCAGCTATGGGTGGCGGATATTACCTATGTTCGGACCACCAACGGGTTTTGTTATACCGCGTTTGTCACAGATGCATTCAGCCGCAAGATCGTGGGCTGGTCGACCCGGACCACCATGCGCACCGACGCTTTACCGTTGGAAGCGCTGGAACACGCGTTGCTCAGTGCTAAAGACCAAGCCCTGGATGGATTAGTCCATCACTCGGATCGAGGGTCGCAATACGTTAGCATCCGCTACACCGAGCACCTGGCCAACGCCGGGCTGACAGCTTCCGTGGGGACTGCCGGCGATGCCTATGACAATGCGCTAGCTGAGACGGTCAATGGGTTGTATAAGACCGAGTTGATTTATGCTCGACCCGCCTGGCCGTCAGCTACTGAGGTCGAATTCGAAACGATGAACTGGGTCCACTGGTGGAACACCGCTCGAGTCCATGAAGCCCTGGACTACCAGACCCCGGCCGAAATCGAAGCCAACTATCATATGACCCAGGCTCACGTCCTGAGCCCCGTATAGAAAGCGGAACAGAACCCAGGGCGCTTCAAAAGCATTGTGATCGGCTGCTTTGCGGTTGGGTATGGTGTGTTGGGTTTGTTCCTCGGCAATATCCTGGCAGCCCTGAGTCCGGGTGAGGCTGCCACGGTAGAAGCGAGTATGGGTTACGGTCTGTTATCTTTTGTCTTGGTCGGCATTGTGGCCGCAGTTTTGTATACCTGGCTGCTGCCCAAAGCTCAACCCGTTCGCTGACGTGAGTGTCATCCTGGGCTGACTGGCCTTTTCTAGCGTCCTTGGGCTATTGTGGGGTGTATGAAACTGTGATCCTTGTTCCTCCTCGCGTCTGAGGCGTGTGCCCGGCGAGGCTCGAAACGTTCAAGGATCTTTTTGTGTCGCATTCACGTACTCTCTTTTCCCATCTGCGCGTTGACGGCTTGTCGAAGTCGTTTGCGGATCGCCGGGTGTTTACCGATATTTCGTTTGCTGTCGCCTCCGATGATTGTGTCGGGGTGATCGGCGAAAACGGTGCCGGTAAATCTACCTTGCTTCGCATTCTTGCCGGACACGTACCTGCTGATGCCGGACGTGTCGAGTTTTTCCACCGTGACACCGCGCAACCAGCTGTCGGACTGTTGACCCAGCAACCTACCTTCGCGGCGTCCGAAACACTGAGTGACGTGCTGGAAACCGCTGTCGCTCCCATCCGTGCTGCGATCCGTGACGTCGACGACGCAGCCCAAGCTCTTGCTGAGCACCCTCACCAGGAGGCTGCCGTGGTGCGGTATACCGAAGCGTTAGACCGTGCTGAACGCTTCGCTGCTTGGGAAGTGGACGCCCACGTCAGTCGGATGGTCGCCGGGCTTGGCCTAGCCGATGTGGCTGCCTCAACCCCTGTGGGACAGCTGTCCGGAGGGCAGGCTGCACGCTTAGCGCTGGCCAGTGTGTTATTGAGCGCTCCGGACGTGTTGTTGCTGGATGAACCCACTAACCATCTCGATGATCACGGCGTGGAGTTCCTCAGCGGCCTGGTGTCCACGTGGCGTGGGCCGGTGCTGATTGCTAGTCACGACCGGGCCTTTCTTGATCGCACAGTTCGGTCGCTGATTGATTTAGATCCTGCCCCGCAACCGCACCGACTCCATGATGCACAGGAACAGTTGGTTACCAGGGGGATCACCCGGTTTACGGGCACCTATTCCGACTACGTGCAGTATCGTCGTGATGCTCGACGGCGCTGGCAAGACCAATATGACCAAGAACAAGCCCAGCTCCGACGGCTCAGAGCCGCCGTGGATGACAACCAAGTCGTGGGCCACACCGATTGGAAACCCCGCACCGAAATCCGCATGGCCCAAAAATACTATGCCGATCGCAACGCCAAGGTCGTTGCACGCCGCGTCAATGATGCCCGTGCCCGGTTACAAGAGCTAGAACAGCGCCAGATTGTGAAACCACCCCGTCAACTGTCCTTCCAAGGGCTTGACGCTGCACACACCACCGGGGCACGCTATGCCCCTGATGAGGAACTTATCCGGGCCACGCACGTGACAAGCACCCACCGGCTTGCTGCGACCTCCGTGACCATTACGGCCACCGACCGGCTGCTGATCACCGGTCCCAATGGGGTCGGTAAATCCTCGCTGCTGGCCATACTGGCTGGCCACCTCACCCCGGATCACGGCACCCTCATGCGCAGATCCGGGCTGAGCATCGGCCTGCTGACACAGGAAAGCGACTTCTCAGCATTTGCTGGCCAGAGTGCCCACACGGTCTATGAGCAATCCGTTGGATTAGCCGTTGCGGAGGCCACCCCCTTGGCAACGTTTGGGCTTATGCATCCACGCGACCACACTCGGCCTGTCGATAGTCTCAGCGTGGGGCAACAACGCCGCCTGGCCCTGGCCATCATCCTGGCCAACCCACCCGAGGTCCTGATGCTGGATGAACCAACGAACCACTTCTCACTTCCGCTGGTCACCCAACTGGAAGCCTCCATAGCACACTACCCCGGTGCCGTAATTGTCGTGTCGCATGACCGATGGCTCCGCAACCACTGGACCGGCAGAACCCAACACCTCTCGACCCCGGCAGCATCGAATAGCTAGCGTCGAGCGGAAGGTCTTTGTCGCTGCATGTTCTGGTGTGCTTAGTCGAAGACTGACGGCCAGTAGTACGGCATGATCTCGCCGACACGAACCCATTTGACCTGTGTCGCATCGTCGGGTTCTGGGACGCCCACGAGTGGGTCTGGCCCATGCATGATGAGGCGCTCTCTGCAAATACCACAGGGACTCAGCACAAGGAAACGATTGTCTTCAGTGCGGTGTAGACACAGGGAAGCCAGAATGGGCTGGTTAAGCCGAACCGCGGCAAGATACGGCTCGGTCTCGTGGCAAACTGTCGTGCTGGGATTCGGAAAGTCAGGGCTCGTGCCTGACTCTTCTATAGTTGTCAATAAGTCTGCAGTGCTTTGTTTTGAGCGTTGAGGACCCGGAAGACTCGGCGGGCGAGATAGCGTTTGAGGCAACGTCTGATGTCTCGGTCAGTTTTGTGTTCTGCTCGGCGCTTTTCCACGTAGGCGCGGGTCTCATCGTCGTGGGTCATTTTGCTGATTGCTACCATGTGTAGCGCGCTGTTTAGTGCTCGGTCACCGCCTCGGTTGAGTCGGTATCTGATGGTGTTGCCAGATGATGCTGGGATGGGGTTGACCCCGGCCAGCGAGGCGAATTCTGCTTCCGTCCGTACCCGGCCTTGGTGTGACCAAGCGGTAAGACATGTGGCGGCACTGACGGGCCCAAAACCCTTTTCTCGAAGCAGTGGTGCAGCCTGGCTGGCTTGAAGTAATTCAGTCAAATGCTTTTCGTTGTCGAGGACTTGGCTATCAAGGATGATGATGTGTTTTGCCAAGCGGATTGCTTCACCACGGGCAACGGACAATGCCAGTTCTTCCTTGCGGCTCCGCCATGTGGAGACCTCAACAATTTGGGTTTTGGTCAGCGCTTTGCGAGCATCCACGCCCAGATCGTTTGTGCGCAGCAAGGCGGTCAGGGCATTTACGGTCCTGGTGCGGTCTGTGGTCAGCGAATCACGTGCGGTAATCAAGATACGGATGGCTTGGCGCACCCCACCGTTGAGCCGTGGTCGACGCAGCTTGCCCACCGGCAAAGGCAAGGCTGCAGCTGCAATGCGGTGGGCATCTAGGGTGTCGGACTTCCCAACACCGTAATGCTGTTTAGTGTCCATGCGTGGCGCTTCGGCCACCGGATACCCGTGGGTGGCCACGGTGCCCGCCAAGATCGCCCCATAAGATGCTGCACCCTCGATTACCCACAAGGTATCGACGTCAGCTCCGGTGTGTCGCGCGACCCAGGCGATGGCTCGGTTGATGCCAGCCGTGGTGGTGGGAAAATCCTGGGCGCCAACGAAGGCGCCGGTGCTGGCAATGAGGATCGTGTAGACGTGTTTACGGGCGTGGGTATCAACCCCTACAACAAACGGGTGTGCATGAGCGACAATGGACATAGTGGTCGGTCCCTTTCCAACGTGATGGACATGGATAATTGACCGTGAAGCGGCCGGTACCAGTCCGGGATTGGAAATCACATCGGAACAATACTGTGAACCTTCTATCGTTTTTGTCAATGCATCAGGACTTGTAATTGGCGGAAGATACTTCGAGCGAGGTACCGTTTTAGTGCTCTTTTGATTTCTCGGTAGCTGAGTCCTTGGGCCGTGCGCTTTTCGACGTATTGCTTTGTTATCTCATCGAATCGCATGCGCGTTTTTGCGATGACGTCAAGGGCTTTGTTCAGGAGTCGATCGCCGTGCCGATTGAGTCTGTGTCGGATGGTGTTGCCGGAGGATGCTTGTAAAGGGGCCACGCCTGCCAACGCGGCGAAGGCGGCTTCGGAATGCACCCGGCCAGGGTGTGAATAGGCGATAAGGATCCAGGCGACTGTGACCGCGCCGAAGCCAAATTGGTGTTGCATCGTAGGGGCAAGTTGTTCGTTGAGTTGTGCTAATTGTTGCTTGTTGTCGTGTAATGCCTGGTCAGCATCCATGATCGCGGTGGCTAACAAGACGGCTTCAGCACGAGCATAACGTTGTTGAATGGTGTCTGTAGAGCGCACGCACCAATTGCGGATCTCTTTGAGCTGGCGATCGGTGAGTGCCCTGCGGGCATCTATTCCAAGATCAATTTGCCGGAGCAATGCGTTGAGTGCATTGCGGTTGCGCGTGCGCTGTGCGTCGATCCGCTCACGAGAAGCAACCAGGACACTGAGCGCTGCCCGTAGGCCATCGCTGCGAGGTTGTAATAGTGCACTGACCTCGTGCGGCAGCACGGTCATGGCCGCTGTAGTTGCATCAATGTCGTCGGACTTACCCACGCCAGCGCGTTGTCTTTTTCGCGGCGGCTTCACTTCCACCACGGTGATGTTCTGGACTGTGAGCGCATGGGTGATCGTCGCGCCGTAGGACCGGGTGCCTTCGACTGCCGCCAAGATGGCTCCGCTGGTATTGCGCTGTATCCAGGCAATGGCGCGATGGATGCCGGCCGCGGACACGGGAAACGTCTGACAACCGTCTCGGGCGCCGGTTCGGGTGTTCACGATGGCGTAGGTGTGGGTTCGAGCATGCGTATCGATACCCACCACGTAATCATAATATTCTGCCACAAGAGTCATAACTGCCTCATCTTCTTCCAGCTTGGTGACCGTTGGTTATGGCACTGATCCGAGAAGAGTTCTTGGCAGGCGAATCTCTAATGAGCCACGCTTTTGAGCAAAGCGGACAACCTTCTATCAGGCCATGTCAAGAGGCTGGATGAGTACCACCCACCATGATGGACAGTTCACAGTGAGGTCATCCAGAGGCGTCTAGAGACAGATGAGTCAAGAGTCACATCATGGGGGTGGTATCTATCTTGCCAGCAGGTCTCGGACCCGCCAATACCATTAGAGACGAGTCACACCGCGGCGATGCGGTGGACAATCTTCTAATGAAGTTACCGAGGTGGACCGGATAGGCACCGGCCGCCCACCTGATGAGTGGACATGTCAGATATAAGGCATCCATGTGGAGCCAGTCAGGATTCGAGTCACACCATCCGGCGGAACGGCCTGTACCTATCTTTGCAGCCGGTCCCAGACCAGCTACTTCCAAGTCTCACAGTCAGGAT
>NZ_DYXC01000087.1 GCF_020742345.1 Enteractinococcus helveticum | reverse complement strand
GCCCGTCAATTCTCTGCGGATCAACGGCGAGGGTTGATCGCTCGAGATCGCGGATGTGCGGCACCCAATTGTAAAATTCCGGCACCGTGGTGCGATGCTCACCATGTCGACCCCTGGAAAGACGGCGGCAGTACCTCTGTTGCCAACGCCGTACTGTTATGTTCGCACCATCATCACGCTGTGCACGCAGGGATGTGGTCAATCAATATGCGAAACGGTATCGCCTGGTTCATCCCCACGCCTTATCTCGATCCTGATCGTCGACCACGGCGCAACCGCTTCTGGCGCTGACACCTCACGGTATTGACACAATATGACATGCCTACGCGTTGGCATATTGATATCGAAAACCAAGCGCCCGGTATGCTGAGACTCAAATACTTGGGATAGTGCATGGGGTGCAGGAAAAGTGACGACAGCTGCTGCTTCTGATCTAACGTTAACGGACGAATTTCTTGACGCACTGAAGCTGCTCGACAGCGGATCGCACCTGTTTCTCTCGGGGAAAGCAGGTACCGGTAAGTCAACGCTGATTCGGTTATTCACTGACTCGACCAATACGAATCTTGTTGTAGCCGCACCCACCGGCGTCGCAGCGCTGAATGTCAATGGGTATACGCTTCACCGACTATTTTCCTTCCCTGCGGGAGTCACCCCAGAATTTGCCCGCTCCGATGCATATTATCCCCGTCGCTTCGCAAAAATCCTCAAACATCTCGACACCCTCATCATCGACGAGGTATCCATGGTACGGGCTGACCTTTTCGACAGCATCGCAGCCGCACTGACCCGTTTCGGGCCCAAGCCAGGAGTGCCATTTGGTGGAGTCCAAATTGTCTTAGTCGGAGATCTCTACCAACTGCCTCCGGTGGTGGCAGATGCGGAACGAGAGTATTTCTCCAGTGTGTATTCCTCACCGTTCTTTTTCGCCGCAAACGCTTATCAACAAGACCACTTCCCCACCGTCGAACTCACCACGGTCTTCCGCCAGGATGGCGATCCAGAATTTCTTTCAATCTTGAATGTACTCCGCGATGGGCAAGCCACACCGCAGGCGGTGGAAGAACTTAACCAACATGTAGATCCTGATTTTCAGGCTCCTTCAGATGAATTCTGGTTGACGCTCACGACCAGAAATAACACAGCTGACAAGCGCAATCGCCAGAAGCTCGCCACTCTTGCAGCTGAAGAATTTACTTCAACGGCGACAATGACAGGTGAACTGGATGGTTTTGAAAAACCCACCCAGGACAAACTCAGTTTCAAAGTTGGCGCCCAAATCATGCTGTTGACGAATGATCCTCAAAACCGGTGGGTTAACGGTTCCCTTGCAGTGATCACAACCATCCTCCGCGAAAACGACGACTACAATGTTGAAATCGAACTACAGAACCAGCAGCGGTACATCATCACACCGCATACCTGGGAAATCACGCGACCATCAACCAGCGCCGGAACCCTAAGTCACGAAGTCATCGGAACCTTCCGGCAGCTGCCCTTCCGTCTTGCTTGGGCTGTGACCATTCACAAAGCACAAGGCTTGACTCTTGATCGTTGCATCATCGATCTTACCGGTGGAACATTTGCCGACGGCCAACTCTATGTGGCACTCAGCCGAGCCCGGTCCCTGACGGGCCTCGTGCTAGCTCGACCGGTACGTCCGCGTGATTTGCGTATCAACCAAGAAATCCGAAAATTTCACCACACACATACCGGTGGTGAAACAGGCGAATATGTTGTACTCACCGCTAACGTCGTTGGAGATGAAGGCTTTCAGTGGCGCCCACGGCCCATTGAACTGGCGGCTATTTTGCCAGATGGCACCGAGCTGACTACCTTGGTCGATCCACAACGCGACATTGGGAATGCGTCAACCACGTTGGGTATCTCGGCAGAAGATGTGGTGCTGGCCCCGACCCTGCCACTAGCTTGGGCAGCATTGGAACCGCATTTGGCTGGACGAATCCCGGTGGGCTTTGACCTCGCCGAGACCCTGGGCTTCATCGATTATGAGCTCAAACGGCACGAACAGATTATCCAGATCCCGATTGGCGTTGAGGTCAAACAGCTTGTGACTCGACGTGCATTGAATCAGCTGGAACGCCCCCAGCCGGCATTGGCCAAAGCTCGCATCATCAAAGAATTTCTCAACACGGTTGACAGCACGCTTCCTGCTTCGACGACGTTTCAACCCGGTGAGCCAGAGTTTGGCTACCTGTTGCCTCGAGGCTCAGAATCTCAAGCCCGTTTCATGGTCAACCCCGACCATATCGAATATTTCACCCAATACCTTTCCAGTCTCTCAGCCGAGTCGAAAAACTCAGTGCGTTTGGTATCCATACTCCAGGGCATTGAAGCCACGACCGGACGTACCATCTTCCACGATGCAGCCGCCACCCAGCGGATACACATTGCTGATGTTCTAGTCCCAGGCGCGAATTTGTGTTTTACCGGCAACGCACTAGACCCCGTAGATGGCTCACCCATTGACCGATCCGACCTCGAGGCGCTTGCAGCAGAACACAGGCTCCGTTCGGAAGATACCCTGACCAAATCACGGACCGATGTACTTATCGTGGCAGAATTTGGCACCCAATCTGGGAAAGCCAGGAATGCCCGCCGATGGAATAAACCAATTTTTTCGGTTGAAGAATTCTTAGCTTGGACCAATGGCTCACCATCGACGTCCTCCGCGCCCAGCGATATCAAAATTGATGTCACAATCGATGCCCTCCCTCACGTCACGACTTCGCCCCAGGAGCATCCCACACCGGATGGCCCACGAGTCGATTCACAGTCGGTACCCGAGGTGGATATCCCAAAATCTGAGGCCCCAGAAGCAATTTCTGAGGCGGTGGAACCCACTGCACAAACCGCGCTGGACCAGGACGCTGATATTCCCTGGAGCACTGAGTCCTTGGATGAGTTCCTCGTCGAAGGAGCCGTGGTATCGGCAACTGGGATCATTTATCATCCAGCAGATGGTCACCGGATTATCCAAAACGAACTTGCCCGCATATTATTGGACCACGGCCTGCGCTACGAAAAAAATCTTACCCAACGCCGCACCACGCTGTTATTGGTGGGTGAAACAGACAAAACCACCCGCCAACTCGCCAACGCAATCGAGTACGGCAAACCGATCTTTCCAGCAGCACAGTTCTTCACATGGGTCGACCAACAGCAGGCTCCTGCCGGACGCAACGAAATTGTGACACCGCAGATTTCCCAGATACCAGCACCACCTGAGGTCTCCCAAACACGCCCTGCGGCGGCTTCGCCTTCACCATCACAGGCCCAACCACCACCGCCTCCGGTAGTACATTTCCCTACTGCTCCGACATTTCCGTCCACCAGCACCGCGTCAGGAAACCTCCAATACGCGCCGTCTGATAAGCCAGCGGGTCCAGGCCCCTGGTGGGTCGGGCTTCCACTTGGCAAGTTCCTACTTATCGTCGCGGGTATTCCGCTGGGACTTGCCTTCATCATGCCCATCATGTTCATGATTTTCAGCGTCTTCATTCCTAGCGCTGAGACCATCATGACAAATATCGCGGCTGTCACGATGCTGTGTGGTTTCTTATCCGTTCCGGCCGCGTTAGTATTCGTTGGACTACGAATCAGTGGTCGACGTCGTGTGAAGCAGCGCATCTCCTGCAGAGAGCAAAGGAATCACAGCCATGGCTAGAAAACCGTTCAACATGCAGCCGAAAGCCTTCGGACCTGCAGAAGCTGATCCGAATGCTGACCTGCACGTGTTTCGGGCAGCGGATGCGCCAGAACCACGCACCGGCACTCCCCCTGCAATCACACGGAAACTGGAAGGCGACGGCGCGAATCTTATTTTCATGACCTTCACCCCGGGCCAGGTGCTTCGTGCCCACACCACCGCGCACCCTATTACCTTGCAAACCCTGCAGGGCAGGCTCAAAGT
>NZ_DYXC01000086.1 GCF_020742345.1 Enteractinococcus helveticum | reverse complement strand
GCCCCGATGAATGCCGTGACGATACCGACCATGAGTTCTTGGGGGCGAATCAGCACCCGGGCGATGATGTCTGCGGCAACCAGTGCCAGCGCTCCGCCCACCAGTGCAGCCGGGATACGCCAGCGGAAGTCTTCGCCCATCAGCGCGAAGATCACGTGTGGCACGGCCAGTCCGATGAAGCTGATTGGTCCGGCAATAGCGGTGGCCACAGCGGCCAGCAGTGCCGCGGCGATAATGCCGATCAGACGAGTGGCTCCCACGCGGAATCCTAAGGAGATGGCAGTTTCTTCACCCAAGGCCAGGGCGTTCATACCCCGTGCAATAAACAGTGCCAGGATGAAACCGCTGATCAGTGGCATAAGGATTTGGCCGAGCCGCGACATATCGACACCGGCCAGGGACCCGACCATCCAGAACCGGTATGAGTCAAAGACCTGAGGCATGGTCAGCACCATGGCGTTGATGTAGGCATATAGTACGGCAGTGACGACCGCGCCGGCCAGAATCAGCGGCACAATACCGCCAGCACTGGAGCGACCACCCAGTACCAGTACGATGGTGACTGCTATCAGCGCGCCAAGCATGGCAAAGCCCATGGTCCCGGTGGCACCCAGGGCACCGAAGATCGCGGTGCCGGTGACCACGCTGGCCGAGGCGCCCACCCCGATGCCCAGGATGCCGGGCTCACCCAGCGGGTTGCGGGTGATGCCCTGAATCAGGGTGCCGGATACGGCCAGGGCTGCACCAACAATGGCGCCCATGACGGTGCGTGGAATACGCGATTCCACAACATTGGCCAGGTGGGCTTCGCCGTGGCCGGCCAGCACGTCTACGACCTCGGTGACCCCATTGGGGCGGCTGCCCAGAAACAGGCTGAGAATACAGGTGGCACCCAGCAGCACCGTTAGGGCAACCATGATCAGCGCTCGACGCATTGGGCGTTATTTTTCTTCCACGTTGGCGACGGCTTCATCGATCAGCGGCTTATAGCGTTCCAGCGACCAGGGCACGGTCAGCGGGGTGATCATGGATGAGGCGGTGACCAGGGATTGGTCTTCGGCTGCCACGATGGCACCCTGCTCGATGGCCGGGATCGCAGCATAGAGTGGTTGGGCTTCAATTTCCGCACGGCTGGCTTGGTCCATGTAGAAGGTGAAGATGAGGTCTGAGTCATTCAGCTTATCGGCATTTTCTAACCCGATTAGAGCCGACTGGGTGCCGGGCTCATCAAAGTCGGCGCGCAGTTCTTCAACAACCGGATCAGGCGTCAAGCCCAAGGCAGAGACCATGGCCACACGGTGTTCTTCGGGATAGAACACCCCCAGGGTTCCCGGACCGTTGTTATAAATATAGGAAAAGGTCAGACCCTCGTATTCGTCAACGGCGGCTTCAGCCAATTGTGTTTCAACGTCATCAATCAGTTCCGCAGCTTCTTCGGGTTGGCCCATCGCTTGGCCGATAATCTCAATCTGCTGATCCCATTCGATGGTCCAGGGTTGCTCTGGATAAGCCACGGTCGGGGCGATATCGGCCAGCAGATCGTATTGTTCCTGGGTCAGACCCGACCACGGTGCCAGGATCAGATCGGGTTGCAGTTCCACCACGGCTTCAATATCTAATTCGGTGCCACCGGTAAATAGTTCAGGCAGCTCTTCGCCGCGTTCGGTGACTTCTTCGTGAATCCATGGCAGGTAGCCGGTGTCATCAGCACCCCACGGGTACTCTTCCATTCCCACCGGGGTGCTGCCCAAGGCGAGCACCGTTTCGGTGGATCCTTGCCCCAGGGTCACAATGCGTTCCGGTTCGGATTCAATGGTTGCCGTACCCAGTGCGCTGTCAATGGTGACCGGTTCCCAGTCGCCGTCGGCGGACTCTTGCTGGCCGCCACCAGAACACCCGCTGAAAGCCAGTGCGGTAGCCGCGCCGATGGCAGCAATGGTAATCCAGCGCTTTGGCGCCGGGGTCGTTGATCGAGGTGACATGATACTCCTTGATAGTTTTGCTGGTCCAAGGTGTGAGATGATTTTTTTCTCAGCCGCGTACTTGCTTAGCCGCGCATGGCGACCCCGTGGCGCCAATACCCCATAAACGCCACCTGAGAACGCTGGACGCCGACCTCGTTGACTAAAAAGCGTCGCAGTTTTTTAATCACACCGGATTCCCCCGCGATCCAGTAGTAGGTGCCCGCCCGGGGTGCTGGGTCTGCGGCCACGTCTTCTCCGGAAGCTGAAAAGACCGGGGTTTCCCATAACAGTTCGTCTTGGTCTTCTTGAACTTCCTGACCTTCCTGGACGTGCCAACCCAGTGCTTGAACCAGCGGTTGTCCCAACGACTGATCATCACGGAAGAGCCACTGGATGTGAGCTGTGGTGTCAATGGGCAGCTGATCATCAGCCGATGGCACTTCAATGTAGGCGCTCACGTTGGTGCCGGTGCCCTGTTGCTTGAGGTCTTCTAAAATCCGGGCGATCGCCGGGGCCGCGGATTCGTCGCCGAGCAAGATGATGTCTTGGGCTCCGCCGGGATGAAATTCGATGCCCGACGGCGCTTGTCCCTCATGCGGTGCCACCAACAGCAACGCATCACCGGGGACGGCGGATGCTGCCCATGCTGATGCCGGTCCGGTCTGGCCGTGATCGATACCATGCAGCACAAAGTCCACCGTGAGATAGGTAACCCCCTCGGCTCGGACCAGATCACGAATCGAATAGGTTCGCATGGTCCCGCGTTCGGCGTCCGGAAGCTGAAGCCAACGCTGATACCAGTCCGTACTGTCAGCAATCACCGGTAGTTGCCCGGTGTCGTTGGGCAAAATAATTTTGATGCGCTGATCATAAAACGGGCCATCAGCCGCTAAGTCATTGAGCTGAGCACCGGTGAACACAATGCGCCGGAACGTCGGCGATAGCTGGTGCACCGAATGGACGATTCCGCGAACCGGACCGTGGAATACATGGGTCATACTGACTCCTGGAAAGGACAATATTTGTGTGGTTTAATGCACAGGAACCGCTCAAGATATTACGGAATAAGCTCCATAAGAAATGCACTTAGGTTACCCTAAAGCATCTGCTGGTGAGATTCCACTGCTACACTGGCACGTTGTGCAAAAATCTGTTTTTTCTGCTGCCGCACGGCGTCGTCGACTGCCAACGCAAATCCAGATCAGTGAGCGACGTCGGCTCGTTGTGATGCTGGCGATGGCGCTGGGCGCATTTGGTATCGGGACCACCGAATTCGTGTCGATGGGCCTATTGCACATGATCGCCCAGGATTTTCAGATCACCGAGGATGTCGCCGGGGCGATCATCACCAGTTATGCCCTGGGTGTGGTCGTTGGTGCGCCGTTGATTACCGCGCTCACCGGCCCGGTGCCACGGCGTCGACTGCTCTTGTTGCTCATGGCCGCTTTTACGATCGGCAATGGCTTATCGATGTTTGCTACCAACTACGAGACCCTGCTGGTGGCACGGTTTATCGCCGGCTTGCCGCACGGCGCGTATTTCTCGGTTGCCGGCTTGGCTGCGGCATCAATGGCACCGATTGCCCAGCGCGGCCGAGCCGTCGCATTTATCACCATGGGCTTATCTGTTGCCACGGTCATTGGTGTGCCGGCCGCCCAGGCACTGGGGGCAGCACTGGGTTGGCCCGCCGCTTACGGTCTGGTCGCCTCGATCGGTTTGGTCACCGCGATGCTGCTGTGGTTTTTGATGCCGCACATGACGAAAATGCGGCCCACGAATCCGCGCACCGAGCTGGGTGCACTGAAACGCTGGCAGGTCTGGTTGACCTTGGCCATGGGTACCGTGGGATTTGGTGGCATGTTCGCGGTGTACACGTATATTTCTTGGACCATGACCGACCGGGCGGGTCTGGATGCCTCCTGGTTGTGGCTGGTCTTGATGGTCTACGGCGTCGGGTCGGTGGCCGGTACCTGGTTTGGTGGGCGCCTGTCGGATCGCAATCTGGAGTTTGGTATCGTCTTGTCGCTGGGCATGATCGCTATGGTTCTGGCTGCGTTCTATTTCACCTCAACCCATCCGGTGTTCGGGGTGGTCAATTTTGGGCTTATTGGGTTTTTCGGGTCCAGCCTGGTTCCCAGTTTGCAGGTCCGGTTGATGGATGTGGCCGGTGATGCCCAAACCTTGGCGGCCGCACTGAATCACTCGGCGCTGAATCTTGCCAATGCGGCCGGCGCAGCAATCGGCGGGGCCGTCATCGCCGCAGGCTTCAACTACTCGGCTCCGGCCTTAGCCGGGACCGTGCTGGCCTTAGCGGCGATCCTCATCTGGGTGCCAACCACGGTATTGCGTCGTCGTCAGCTGGCTGGGTCATGAAAAATGCTGATCCAGAAATTCATCCATGTAGTCCATGGTCATCATCAAACCGTAGAACACCGCACCTTGGAGTGGTTCGGGAATCTCGGGTTCACGCAGATTGGCACCCAGCAGGCCAAAAGCATGCAGTGAGCGCAGATATTCATCTGAGCGCTGCTGCACAAGCTGGCCACGGAAATCATCCGGTGACGCTTCCGTGGCCGGGGACATCTTGGCCAGCGAGTTCAACAGCCGACCCAGCGTATGCCCGACCGAGGAGACTTCCAGCGGTGCGTGTTCCAGTGCGTGGATCAAAAAGATTTTCACATAGGTTGCGATCATGCCTTCGGCTGCCTCAAACGGGATGCGCTCGGCTTGGAGGTATTCATCTGCGGTTGGGCCCAGTTCCACGGTGGCATTGGCCACGGTGATGACACCGAGTTCTTCCAGCGCCCACCACCAGATCATCAGCTCTGGGACCTCCAGGGCAGATTCGACCGGATGGCCCGATATGGCTTTGCCTTCCCGTGTGGTGCCGTGGACTTCCAGGCCGATCATGGCCCCCAGCGTGTGGATATCTTCGGTTCGTGGGGCACCGGAATCGGTGGTCGGGCGCGGGGTGTTTAACCAGTCGCGCAACTGCTGGATTCCGGACACGATGGGCAGCTGGTGCATGGCCCGCTGTCGGGTATCGTGGTCAACGCTCTGGGCGGCGGCAAAGATCTGTTCGAAATCCCACGGCGGGGCTTTGTGCACCACGGTCATATCGGTGATTTTGGCGTGTGCCTGATGCCAGCGGTCCGGTTCCAGATCGGTGCGCAGCCGAAACTGCAGATAGTGTTTGATGATCTCTAATGCGGTGACCACATATTGTGGCTGGGTATTGGCCAATACGGCCATGATCCACACGTCAAAATCCTCCGGGTGGTGTGGGTCAATGCCCTCCCGGGCGGCATCTTCGACCATCGAGGTAAAGATAATGGAGATCTTGGCGGCCATGCCGGCGACGTCGTCCTGAGTTTTGAGCCAGTTGGCAAAATCCTCCAAATATTCCTGCGACGACGGCGTCTGCTCACCGTTGCTGACCGGACGTGGGCTGATTTCCAGGGCCGGGACGAGTTCGTTGAGCACTCGGTCAAAGGTGGTGTTCTGGTGGGTTGCCACGGCTGTGATGGTTGCGGCCAGCAGGTAGATGCCAGCCCGGGCGAGTTCGAAACCACCGTGGTTGGTGAGTAGCGTATCCAGGGTTCGGAAGGCCGTTCCCTGAGCGGCTCGTGCCAAGATCTCTTCGGCTGCGGCCTGAGTTTTGGGGTCGACTTTGGGAATTTCTACGACGTGCAGCGCCGGGTGGAGGGCGGTATTGCGGTAGATGCCGTCGAGGTATTCCATGGTCACCCCGGTCAGGTGGCCGCTGGAGGGGCGGTGGCGTGTGGGTGCCGGGCCGATGGAGCCGAACAGGTTCTGGACCGCTGCGACATTTTCGGTGTGCAGGGCGATGACGAGTTCGCGCAGGGTGTTGACTGCTCGGGCGCGCTGGTCGCCCACCGGGGTGGACAATTCCATATTGTGGCGTTCAACTGCGCGAGTCATGGCTTCGTTGAGTTCTTCGGGGTCGGCGTCGGCCAGGTTCTTGCTGTCGATGCCTTCGGCAGCCAACAGTGGCGCGAGCTGTTCCATGAGCTCGGCGTCGGCCCCGATTCGGTGCCGGATTTCCACTCCGGGCGGCAGGGGTAAGAATTCTGGGTCGTCGGATGGCGACTTCGAAGCAGTCATATGCTGACGATATCAGCGCTGTGGCGTGGATAACAGGTACGCCGGGTAGCTAGTATTTCTTGGCTGGTTGGGTACCCTGTTCAGGTAGATGCAGTTTGGCTAACACGGCGTCGGCATTCGCCGATGGCCGTTGGGCTCCCAGGGCTGACACGAGCATGGTCACAACCAAGACCAGCGGCACTGTCCACAGGGCGGGGTATTGCAAGACGGTGGCGGTGAATCCTTCAAGCTCCAGGATCTGACCTGCTGTCAATGCGCCCAGGGATACTACGGCACCGGTGAGCATGCCGGTGATCGCACCGTGTACGGTGAGCCCCCGCCACCAGATGGCCAGTAACACGATGGGGGCCAGTGAGGACGCGGTGAAGGTAAAGACCATTGCGACCGCACCGGCCAGGGCGAGTCCGGTGGTGATAAAGGCGGCAATAATCGGTAAGACCATCGCCAATATCGCACCGATACGGAAGCCGCGGACGGTTCCACCGAAGAATTCTTGGGATACGACCCCGGAAATTGAGACCACCAGGCCGGATGCTGTTGAGAGGAATGCGGCAAATGCTCCACCGGCTACCAGTGCGGTGAGCAGATCGCCGGTGACCCCGGTAAAGATCGCATCTGGCAGGTGTAATAGTGCGGTATCGGTGCTGGCTGAAGCCGCCAGTTCGGGTAGTACCGCGCGGGCGACGACGCCCAGGATAATGGGCAGGCAGTAGAACCCTGCCAGCAGGCCCAGTAAGAATACGGTGGTGCGGCGGGCCGTTGGCCCATCTGGGTTGGTGTAGAAGCGCACTAGCACGTGCGATAATCCCAAGGTGCCCAGCATCAGGGCGGCGACCAGGGAAATGGTGCGGTAGGTGCTGGCGTGGGTTTCGATGACCAGTTCGGTTTCAAATGCGTTGGCCAGATCTGGGATGAATTCTGCTTCCCCGGCACCAACCTGCAACAAAATAAACATGGTGGGCACCAACAGGGCTGAGAGCTTGAACCAGTACTGCACCGCCTGGGCGATGGTCACGGAACGCATGCCTCCGGAGACCACGGTGGGCAGCACGACCAGAATTATAATCGCTGGGCCCAGCCAGCCGGGCAGCCCGGTGGTGGCCGATAGGGCGATTGCGGCACCGTGTAACTGCGGGATGATGTAGAGCCAGCCGGTAAATACCACCAGCATGGCGGTCAACCGGCGCAGGGTGCGCGACGGTAGGCGCAGGCTCATTAAGTCTGGGATGGTATAGGCACCGGAGCGACGCAATGGTGCCGCGACAAAAACCAAGAGGGATAAAAACCCTGCAGTGTACCCGACTGGGAACCATAGTCCGTGGGGCCCAAACGCCATGATCAGTCCGGCTACACCGAGAAAACTGGCGGCCGAAAGGTATTCGCCGGCGATGGCTGATGCATTCATCCACGGTGGTACCCGGCGGGAAGCAACATAGAAGTCTCGGGTGGTGCGACTGCGGCGTAAACCGTGGACACTGATGATGATCGTCACGATACACACCAGGCTGATGGCACCGATAACTAAGAAGGCATCCTCGGTCACGACCGCTCCCCTGACTGGTCCGTCAGTTGTTGGACCAGCTGGTCTTCGTGGGCGGTGGCTCGACGAATATAAAACCAGCCCAGCAGCATTAATAGTGGAATAACCATGACCGTGGGAAATAGCCACTCCAGTGGGACGCCCAGCAGCGGTGCGCTGGCGAGCGCGGGGCTGAAATGAAACGCCAAGTTAACGATGACCACCAACCCGAAGAACCACGCCATGAGACTAACGGCCAGTCGGAGTTGGACGCGCATGAGTCGTCGCACGGTTCGGGTTGTTGGTTGGCCGGCTGCCGCGGAACCTGCCGGATTGTGTAAGACTTCTTGAACGCTAGGCGGCCCGGTGGGCATATCGACTCGCACCCGGCGAGCGCGCATGGTTCGTAGTGTGTCGGGGACTTGGGTGGACGGCATCGGGTCGCGGATGAGGTCGAGCTCAAAATCGTCGTCGTCCAGATAGCGGGGATCGATCATCCATCACTCCGCGGAACCGATCGGAAATTGAGTTGTTTGAGACGTTGACGCACCTGGGGCATGAGTCGGCGGCTCACCGGCAGTTCGGTGTCACCAATGAACATAAACATTTTACCGTCTTGCTGCACGATTTTATTGGCATAGTTCAGGTTCACGATGTGCGACCGGTGGATGCGCACAAAATCGTGTGCTGACCATTCTTCTTCAATCCCGGTCAGCGACATGCGCAACAAATACGAGTCATCCTCGGTGTAAATCCTGGCGTAGTCGCCTTGGGCCTGAGCCCAGCGGATATTGCGGATCGGAACAAATAATTGTTGGGAACCCTGCTGAACGGTGACCCTGCTTTGTTCGGGCAACTGGCTGATGCTGCCGGTGTCCACTCGGTTCAAGGTCTTGCGCAGCGCTTCGTGTAAGCGTGTTGATCGTACGGGTTTCAGCAAGTAGTCCAGAGCGTCGAGTTCGAATGCGTGCACGGCTGGCCGAGCGTCGGCGGTCACAAAAATGACGTGCGGCACATCCCCGCGGTCTTGACGGCGCAATTCATGGGCGAGATCCATGCCGGTGGGACCTGGCATGTGAATATCTAATAGCACCACGTCAATGCGATGGCGGTTCATGACCTGTTTGGCTTCGGCAACACTGGTGGCAGTGTGGACCGCGCCAACCAGCGGATCTGCTTCCAGCAGCCACTGCATCTGTTCTACGGCGGGGACTTCGTCATCCACGGCCAGGACGCGAAGGCCCGTGTCTTGGTTGGTGCTCATGCGGGGTCTCCCGTAATCGGTGTGATGATCCGGGCCGGGGCTTTGAATTTGGGAATGCGCATTGACACATTCATCCCGGCCTGCTGGGCGGTTTCTATCTGTAAGCCATGTCCTGGACCGTAAGCCTGGCGCAGTCGAAGATCAACATTGCGCAGACCAACGTGGGACCCGTCTGCTTCACCGCGCATCACTTTGGCCATGAATTCCGGATCGGCGCCCACACCGTCGTCCTCAACACTGAGTTCCGCGTAGGTATCGGCATCTTTGGCGCGCACAAAAACATGTCCATCACCCTCGGTGTTGTACATGCCGTGACGTACGGCGTTTTCCACTAACGGTTGCACGCTGAGAAATGGGATTTTGAGTCCCAGCACCTCCGGGGCGATATCCAGGCTAACTTGCAGTCGTTCACCGAAGCGGGCTTTTTCTAATAACACGTAGCGTTCCACAGCACTGAGTTCGGCCTCGAGCGTGGTGAAGTCCCCCTCGGTGCCCAGGGAGTAGCGGGTGAAGTCGGCGAAATCGACTAAGAGTTCTCTGGCACGCACCGGATCACTGGGGATCAGTCCTGCGATGGCGTTGAGTGAGTTGTAAATAAAATGCGGCGAGATCTGGGCGCGTAGGCTGCGCAACTGCGCGTCGATGAGTTGTTCACGGGTTAGTTCAACCAGTTGCTGATAATCCGGTTCAGCACTTTGATCGACTACCTGGGGCTTTTTGCGAAAGATCACGGCACCCTCCCCTGGAGGCGCGGTGCGACCCTACAGGCACCCGGGTCACTCAACGGGTAAAGCGTGAACATACCCCTAAGACTAGGTGACAACACTTACTTTTTCTAAAATCTCCGCCGTTCAACTCATCAACGTGACCGCTTATCGCAGGATTCAACCATTCGCCTTTCGTGACTCACATCACACTGGTTAGCGTGTGGGTCATGAAGTTCTCATTCGACTCCACCCTGGAGGATCATCGTGACAACAACCACTGATTACGCTAACTTCCAGCAGGTCCAGACCTCTGAGCAGTTCCAGACCCTGCGGAAAACTCATCGCAGCTTTGTATTCCCCATGACTGTGGTGTTTTTGATCTGGTATCTTGGCTTCGTCATTTTGGCCGCGTTTGTTCCAGAGTTTATGGCGATTAAAGTCCTGGGCAATATTAACCTTGGCATCGTGCTGGGTCTAGCCCAGTTCGTCACCACCTTTATCATCACCGGGGCCTATGTATCCTATGCCAACCGGAAGATCGACCCGATTGCTACCGATCTTCGAGAAAAAATGGAAGCCTCCGGAGCTACCGGTGATGAGCCGGTACCGGTAGAAGAATCCAGTTATGTCACCACCACATCTGGTTCAGGAGATGCATCATGACCTCAGCATTTGTCACCGCAGCCAGCACAGAAATGTCTACCGAAGTTGGCAACCCGTGGGCCAACATCGGGATCTTCCTCGTCTTTGTTGCCATCACACTCTATGCCGTGTTGAGAGCATCCCGTAAGACGAAAACTGCCACGGACTTCTACGCTGGGGGTCGCTCATTTACCGGCACCCAAAACGGGACCGCCATCGCCGGAGACTACCTATCGGCCGCGTCCTTCTTAGGCATTGTCGGAGCCATTGCGATTTATGGCTACGATGGCTTCCTCTATTCCATCGGTTTCCTGGTGGCCTGGCTCGTCGCGCTACTTCTTGTAGCCGAGATGTTGCGCAACACCGGTAAGTTCACCATGGCCGATGTTCTGAGCTTCCGGCTGCGGCAACGCCCAGTACGAATCGCCGCGGCAACCTCCACCCTGGCGGTCTCGATTTTCTACTTGCTGGCCCAGATGGCCGGCGCCGGGGCACTGGTCTCCCTGCTGCTCGGCATCGATTCCAAGATCGGCCAATCCTTAGTTATCGCCATCGTCGGCGTGCTGATGATCTTCTATGTGTTCATCGGCGGTATGAAGGGCACCACCTGGGTGCAAATCATCAAAGCTACCCTGCTGTTGATCGGTGTGGGCATCATGAGCGTCTGGATGCTGGCACTGTTTGGTTTCAACTTCTCGGCCATGCTCGGTGAAGCGGTCGCTACCGCTGGCAACTCCGCCATACTGGATCCAGGCCTGCAATACGGTGCCACCACCTTGTCGAAAATCGACTTCCTGTCACTCGGTCTGGCCCTGGTCCTGGGAACCGCAGGACTGCCACACGTGCTGATGCGGTTCTACACGGTGCCTACCGCTAAAGAAGCTCGTAAATCCGTAGTCTGGGCGATCTGCTTGATCGGCGGGTTCTACCTGTGCACCCTGGTGCTGGGCTTCGGCGCAGCCGCAATGTTGGGCCCGGAAGTCATCAGCAACGCCCCGGGCGGACAAAACTCGGCAGCACCACTGCTGGCCTATGAGCTGGGTGGCACCCTGCTGCTGGGCGTCATCGCCGCGGTTGCATTTGCTACCATCCTGGCCGTCGTCGCTGGTCTCACCATTACCGCATCAGCATCATTTGCCCACGACATTTACGGCGAAGTCATCAAGAAGGGCAAACTGGACACCAAGGGCGAAATGCGCGCCGGACGTGCCACCGTGGTCGTCGTTGGTATCTTGGCCATCCTGGGCGGTATTGGTGCCCAAGGTCAGAACGTAGCGTTCCTGGTTGCACTGGCCTTCGCTGTTGCCGCCTCAGCGAATCTGCCCACAATTATCTACTCGTTGTTCTGGAAGCGCTTCACCACTCGTGGCGCCCTGTGGTCTATGTACGGTGGGCTGATCTCCTCGGTTACCCTGATCGTCTTCTCTCCGGTCATGTGGGGAGCCGAAACCTCGTTCTTCCCGGACATCGATCTGGCGTTCTACCCGCTGACCAACCCTGGCATCGTGTCAATCCCGTTGTCGTTCATCCTGGGCTGGCTGGGTACGACCACCTCGAAAACCACCGAGGACCCTGCCAAACAAGCCGAGATGGAAGTTCGTTCCCTCACCGGTGTTGGTGCTGAAAAAGCTACCGACCACTAACCCCTCCTGTAACCACCACACCACGCTGAGTCCCCGCGTCCCATTGGGCGCGGGGACTTGGCATGTCATTCCTAAATACTGCCGAATTCCGGTGGCAATGATGCTGTCCCGTGTGGACTCACAGCAGAAGGATCCGTAGATGTACCAGCACATTGATTTCACGTCTGCATCCGTTGAGACGACGGTGCGCCAGGTGGCGCAATTCGTTGCGGTCACCGACCGGAACCCGGCGGGAGCACCCATCAATGTGGCTTTTGTCGAAGATATCCCGATCACCGAGCGTCTTTCGGCGATCGACGCATTGTCGGCGGCCGATTTGCAAGTTCGACCGATTATCTCGGCTCGCAGGATTATTTCTGAGTCTCAGCTTGTCGAATTGATCCAGGGCATCACCAACGAGACAGAAATTGATCAGCTGTTGGTCGTTGGTGGTGACCCAATACAGCCTGCCGGGCCGTATACCACGGCACTAGAGCTCATCGGGTCCACTCCGATCGTCGAATCAGCGGTCAAACTCATAGGGTTGCCGGGGTTTCCTAAAGAACATCCCACCACCTCGGTCGAGGTTCTGCTGAACCACCTTGTTGAGAAGTTCGAAGCGATCACGGCGCCCGGTCGCCAGGTCGAGTTGACCACCCAGGTGTGCCTGGACCCGGCAGCGGTGCATGCTTGGATTTCCAGGGTTCGCGCACGAGGGGTGACAGCACCGATCCGCATCGGTATACCAGCCCCAACCACTGCAGCGAAGCTGTTGCGATTTTGCCAGCTGTGCAAGGTCGATGCCAGGCTCGAGGACTTGTACCGCTATGGATGGGTGGCCGATGCATCCGCCACCCTGGCTGCTCCAGCAGCGTTCCTCAATTTGCTGTCCCAGCTGTTACAACCGGGTGACGGCCCGATCAGCACCCACGTTTATCCGATGGGTGATGTCCCCGCAGCACTCGCGTGGTGGTCATCGATCCAGGATTGAGCGGTAGCCCCAGTGGCCACAACGAAACTGAACCTGACGCTCAAGCATCGTTCTGGTCGGCGGCCGCCATGGCCTGCAACTTCTGGACGGTCTTCCAGTTGCGAACGGTCACTCGTGGTCCCAGCTT
>NZ_DYXC01000085.1 GCF_020742345.1 Enteractinococcus helveticum | reverse complement strand
ACCTCGTTGACCGACGTGGACAGCCTGGACGAGGCGACCGGCTGGTTGACCGAATTCCACGCCTGGTATCAGCAGCACCAGGACTTTCTGAAGCACCGCAGCTATGTGGCCACTACTCGGCCAGAGCAGCGTCCCAAACGCCTGCAGGCCGGGCAGAAATCCTGGTTCACTCATCAACGCACCCGATCCGCGTACTTCGCCCTAAAACGCTTAGTCACTCAGGATCAGCTGTTCATCTGGCTCACCGAACGCCACACCCCTGACGAGCCCTTACCGCGGGCCACCAGCCGGTTAGAAGGCGGCCACAATCAGCCGATCAAAGACCTGTTTCGACACCACCGTGGCATGTCTGAATCACATGCCACGGTGGCCATCAGCTGGCTGCTGTACATGCGCACAGAAAACGCCCAGCAGCCATGGAAACTTGTCACACCAGACCACTGGGCAACCACCCAGAAACCCCGGATCGTCTCCACCACCAACAATACCGTCACCCCAGCACTATTCGATACCCACTTCAGCTGGGAAGACGGCAACGGCATCCAACACGGCTGGGCCGGCAGAAGCCACTAACCCCACCAACCACACCAGCCCGGAAACCACGATCACAAGACTGGTTTCCGGGTTGTTTCAACACCCAAAATCAGGAATCTATACACACATTTTGGGCCTTACCCCTCAACACCCAAAATCAGGAATCTATACACACATTTTGGGCCTTACCCCGCAGATGAACACTCAAATGCTGAGGCGGCCCGACGCTGGATGATTATCGGAGGTTCCTCTGGACATCCTCAACGTCAAAGAATCGCACCAACGGCGTCCGGTGTTGCCCCTCGTGATGCGATGCAGGTTGATCCGCAGGAGTCAGGAACCTAAAAAGCTGGTTGCGAGTTCAGGGCACAGGCAGTGAGAACGGAGGATTGGAAAGAATAAAGAACCCCCGCGATGTAGAAGCTACGCGAGGGTTCAGTGGTCCCGACCGGCGTCGATCCGGTGACCTTTCGATTTTCAGTCGAACGCTCTACCAACTGAGCTACAGGACCAAAACTATTTTCAGTTTGTCTGGGAAAAAGAGCCCATCCTTCTGGATAGGCTCCTTGATCCGCGACCCTGACGGGACTTGAACCCGCGACCTCCGCCGTGACAGGGCGGCGCGCTAACCAACTGCGCTACAGGGCCATGAAAAACCTTCAAGATTTCTCAAAGCCAGTTTACTGACTTGTACCCCCAACGGGATTCGAACCCGTGCCGCCGCCGTGAAAGGGCGGTGTCCTAGGCCACTAGACGATGGGGGCCTGACGTTCGCAGCGTGTTTGCACTCGCTTGTGCGATCGACCTAGATCATCATAGACCCAAACGTTTTTCAAAAGCAAATCTAGCGTCCTGGTGCCAGTAATCCGAGGCTGAGAGAATCCGGCACAGCAGCACAGAAATCCCTGTGCATTGGTGAACCCTACACCCCGCCAATCGACAAATCAGCTGGTCAAAACCCAATATAACCATGTAGTAAACTGAAATAGCTTCCCATAAACCGTGTA
Organism: Enteractinococcus helveticum; assembly: GCF_020742345.1. GTDB lineage: Bacteria > Actinomycetota > Actinomycetes > Actinomycetales > Micrococcaceae > Yaniella > Yaniella helvetica_A. The sequence goes on along the minus strand of NZ_DYXC01000085.1, from coordinate 8,957 downwards.
CAGACAAATCCCATTTTCCAGTGATATTGTGAGATTCAGCACTCTTAGCTTGTAGGAGATCTGATGGAGAAGCCTGTAATGCCAGACCTTTCATTGCTTAGCAGCGAGAGTGAAGACGATCCGCTTCACGCCCATACGCCGACACGGATCGCCGCTGCACTACGTGATCACATTTGCAAGGGAGCACTGAGTCCGGGCACGAAATTATCGGAAGAGATGATTGCAGCAGAATTTGAGGTTTCTCGCAATACGCTGCGAGAAGCATTCACCGTACTGGCAGGTGAAGATCTTGTATATAAAGTTCCCAACCGTGGTGTCTTTGTCATTGACCCTGGGCCGCATGACATTCGCGAGATCTATCAAACGCGAAGGTTTATCGAACCATCAGCCATCCTATGGGGCAAACTCACGCCAGAACTGACCGAGACATTTCATCATATTGCCGACCGCACCCGTCGCGGTGTTGCACAAGAAGATTTCTCAGCCATTGTCGAAGCCGATCGGAGCTTCCACGTGGCGGTGGTCGCATTAGCCGGCTCGGAGACCATGTCTCAAGCTCTTGAACGGCTGTTGACTCGCCTACGCCTAGCGTTCACCGGGCTTCGAATCAGCACCCCCATTCACGGCACATTCGCACAGCAAAACCTGGCGATCATCACCCGCATCCTGGGCGGTGAACGCATCGAAGCTTCACGAGGCCTCCACCGATACCTCGGCCTGGCCGAAAACATGATCATGCAGCACGTCACCGGTGCAGGACAACCAGCAACTGACAGAAAACAACCCGTCGACCCCCTCAACGATGGCCGAGAGATCCACCAGAACTAAAGAACTCGTACCGTCACAGCTACATCACATGGCGTCTGAAACGATCTCGTTTCAGACGCCACTTTTATTAAGTCAAGTACCAAACCCGGTTCTGTAAAACAAATTTATACAACGGCAACGCTGCAAGGATCCCGATGATTACAGGCGTGTCGCCAGAGTTACACCATTGTGGTTTATGTTCACCTAAGTGCCAGGTGTTGCAGATGTGACAACCATACAGATAAAGTCATTGCTTGTGGTCAAGATGGTTATAACAAAACCATAAAACTGGACTCGCCACAGAATGAGGAAGAATCGTGAAATCACGAAGTGTGAAAGGGGCCGCCGCCGGCGTCGCCCTTATTACGGTCGCAGCAATGTCTGCCACCGCAATGCCACAGATCTTCTCAGAATCCGACGGTGTTTTCGCCAAATCAACGAACGAACCAGAAGCTCCACTTACCGAGGTACCTGCTCTCCCAGACGAAGCGACGATCGCCGAAGCCAAGGATAATCCTTCCGCCCAAGCGAAACTACGTGAAGATCTGAAAGAGATCCTCGACAAGAGCAACCAGCGTTTGGCCGATGCCGAAGGTGAGACGCTTTCTGCAAATGAAAAGGCTCGTGAACTTGGCGAAGCCGCAGCAGAAGCTCGTCGTGAAGCTGAGACTGCTGCTCAACAGGCGCAACTTGCAGCCGACGAACATGAACTCGTTCAGGAGGAAGCTGGGGAAGCCGTTGCGGACATGTATCGCAACGGAGGCTTGACTACTGAAGAGTTCTTGCTTGGCGACGAAGATGCGTTGGCACAGGATGCCACCGAACAACACCTGGCTAACTCATTGGCCGCAGATGTCGATACAGCTCAGGCCAAACACAACGCAGCTGAGCACTTTGAAGGTGAGCAGGCCAACCGGTCCGAGGCACTAGCTGAAGCAGCCAAAGAAGCTGAAGAAAAAGCCGCCGAGGAAGAACGCAAGAAACGCGAAGAACAAGAGCGTCTCGAGCGACTCGAACAACAGCGCCGTGAAGAAGCTGAAGCTGCTGAGCAAGCCGCTGCTGCTGCGGCCGCTGCCGCCCAAGATGCCGGATTCGATCCGGATGCACTGGTAGAAGAGGTACGCAACGAGGCTGCAGACCGAAATACTGGTGGAGATACCACCTCACCTGAGGCCTCCGCCACGAGTACTAAATCCGCAGCGCAGGCACCAGTAACTCCAACAGAGGAACCATCACCTACGGCAACACAAACGCCGTCGTCGTCACCGACGAACAGTGCCTCATCAACCCCGGCTGCGACACCGACTCCATCGGCGACTCCCACGGCTACACCAACTCCTACGCCGACCCCGACTCAGACTCGCACGTCGACGCCAACATCGACTCCGACGAAGACTCAGGCACCAAAACCGAAGCCCACCCCGTCGAAGACGGTGGCACCGGCCTCGACTGGTTCGAATATGTCTGCTGCGGTCAATTGGGCGGTCAATAAGGTCAATGAAGCTGGGACTTACTACTCGTGGGGTGGCAATGGTCCGAAGGGCTATGACTGCTCGGGCTTCACGGTTGCAGCATTTGCGCAGGCTGGGAAGTCTCTGCCACGTACTTCCAGCGCTCAATACGGTGCCGCCAAACAGTACGTGTCACTGGATAACCTGCAGCCTGGCGACCTGGTTTACTGGTCAAATAACGGGCAACAGTCCGGTGTTTACCACGTTGCGATTTACATTGGCAACGGCCAGATTGCTCACGCTCGCAATCCATCGACCGGTATCACGATCACCGGGTTGCACTACTCGCCGTGGAATATGATGTCCGTTGGTGGTCGATACTAACTTCTAGGATCCTCGAAGGGTTCGGAGTCCGGGGAAGTTCTCCGAACTCTTGGAGGTAATAATTCAATAGCACAACGCCTGAGGGCCTGCACACCGTGTGGTATGCAGGCCCTCAGGCTTTAGTCGTGGTTGTTAGTCTTGTGGGTCCTGGTTGATCATCGGACCGTATTCTGGGCGGTCGGACAGGCGTGGATCGTCGTGGTACGGGACGATCATGACCGGGCCGCGTGCGTGAGCGGCAATACCTTGGGAGGTCGAACCAAGCAGTGCGCCGGTGAATCCACCCAGGCCGCGGGTGCCAACCACGGTCAGGCGGGCGGATTCGGATTCAGCTACCACCGCATCTACGGGGACACCGTCAATGACTTCGGAGTCGACGTTGAGATCTGGGAAGTGGGATTGCAGCCAGGCGACACCGGCCTCAAGCTTTTCGCGCAGTTCATCGAACATTGCGCGTTCGTCCACGGTGGACGGTAGCCATTCAACGGCTGAGGAGACCGGTGCCATCGCGGTGATGACGCGCAGTCGGCAGGTTGGGCTGCGCCGGATGGCTTCTTCTGCGGCGCGCAGCATGGCTACCCGACCCTGTTCGGAACCGTCCGAGGCGACGACGACCGGGGCATCGGTTTCGGCACGAGATGCTTCTGCACCGCGGGGCACCAGCACAACAGGGCACTTGGCCTGTGCTGGCAGGCCACGAGACACCGAGCCGACCAGCAAGCCCAGGAAGCCGCCGCGACCTCGCGGACCGGCGACGAGCATGTCGGCGTCGTGAGAATAATCGACCAGCACCGTGGCCGGATCGCCGAGTTCCACATTGCTGCGCACCTCGACGCCTTCGGTGTCACCGAGTTCGGCTTTCGTGGCTTCCAGAATCTGGCGGCACGACTGGGCCAGGGCGGAGTCTTCATGGCCACCGGTTGCAGCATCTACGGCAACCGATGGGAAGATTGGCAGGGTGTAGGCCGAGACCATGGTGAGCGGGGCACCGGTGCGTTTGGCTTCGCGCAGCGCCCAGATGGCTGCTGCCAGTGACCGCTTGGAACCATCTACACCGACGACGACGCCGTGTTTTTTCTTGGTTGGGTTTGCAGGTAAACCGTTATCTGGGTTCACTTTTTTGGCTGGGTCATGGAATTGTTCGGTCATGGCAGTTTCCCTCCGTACGGTCATTTCGCGTCCGAGGAGCGGATGCGAAGTTCCTATTTCCATTCTAGCGCCGAAGTCCAGGCTGATAAGCCGTTCTACGGGTATTCCTGTCGTAACAGCAGCGGGGTAAGCGACGGCGGGGTGCCGGCGATAAAGTTTGTGGTTGCGACCCCACATTTTGCTTGGGCCGGGAGCGGTTCGGCGCGCAGTGCCGCGCTAAAAGCGTCCATGCCGCCAAGATCCGGATTGGCCAGTGGGGTTTGCGTGCCGACCATGACGATATTGCCGCGGCGTCGTCCTTTAAACATTGTGGCGTCTGAAATCAGTGTGACGTATTTGAAGGCCTGTGCCAGGGCGGCGGCCTCCTGTCGGGCCGGCTGCAGATTGGGTGACCCGCCGTAATTCAAGAGGTAGGCGCCTTTAGGCCCGACGGCGCTGGCGGCTTGTTCGGCGGCCTCCAGTCCGGTCAGGTGCCCGGGCGTGATGTGGTCGCCGCGGGTGGTGCCGATAAAAACATCCCGGATGATGACATCCCAACTGTCCGGACGGGTCTCGGCTAAGACTTGGCCCGCTTCGGCCACCCGCATTTTGATAATTGGGGCGCGCGGCAGCCCGAAGTTATTACGGGCCAGTTCGGTGAGTTTGGCGTCCAGTTCCACGGTGGTGTGGCGCGAGTGTGGGTAGCGGTCGGCGCCCCAGCGGGCCAGGGTCGCTGCGGCACCACCCAGGTGTAAGAACCGCAGGTTGGCGTCTTGTGGGTAGCGGAAGCCCAGCGCAATGGCGATCCAGCGCATGTATTCAAAGCCCAGGCGCTGCGGTTCATCCGGGATGATCTGGGAGGATTGCACCCCGTTGAGCAGCAGCAGCCAGGCACCCGGGGTGAATGGGTCGGGTTTAATCTCTGCGGTGCCCGAGTCAATTTCATAGATGCCGGGTTCAATATTGACCGCCGAGTGTTTCTGGTTGCGCCGCTGCTTGCTCATGGTCGAACCATAGCCTGTCGCACCACGCCGCGCCACGGTTCTGCCGCCGGGTCCACCGGTTGGCCAAGTTCCTCAAATCCGGCTTCGTGCAGGCTGTGCACCACCACCGGTGCATTCCCTGACACCCAGGCGATGGCTGGTTTCTCCCCCACCGCTTGATGAATCAGCGCTTGACCAATGGTGGCGTTGGCGTTGTCTGCCAAGTACAAGTACCGGATTTCCTGGACCTCACCAAGGCTGTAAAGCTCAACGAATTCGGCGGTGTGCTCACTATGTTTGGTTGTGGCGTGAATGGTCCCGATCATCCGGTCGCGTAAGTCCTCAGCAATCCAGACCGTATCTCCCTTGGTAATGCGAGATTGCCAGAACTTCACCTGCTCATCGGTTGTGGCTTCCGCCTGGGTAAAGAACGCCTCGTCTTTGAGCTGACCGTAGATGGCGCGCCAGGCGCGGTGTTTGAAATCCACCAGCGCTCGGGCGTCGGCTACCGCGGCGTCACGAATATAAAACTCGGCACCGGTTTCGGTGGTGGTTTTGCGGTTGAATGGCCAGATCACTGGGCTTCGCCGTCCAGCAGCGAATTGACTCGATCAATTTTGGCGTCTAGCTGTCCGTCGGATTTCGCGGGGCGAATATCAGCCTTCATCGTGATCGAAATCCGCGCACCAAAAGGTTCCACGGCTTCCACACATTGCTTCAGTACGCCCATAACTTCGTCCCAGTCACCTTCAATTTCGGTAAACATTGACGACAACCGGTGGGCCAAACCCGAGTTGCGTACGACGTCATAGGCCGCTGCCACCGCGCGGGCAACCGAGCCGGTTGCGGCGTCTTCGGGGCTGTTAGCGGCCGCGTTTTCGCCAAGTTCACCGACACCTGATACAGAAATAGAAAATGCAAGAATCATAGTTCCATCGTAGCTGCACCGGCAGCTGTGAAGCCTCCGGCCGACAGGTAAAGCCGATGGTAGGGCCCCACAGAAGTGGAAATAGCTGCGCCATGTTGCCAAGCGCAGACCATAACTTCCCATCGCCAACATGACCCACGCCTCATGACTATAGTTGGTGAGGGTGCATCCATCCGTTGATCTCAAAAAGGACGTGAGCATGGCTCAAGGTATTTATATCACTACGACGACGATGCGCGCCGGCAAAACCCTGGTCTCTATGGGACTGGCCGACGCACTCAACCGGCACACCGGCCGGGTGGGGTATTTCCGTCCGATCGTTCCCGGTCACGACGTAGATACCGATCCGATGGTACAACTGATGCGCGAAACCTTTGAGCTGGATGAGCACTCTGCCACCGGTGGGGTCACCGATGCTTACGCCCGTGCCATGATCACCTCGGGTAAACAAGACGAACTCTATGCCGAACTTGTAGTCGCCTATGAGGCTATGGCAGCCAACGTCAACGCGGTGGTGATTGAAGGCACCGACCTGGTCAACGGGGACACCGGATTCGAACGCGAAATCGACACCGATCTTGCCCTACACTTCAACGCGCCGGTCCTCGCCGTCGTCTCCGCTCAAGGACTAACCGCCCAGGAAGCATCCGAGGCAGTCGAACTGACCCGCTCGAATCTGCGCGATGCGGGCTCGGAACTGCTATCCATTGTGGTCAACCGTGCTGAACCAGCACTGCTCGAGGACATGGCTAAGACCATCAAACCGGGGACCAATCAGCGCAAGGTCTACATTATCCCGGAGCTAGCAGAACTGCGCTACCCAACCGTTGGCGAAGTCGCCTCAGCCCTGAGCCTGGACTGGGTGGCCGGATCTGAGCAGCTTGACCGTGACGTGTCCGAGGTCAAAGCGGTCTCGATGGAGGGCGGTAACTTCCTGCAGGTCCTCAACGACGGCGCACTGGTGATCGTTTCCGGGGATCGTTCCGATGCGATTCTGGCAACCCTGGCCGCCGCCCGGACCGCCGACTTCCCGGTACCCGCGGGCATGATCCTAACCAACGGGATCGAACCCAACCCGATGATCCAGCGGCTTTACTCCGATGCGCCATTCCCGGTGTTCGTATCATTTTCTGATACCTTCACCATGGCCCGCACCGTGGCCGCAGTACCAGCCAGCCTTTCGGCCGCCCAGCCCCGCAAGACCGCCGCGGTCCTGGGTGCCTGGAATAATCACGTTGATGAAGACGAACTGCTGTCCCGCATCGAGCTGGCACGCCCCACCGCCATGACCCCGGTGCGCTTCTTACACCAACTGACCGCTCGGGCCTCGGCGGATCGCAAACGCATTGTGCTGCCCGAAGGCCAGGACCCGCGAATCCTACGTGCCGCAGAAATTTTGCGCCGTCGCGGGGTGTGTGACCTGACGATTCTGGGCGATGTTGATGCGATCCAGCAAACTGCAGCCAAACTCGGGGTGGATCTGACCGGCATTGAGCTGATCAACCCGACCGAATCCCCGAATCGTGAGCCCTACGCGCAGGCCTATGCGCAGGCGCGGGCACACCGCGGCGTCAAAATCGATTTTGCGCGTGAAATGATGCTGGACGCCGCCTACTTCGGCACCATGATGGTCCAACAGGGCGACGTGGACGGCATGGTCTCCGGTGCGGTCAACACCACTGCACACACCATCCGCCCAGCCCTGGAGTTTGTCAAAACCAAGCCCGGCACCAAGATCGTCTCCTCGGTGTTTTTCATGCTGCTACCTGACCGCGCCCTGGTCTACGGTGACTGTGCGGTCAATACCGACCCGGACGCCGAACAACTGGCCGATATCGCCGCCGCCTCTGCCGCCACCGCAACCCAATTCGGCGTCGAACCGCGCGTGGCCATGCTGTCATACTCCACCGGCGACTCCGGCTCGGGCGAAGCCGTGGACAAAGTCCGCCAAGCCACCCAACTGGTCAAAACAGCCAACCCGCAGCTCAAAGTCGACGGGCCGCTGCAGTATGACGCCGCGGTTTCAGCCTCGGTGGCGGCCTCCAAAATGCCCGACTCAGAAGTCGCCGGTAACGCCAGCGTGTTCATCTTTCCGGACCTCAACACCGGCAACAACACGTATAAGGCCGTGCAACAATCAGCCGGCGCGGTCGCCGTGGGCCCGGTTTTGCAGGGTCTGAATAAGCCCGTCAACGATCTTTCCCGTGGCACCACGGTCGATGACATCGTCAACACCGTAGCCATCACCGCCATCCAGGCTCAAGCAAACTAACCCACACACAAAGGACATCATCATGCTCATTCTGGTGATCAATTCGGGTTCTTCCTCACTGAAATATCAGCTGCGGGAACTCAATGACGACGGCACCGACGCTGATAATCCCATTCAGGCTTCCGGCCTGATTGAACGCATCGGCGTACCCGGCGCAGAAATCGCCAACCACACCCAGGCGTTAGACGTCGTCGCCAAGAAACTCGATGAGGTGCTCAACGGCCGCACCATTGATGCCACCGGACACCGCGTGGTCCACGGTGGGGAACGTTTCAAAGCACCGGCGCTGGTGGATGCTGAAGTCATTCGCGCTATCGACCGACTGGCCCCACTGGCCCCGCTGCACAACCCGCCGGCTGCTGAAGGGTTGCGCGCGCTGAGCGACAAATGGCCCGATATGCCCCAGGTCGTGATCTTTGATACCTCATTCCATCAGACCATGCCACCTCAGGCCTGGCTTTATGCCATCCCAAACTCCTGGTATACCGACTATGGCATCCGCCGTTACGGTTTCCACGGCACCAGCCACGACCTGGTCACCGGCAAAACGGCTGCACTGCTAGGTGTCGACCGCAAGGATTTTAGCGGCATCGTCCTGCACCTGGGCAATGGTGCTTCGGCCACGGCAATCAAAAACGGTCAATCCGTGGACACTTCCATGGGCTATACTCCCCTGGCCGGGCTGGTCATGGGCACCCGCTCGGGCGATATTGACCCCTCGATCATCTCGCACCTGGCGGCCTCACATGGTTTTACCGCCAAGGATGTTGACCGCGTGCTGAACTACGAATCCGGGCTGTTGGGCTTGACCGGGCACTCCGATATGCGCCAGGTTTTAGAGGCCGCCGATGCTGGACACCGCGACGCCCAAGTGGCACTCGATGTGGTCACCTATCGCTTGGCCAAATATATCGGTAGCTACCATGTTGCTGTCGAGGGCGCGCAGTCCATTAGTTTCACCGCAGGGATCGGCGAAAACTCACCCCCATTCCGTGCCCGGGTTC
>NZ_DYXC01000084.1 GCF_020742345.1 Enteractinococcus helveticum | reverse complement strand
TGGCTTTTCTTTGATAGCAGCCAGTCCAACCACCCAGTGAATTGGGCTTTAGCCACACTATCAGGACGGCGCTGAGTGGTTGACGCTCCGCAGTGTTTGCATCGCCATCGAGTCTTGCCGGCACTGGTTTTCCCGTTCTTGACCAGCTTGGTTGCACATATCCCACACCGTGGGGAATTATCAAGTTTTTTCACCACACATGCTTTATCAGCAAGTGCTAACCCCTAGTCGCCAATAGTTACCAGGTGAAGACTACAATCCCATACACACATTCTGGGCCTTAACCCAAATCGATCAGACCACAGACTATGAATGACATTCCGATCACAGCGGGAACCAAGCACGCCAGCTGGTACATGCTCTCTGTGCGGAGGCCAGTCCGTCCAGGATCATCAGAATGACGCTGACGGCCATGCTAATTCGTGAAATGACATGCCTCCTGCAAAGTGCTGACGTGGTAGCCGTCAACGGTCACACCGTCATACAGCTATCATCACATTGACTGGACCGCAGGTACATCGTTATCTTGCCTATGCGATCGACGCTGCTGCGGCAGCGGTGCGGGCCACGGGTAGACATCTTGTTAAACGTTGATTGGGTGGGGAGCTTACGCTGCCCCACCCAATCAACACATCACGCCGGTGTGTTTGTTAGTCGATAATGTTGTGTTCCGGGCCGACTTCAAACTCGGTCAGGTTGCGGTGACCATCTTCGGTGAGCACCAAGATATCGTGTTCGCGGTACGCACCGGCTCCGGGCATGTTGTCCGGGATGGTCAGCATCGGTTCCATGGAGACAACCATATTTGGTTTTAGCTCGGTTGCAATGTCTTCACGGAACTCCATGGCGGCTTCGCGACCGTAGTACGGGCTCATAACACCAAAGGAGTGACCGTAGCCGATTGGGGCGTATTTCAACAGGTCGTGTTTTTCGAAGAACCGGTTGAGCTCAGCAGCTACGTCCTGAGCAATGGCGCCTGGCTTGATCAGTTCCTTGCCCAGTTCGAAGGCTTCCACGTTAATTTTCCATAATTCGAGGCTGCGCTTGTCAGGTTGACCTAGGAACATGGTGCGTTCCATGGCGGTGTAGTGACCTGACATCATGGGGAAGCAGTTGATGGAAAGGAGGTCACCTTTTTGGAGTCTGCGGGTTGTCGGCCAGTTGTGGGCGCCGTCGGTGTTGATGCCGGCCTGGACGAGACACCAGGTCTCGCGCAATTCTCGAGACGGATAGGACTTGGCGATCTCTGGAACCATCGCCTCGGTACCAATCAGGGCGAGCTCGTATTCGGTGATGCCTTCTGTGATGGCATTCTTGATCGCACGACCACCGATATCAGCGATCCGAGCCCCCTCACTGATCAAATAGATCTCTTCGTCCGATTTCACAACGCGCTGGTTCATCAGATCCGTGGCGACGTTGAAGAGGTCAATCCCTTCAAACCAGTCTTGGAATCGACGGTATTGCTCCACGGTGAGACCATCATGTTCGATTCCTAGCCGACGGGGTTTGATATTGCGTTCATCCAGTGTGTGCTGGATCGCGCGGAAAATGTTCTGGGCATCCCAATCGGAGTAGACGATATTCTCACCGTAGGTTGTACGCCAAGGCATGCCACCGTCAACCCAGGGCGTAATAGTAATGGAATCTTCTGGCGTAATGACAATCGCGAAGATTCGGCCGAACGGTGAGGGTACAAAGTCCGAGAAATATTTGATGTTGTGCATACTGGTGAGTACCAGCGCATCGACCTCATCGGCAGCCATGACTTTTCGCGCGTTGGTGAGACGGCGTTCGAACTCAGCAGGTGAGTACGTCAGGTCCTGCTGCTCACCGTTGTACTGCGTAAAGACGTGCGGGACCGTACTGTGGTCGGTCCGTTGAGGTTTGGTCGGACGAGTCATTAAGCGATTCTCCACTTCAACTATTGGGGCCGTGTTCTGTGTTGTTACTGTTCGACCCCCATACTAAGCACCGCTTAAAAGCGACTTCAAGACAAGGCCCACGCTGATTCGTATCTGTGTCCCGTATAACTCAGCAGTATTACACGATGTCAGCCAGGGGGCCCTGGCGAAGGCTACACTTCTAGAGGGCTAGTTGCATGCCTGGCTGATCAAGAAAAAGAACCTGGAGGTCTGTAGTGTCGAGCTGTGGTCGTGCATGATACGCCAGCTGTTACGCGTCTCGGTGTTCCTGTTAGGGATCTTTTTGATGGCCATGGGCGTGGCTGTCTCTATTCGAGCCGATCTGGGCACCTCCCCAATCGCCTCATTTCCAACCGTTTTATCGTTTGGGACGTCGTTGAGCGTCGGCGTGTATATGATCTTGCTCAACATCGTGTTCATCGCACTGCAGATGCTCATCTTGCGCCGGAAATTTCCAGTCTTCCAACTCATTCAACTGCCCGTAAGCATAGTCTTCGGTCTGTTTATCGACCTGAGCATGTATCTGACCCAGTGGCTCGTGCCGGGCAACTATATCGAGCAATGGGTCTGGACTGCGGTCAGTGTCATTCTCGTGGCATTCGGCGTGTATTTTGAGATGCAGCCGCGTATCTCGTATTTGCCAGGTAACGGCTTAGTATTCACGATCTACACCAAACTGCAGAACATCCCCTATGGGACGATCAAAACCACTTTTGACACCACATTGGTAGTGGTTTCCGTGGTGACGTCTTTGCTGTTAATGGGGCAGCTGAATGGCGTGCGAGAAGGAACGGTCTTTGCTGCAATAACCGTTGGCATCGTGATCCGAGGTATCAGCGCGATCCACAAACGCTGGGGCGGTGCGAAATCATCCTGAGGACCAACTCAGACCCAAACGGGCTGCACCACAAGGCCGCGCTACTACAATGACTCGAGGTGCAGGCCTTGGAAGCTGTCGGATTGCCCCGCAAGTTCAGATTGTTTCGGCTCATCCAAATCCAGGTCGCCAATGCGCTCGGGCCCTCGCATATCCCATACGGCACTGTGAAAGTCGTTGTCGATACGATCATGGTGGGATTCGCGGTGTTGGCTTCATGCACAGTGCTTGGTGGGCTATTGGCGTGCACGAAGGCAGGGTCTTTTTTGCGCGCACCGTCGAATAATAACCCGTGTCCATCGGCCGCATCGATAAACGCATCCGAAAACCCGGTGCCGAAGACTAATGCTGTCGAACGGCTACAGGACCATCGCTGCGACCCACCCGGAAGCGGTAAGTGGAATGTTGTAGTGAAGAAATGTTGGGATGACGGTGTCGCGCATGTGATCGTGCTGGCCGTCGGCTGCCAGACCCGCAGTTGGACCCAGCGTGGAATCAGAGGCGGGGGAGCCGGCATCGCCCAGCGCACCTGCAGCGCCAATCAGCGCCACCGTTGCCGCCATTGAGAAGTCTAAGGAGAGGCACAGTGGCACATAGATCGCTGCGATAATTGGCAGCGTCGAGAACGACGAACCAATCCCCATCGTCACAATCAGCCCGACGACGAGCATCGCCAGTGCAGCCAGGGCCTTATTATCGCCGAAGAACTCCTGGACGACGGCGACCAGTGGTTCCACCTGGTTTGACTCATTGATCACTGCTGCAAAGCCCTGGGCGGAGATCATGACAAATCCGATCAGTGCCATCATGCGCATCCCGGAGGTGAACACGTCGTCGGCCTTATTCCATTCGACCACTCCGGAGAGCAGGAAGATACCCAATCCAACCAGCGATCCGAGCAGGAGACCGTCGGCTTCGGATCCGGTGAACTGCACAATCAGCTGGATAGCGAAGGTCGCTACGATTGCAATGATGGACATGATCAGGCTGTAGCGGGTCGGTGTTGGTTGAACAATTGTGCCACCGGCCAGGGGGCGTTCTTCGTATTCGCGTGGCTTGCGGTAGCTGATGAAGACTGCGATGAGCAATCCGACGACCATACCGAGTGCGGGGATGGCCATGACTTGCACAATGTTGATGCCCGAAGTATCCAGGCCGGCACGTTCAATATTGCTCAGCAGGATATCTTCCAAGAAAATTTTACCGAAGCCCACCGGTAAGAGCATATAGGTGGTGACTAGCCCGAAAGTCAGCACACAAGCGATCACACGGCGGTCAATCTTGAGGCGGTTGAATACCGTCAACAACGGTGGGATTAATAACGGAATGAAGGCTATGTGGACCGGGATAAGGTTCTGAGACATGATCGACATCGCCAGAATGCCACCGATGACCAGGTAGGTAGTGATCGTGACAACCTTTTGCGAGGCCTCTTCAGAACCAGTATTAAGCTTACGTATCAATGCATCGGCTAGTGCTTTGGGAAGACCTGAAGCGGCCACAGCCATCGCGAATGCACCGAGTAGAGCGTAAGAGAGCGCAATTTTCGCGCCGTCACCTAGCCCAGACTCAAACGCGAGCATGGTGCCTTCTAATCCCATGCCGGCCATGAGGCCGCCAACGAGGGCACCGATAAATAAAGCGATAACTACATGAACCCTCAGCAGTGCTAGCAAAAGCATGACGGCCACGGAAATAACTACAGCATTCACGAACGACAAGCTTAGACGAAACTTGCTTCCAGCACCGACCCGAGTGCGGACCTTCGTTGGCAGAAGAACCAAGTTATGGGCTCTTCGTACTACTCAGATACCTGTTATGTTTGATAGGAGCTTGCTAAAGTGATGACATGAGACACATTGCAGAGCATCCTAAATCGGGCACGGTTGTCGTTGGTGTGGACGGGTCAGAAAACAGCGAAAGAGCATTCGATGTTGCAGTTGATCTCGCCCAGAAATTTAATTATGGACTGCGAGTCATAGCCGCATATACCGAACCGGGGTACGAATATCTTCCCGAAAATACCCAGGGCCTGGCACAAGAAAATGCCCAGGCAGTTATTAATGACTTGGTAGCTACCGTCAATGAGACTGACCTTGGGGTCAGCGCCGCCACCGTAGAAGGTGATGCTGCCGGTGCACTCATTCAAGCTTCCGAAGAAGCTGCACTTGTGGTGGTTGGCAAGCGGGGTCGCAGTCGTTTTGCCGGCCGTTTTCTCGGTAGTGTTTCGGCCTCAGTTGCTTCGCATGCCAAATGCCCAACGATGGTGGTCCCAGAAAAACGCCACACGGGTGAACATCTCGAAACCCAGTTTGCACGATTATCAGGTAGTCCAGAGCTATCAGAATTCGGTGTATTGTCATCTGAAGAATATGGCGATCCCACAGATTTTGAAGGAACCGTCGTGGTCGGCGTCGACCTTGATGCTTACCCGGTGGAACTATCCTTGCATGCAGCAAAACATGCCGAATTGCTGGGTAAGTCCTTGACCCTCGTGACATCACAGCCGTTCAGCGGCAGTATGTGGATGCCAGCATCACCGGTTTATCAAGCAGAAGTTCCCGATCTTCGTCGAGACGTCGCCAATCGGCTTGCCAAAGTGGCCGAACAAGTGGCAGAAAAAACTTCTGCCCAAGTGCATTGGCGATTCTTTGATGCCTCGCCTGCTGATGCGCTATCGGATGCGACACGTAGCGCAGATGTCGTGGTGGTTGGAACACGCGGTCGTGGTGGCTTTGCCGGCTTGCTGTTGGGATCGGTTAGCCAGGCTGTACTGAATCGCGCAGTGACACCCGTGCTCGTGGTGCCAACCGCCCGCGACTAACGAATAAATAAACCAACAATCCAGACTCGTGGTTACTGCGAGTCTGGATTTCCCATGCGTGTGGAAATCTTTGCCGCCGTGGCCACACACTGGTCAATCAACGCTTGGGCGGTCTGGTCATCAATCCGATAGGACGGGGCGGCAATCAGGATCGCGGCTACGACTTTACGCCGATGGTCATACACTGGCGCGGCAATTCCAACTTCATCATCAAAGGTCTCTTGCAAGTTGGTGGCATACCCCTGTCTACGGACCGCCTCGAGACGCTTTTGTAATTGCGTTGGAGTCCATCCTTGCTGCAGCTTGATGGTTTCTTGATCCAATAACGCGGTCACAGCTTCCTTGGCCATTTCCGCCAAGAAGATCTGCACCGAGGCAGAACCGGTTGACGCGTAACGCGCTCCAAGAGGAGAAGTGTGTTTGACCGTGCGATCGGAAACGATTTGTTCGACGGTGACTACAACAGACCCTTCCCATACTGCTAAGACTGCGGTTTCTCTTGTTGCATCGGTCAACTCCTGCAGATAAGGGTATGCCACTTGCCGCACATTAAGATTGGCCAGCAACGGTCCAGCAATAGCGATCAGTCCAAGTCCCAGCTGGTATCGACGAGTGGTAGGGTCCTGCTCGACCCACCCTTCAGATTCCAGGGTTGCTAACAGTCGGGAGACTGATGATTTATGTAACCCCACCTGTTCGGCGATCTCGGTGACGCCAACCAACGGCTTTTCCGAGGAAAAGCATCGCAGTACGTCAACGACGTTATGGACGACTGAGTTGCGAGGGGAACTCATAGTGCTCCTTTGCTGGCCAAACGTTGTAAGGATCATACGGCATCTGTTTTTCAGCACCTTATTGTGACCGTAAGATACACACCCACTGACTCGATATGAGATGGCGGTAAAATGAGCCGTTGACCCGAACCGCCCAGCGTAAAGGTGAAAACCATGAGCTCAATGGCTGCCAGCGATGTGAAAGCCCTGGCCGAGGCCGCAACCTGTATTGGCGCACGACCGTTTAAGGATGCCACTGGACATTGGGCAAACTCCGTCGAAATAGCGCTCATGGACACGATCCTCAGCGCGTCAGCGGTTGTGGACGGCGCCTATGGTGCGGGTGTGTTGCCGCGTCTGCGAGCGTATAAAGCTTTTCGCGGTCCAGCAGATATGATGCGACTCTTAGCCACCATGGGACCGTTTGCGCTGGACGATTTTGTGGCTGAACAGCACCACAAGGACCAGCTGATGAATGCTGCTGCAGCGTTGATGGACGCCGGAGTGCATGCCGCTGCAGATGTCGACCCGCAGTCCACCACGCAACGCGAAGCGCTGGTCTCCACCGAAGGTGTACCGGAGCTGGCTTGGGACTACTTCCTGATCATGCTCAATATTAACACCCCGCTAGGAGCACAACTGCGAAACGCCTGGCTGGATGATTTCGTCGCCCGGAGTCTTGGCGATTCTAAGGTTGATGTGGCCGCGCGCGATGTCTTGCTGGCTGAAGTTACCGGGCTTCTGCACGCTGAGCACTATCGCAAATCGTTTGGTCGTATGCCCGAATTTACGCTGCCGCAATTGTGGCAAGCGATCTTTCGTTCCGAGTACGCTCGGGCAACTAGTTAGGCTGCCGCAAGCGTACTCGAGGTTGCAAACGTCGCTAGTCCTTGAGCGGCTTGTGGCTCGTCTCAGGCGACAGCCAGACAGCGATAAGCGCAATGACGGCTGCGATCATCAGGTACCAGCCCGGAGCGATGGCGTTGCCGGTGGTTGCTATCAGCAGTGTTGCAATGGCCGGTGCCGTCCCGCCAAAGATCGCATTGCCCACGTTGAATGACACAGCAAATCCTGAATACCGGACTCTGGTGGGGAAGTTTTCGGCCAGGAAGCTTGCCAGACTGCCATCGTTGAGTGTCAGCATGGCTCCAAGCAGGATCTGGACAAACAAGATGGCGATGATGCTTTCGGTGCCTAAGAGCATAAATGCTGGCACCGTCAGCAGGATGAAAAATATCGAGGCGCTCATCAAAATCGTTCGTCGACCGAATCGATCCGATAGGTGACCAGTCAGAAAGATAAATCCAATGTAGGTCACCAGCGACACGGTGGTCGTGATGTTGGCAATCGTTGGATCAATGCCCACGGTCTGGGATAGATATGTTGGCATGTATGTCAGGATGACGTAGAAACCAACAGCGTTGAGCAGTACGGCTGCGGTAGCACGAATCAGGGTGCGCCAGTGATCACGAAACAGCGCCCACACCGGGGCCTTAATGACGTCGTCTTCTTTGGACATCTCACGAAACACCGGTGAATCTTCAAGTTTGCGACGAATATACACGCCGATCAAACCTAACGGTGCGGCCAAAAGAAACGGTAGCCGCCAACCCCAGGATTCCATTTGCGCGTCACTGAGCGTAGCGGTCAGTAGTGTGGCCATAAGCGAACCGAATAACAGACCGGCTGCCGTTGATCCAGGAACCACAGCAGCATAGATCCCCCGTTTTCCTTCGGGTGCGTATTCCACCAGATAGGCTGAGGCTCCCGCGTATTCACCCGAGGCGCTGAAGCCCTGCAGGACACGGAATAATAACAGCAGTGCTGGTGCCCACACGCCGATCTGGAGTGCACCGGGCAGCAAGCCGATACATACCGTGGAGGCGGTCATAATCAGAATCGACCAGGCTAGGGCATTACGACGTCCGACCCGGTCGCCGATATGCCCCCAAATGAATCCACCGATCGGGCGGACAAGAAATGACACGGCGAACAGTGCAAAGGTCCAAATGAGTCCTTGTGTGAGGTCGTCGGAAGGGAAGAAGACGACGGCAATCACCACGGCGAGGTAGCTGTAGGCACCGTAATCAAACCACTCGACAAAATTTCCAATAAAACTTGCCACAACGACTTTGCGGCGTTCGTGTTTTCCGATCCCATAGGGATACGCGCGTTGTTGTCCTGAAAGGGTAGGTCCAAGATCTTGTTCAGAAGCCAGTGGGCCTGAATCAGACATATTTCACCGCCATACACTCAGAGTTGCACGTATTGCAACGTTGTTGCACTACCGTACGGTGTGAGCTGTATCACTGTCAAGGGGGTGGTGGATCCGGGTGGGTCCATGGTTTTGGGCATGAAAAACCCGGCCTCACATGATGGGGCCGGGGCGGGGATCGGGCGGCTTTGCTAGAGCGCCTCGCGCACCATGGTGTAAAAGTTTTTCACGTGCTGTGATGCTGTCTGCTCGGCGGCTTCGGCGTCACCGGCGATGATTTGTTCGAGTAGTGTGGTGTGCTCCACGATGTGGTCATGCAGTGCGGGTAGGCGGTCAGATAGCGCTGCCCAGATGCGAGTGGCAATATTGTCTAAGCGAATCAGGGTTTCCGATAGGTGTTCGTTGTGTGTCACGCTGTAGATCAGCCGGTGCACCGAAAGATCGTAGGACAGCAGGTCGCGCTGTGATTGATTGGGGTCCAGGCTTTTGAGTTCATCTAAGACTTCAAGGAGTTGCGCTCGCATCTCGCCGCCCTTGACCTCTGCGGCGCGACGGGCCGCCAGTGGCTCAAGGGCTTGACGGATTTCTGATACATGGGCCAGTTCGGTGACATCGACTTGGCTGGCAAACGTGCCGCGCCGAGGGTAGGTGACCACCAGGTGATCAGCCTCAAGGCGCTTGAGCGCTTCGCGCAGGGGAGTGCGTCCCACCCCCATTTCCTCGGCTAACTGTTTTTCCATGATGGGTTCGCCGGGTTGTATATCCAGCATGATTAAGCGGTCTAGCAATATTCGGTAGGCGCGAGCCGCCAGCGACTCGCTGTTCGTATTGACGGTGTCCAATGTGGTCATCAGTGTCCTTTCATTGCTCCTAATTGTGCACTACTTGGGTGCATTCCGCAGCGTTTCAAAAACTTTGACCCAAGCCCTTGACAGGCATGTGATGAACATCATAGTCTGTGATCGGTAACTGATATATCAAATGTCGTTCAGAATTTTTCGAAGGAAAATGCATGACTAGTGTCACCTCTCAGGTTGCTCCATCGCTGACTCAAAATCTGGCGGACCTCGATCCGGAAATCGCGGGGTTTATTAACCAGGAACTAGACCGTCAGCAACGCGGTCTAGAAATGATTGCATCTGAAAACCACACCCCGCTGGCAGTCATGCAAGCCCAGGGTTCAGTACTGACTAACAAATACGCAGAAGGATACCCAGGGCGCCGGTATTACGGAGGATGTGAGCACGCCGACTCGGTAGAACGTCTTGCGATCGAACGCGTCAAAAAGCTGTTTGGTGCTCAGTTCGCCAATGTCCAACCGCACTCGGGGGCCCAGGCGAATGCTGCGGTCATGCACGCATTGATTCGCCCCGGCGACACTGTGATGGGCCTAAACCTCGCCCACGGTGGTCATCTGACCCACGGTATGAAGTTGAACTTCTCGGGTCGGCTCTACAATATCGTGCCGTATTCGGTTGATGAAAACACCTACGAAGTTGATATGGATGAAGTGGCTCGGCTGGCTCGCAAACACCAGCCCAAGATGATCGTTGCCGGATGGTCAGCCTACCCTCGCCAGCTCGACTTTGCTCGTTTCCGTGAAATCGCTGATGAGGTCGGCGCCTACCTATTCGTCGATATGGCACACTTCGCTGGTCTGGTAGCAGCAGGACTGCACCCATCGCCGGTGCCACATGCTCACGTCACCTCTTCGACGACCCATAAGACCCTGGCTGGGCCACGTGGCGGCATCATCCTGACCAATGACGCCGAGATCTCGAAAAAGATTAACTCTGCGGTCTTCCCAGGCCAGCAGGGTGGCCCACTGATGCACGTCATCGCGGGCAAAGCCGTAGCCTTCAAAGTGGCCGGTGAAGAAGAATTTGCCGAACGCCAGCGTCGCACGCTCGAAGGTGCCCGGATCCTGGCCGAGCGGCTATCCCAGCAGGACGTTGCCGAGGTTGGCATTTCCGTGCTGACCGGTGGCACCGACGTCCACCTGGTGCTGGTGGATCTGCGCAATTCAGAACTTGATGGCAAACAAGGTGAAGATCTCCTGCAGGAAGTCGACATCACCGTCAACCGCAATGCCGTGCCGTGGGATCCACGCCCACCGATGACGACCTCGGGTCTGCGCATTGGGACCCCGGCGTTGACCACCCGCGGCTTTAGCACAGCGGCTTTTGCAGAAGTGGCCGACATCATCGCCCAGACACTGATTGCCGGGGCAACCGGGAATCGTGATGCACTCCCAGAGCTGGCCGCACGTGTTGAAGCGTTGGCCGATGCTCATCCGCTATACCCCAACCTGGAACCGTTCGGAGCATAACCATGGCAGAACTTCTCCCACAACATCCCGAATTTTTGTGGCGCAACCCGGAACCTAAATCCTCCTACGATGTGCTTATCATCGGTGCTGGTGGCCACGGTTTGGCTACCGCCCATTATCTGGCTGCCCGCCACGGCATCACCAATGTTGCCGTGATCGATAAAGGCTGGCTGGGTGGGGGCAATATGGCCCGCAATACAACCATTATTCGGTCCAATTACCTCTGGGACGAATCCGCCAACATCTATGAGACCTCGCTAAAACTCTGGGAAGAACTCCCCGAAGAACTCGACTACGACTTCTTATTCTCTCAGCGCGGTGTGATGAACCTGGCGCACCACGTCTCAGAAGTCCGCGACTCGGTACGCCGCGTCAAAGCCAACCAGCTCAACGGTGTGGATGCGCAATGGTTGACCCCGCAAGAGGTCAAAGAAGTGTGTCCGATCATCAACATCTCGGATAACATCCGCTACCCAATTATGGGGGCAACCTACCAGCCGCGTGCCGGTATCGCCAAGCACGACCACGTGGCCTGGGCGCTGGCCCGCTCAGCAGATGCTGCCGGAATTGACCTCATCCAAAACACGGAAGTCACCGACGTCCTAGTAGAAAACGGTCGCGTCACCGGAGTGGAAACCACCCGCGGGAAGATCTCCGCCGGGCAGGTTGCCCTGTGCGGTGCCGGACACTCCTCCCAGCTGGCCGAAATGGCCGGGGTCAAACTGCCAATCCAGTCGCACCCACTGCAGGCACTGGTTTCGGAACTCTTTGAGCCAGTCCACCCAACCGTGGTGATGTCGAACCACATTCACGTTTATGTGTCTCAAGCGCATAAGGGTGAACTGGTCATGGGTGCCGGTATCGACACTTATAACGGCTTTGGCCAGCGCGGTGCCTTCCATGTTATTGAGGAACAGATGGCCGCCGCCGTCGAACTGTTCCCCATCTTCGCCCGCGCGCACGTGCTGCGTACCTGGGGCGGCATTGTGGATACCACTCCGGATGCCTCGCCGATCGTTTCCAAAACTGAGGTTGACGGCCTGTATGTCAACTGTGGTTGGGGAACCGGTGGCTTCAAGGGCACCCCGGCGGCCGGCTACGCGATGGCACATACGATCGCCCATGACGATCCGCACGAGATCAACGCACCGTTTAGCCTCGAGCGCTTCGAAACCGGTCACCTCATCGATGAACACGGCGCCGCAGCCGTGGCCCACTAGAGAAAGGCAATTGCCATGATGCTGATTGATTGCCCGTACTGCGGGCCACGGAACGAAACCGAATTCGGCTACGGCGGTGAAGCCCACGTCGCCTACCCGAAAGACCCGTATGCACTGTCAGATAGGCAATGGGCCGAATACCTGTTCTACCGTGACAACTCCAAAGGAGATTTCGCTGAACGCTGGGTCCATTCCGGCGGCTGCCGCAAATGGTTCAACGCCGTGCGCGACACGGTCTCCTATCAGTTCAAAGCCACCTACCCGGTCGGCGCCCCACGCCCCGACATCGCAGGAGGTACCAAGTGACACGCACCACCACAGATCAGGACACCCACATGCGTGATCAACAACCCGCACAGCACTCCTACCGCCTGAGCCCGGAGCAGGCACCGCACGCCCTGGTTGACCATAATGCAACCGTCAACGTTGAGATTGACGGCAGACCAACCCAAGCGCTGCGTGGCGATACGGTCGCCTCCGCACTGCTAGCCACCGGGTCCCGCTCGGCCGCCAACTCGATGTACTGGAATCGCCCTCGCGGGGTGTTCACCGCCGGAGTTGAAGAACCCAACTCCCTGGTCCACCTGTCGCCACGCCACACCGGCGACGTCGAAGAGTCCATGATGACTTCCACCACTGTTCCGGTGACCAACGGATTAAAAGCAACGCAGCTTCGAGGATTAGGTACACTGGACCCTGCGCAGGATCAGGCTTACTACGACCACGTTCATGTCCACACGGATGTATTGGTGGTCGGGGCCGGTCCGGCAGGCCTATCTGCCGCCGCCAACGCCGCCGCTTCTGGTGCTCGCGTCATGCTCATGGACGAAAAGCCATGGGCAGGCGGTAGCCTGCTCGATGCCCCATATGAAGTCATCGACGGTGTCCCCGCCCCGCAGTGGATCAACGACACGGTGACCAAACTGTCTGCCACCGACGACGTCGACATCCTCACCGACACCACCGTGAGCGGTATCTACGACGAAAACTATGCGATCGCCGTCCAGCGCCGTACCCACCACCTGGACGAAAACCCGGGTGAGGGTATCTCGCGGGAACGCATCTGGCATGTGCGCGCAAATCAGGTTGTGCTAGCCACCGGCGCACACGAGCGCCCGCTGGTTTTTGCCAATAACGATCGTCCCGGCATCATGCTCGCTTCGGCTGTGCGCACTTACTTGAACCGTTATGCTGTGCGTGCCGGGCAGCAGATCGCCGTATTCACCACCAATGATTCGGTCTATCCGATGGTGTCTGAACTGGCTGCCACCGGGGGAATCGTCGCCGTTATTGATGCCCGCTCCTGCGCCTCGGCAGCCGCCCAGCAAGCCGTTTCTGAAGGCGTCAACGTGCTCATCGGTTCGGCCGTGATCGACACCCACGCCGGTGATGATCATGAACTCAACGCCGTCACCGTTGCCCCACTCAACGGCGGCACACTGGATATGTCGAAAGCCCAGCGCCTCGAGGTCGATACCCTGGCAGTCTCGGGTGGTTGGTCACCGGTGGTCCACCTGCACTCGGGTCGCAACGGCCGAATTGACTGGGACGCCCAACTCCAAGGCTTCATCGCCGTGGAATCCGTTGACGGCATGCACCTGGCCGGTGCACTGAGCGGCAAATACTGCACCGCCACGGCCCTGACCACCGGTGCCACAGCCGGTGCCGCAGCAGCCACCGCTGCTGGATACCAAACCCAAGCACAAGCCGCCCGCGCCATTAGGCGCCCATACGGGCCGGTCCAGCCATTATGGTTGGTACCCTCCCCAGCGGGCGAAGCCCCCGAGCATTATGACAACCACTTCGTTGACCTGCAGCGCGACCAAACGGTCACCGACATCCTGCATTCCACCGGTGCAGGCATGTACTCGGTGGAACACGTCAAACGCTACACCTCGATCGCCACGGGCGCTGACCAAGGGAAAACCTCCGGTGTCCCAACCATCGGTGTCATGGCCAACATCCTGGGTGTAGAAGATTTGTCTGAAATTGGGACGACGACCTTCCGACCCCCATTCACCCCGGTCGGTTTCGCCGCCCTGGCAGGACGCCGTCGCGGCAAACTCTTTGAAGTTGCCCGCACCACCCCGATCCACTCAGCACACGTGGCCGCCGGTGCCGTATTTGAAGACGTCGGCCAGTGGAAACGCGCCCGCTACTACCCGCAGGGCCACGAAACCATGGACGAGGCCGTCTACCGGGAATGCGCTGCCGTGCGCAACTCAGTGGGCATGTTCGATGGCTCAACCCTGGGCAAGATCGAACTGCGCGGTCAAGATGTGCCCGAGTTCCTCAACCGCATATACACCAACGGTTATGTCAAACTCAAAGTCGGTATGGGCCGCTACGGTGTGATGTGTACACCAGACGGCATGATCTTCGACGACGGGGTGACACTGCGCCTGGCCGAAGACCGCTACTTCATGCATACCACCACCTCGGGTGCCGCAGAAGTGCTGGACTGGATTGAAGAGTGGCTGCAAACCGAATGGCCAGAACTCGATGTATTTGCCACCTCGGTGACCGAACAGTACGCGACCGTGGCCGTTGTCGGACCGAAATCTCGTAACGTGCTACAAAAGTTAGCCCCGCACGAGGATTTCAGCGCCGAAGGCTTCAAGTTCATGGCCTTTCGGGATATCACCCTGGCCTCCGGTATTCCGGTACGCGCTAGCCGTATCTCGTTCTCGGGCGAACTGGCCTGGGAACTGGCCGTGGAATCCTTCTACGCCATGGCCGTGTGGGAAGCCGTGGCACAAGCCGGTGCAGAATTCAACATCACCCCGTATGGTACCGAAACCATGCACGTATTGCGCGCGGAAAAAGGGTTCATCGTCGTCGGTCAAGAAACCGATGGCACCGTAACCCCACAGGATGCGGGTATGGAATGGATCGTTTCCAAGCACAAAGATTTTATTGGCAAGCGTTCCTTCTCCCGGGCGGACAATGTTCGTGAAGACCGAAAGCAACTCGTCTCGGTGCTCCCGGATGATCCAACCTTCCGGTTAGTAGAAGGTGAAGCTTTGGTCGCCATGGACACCCCAATTGATGTCGCAGCCGGACCAGTCCCACAAGAAGGCTGGGTAACCGCCTCCTATAACTCGCCTGCCCTGGGCCGCACATTTGGCTTGGCTCTGATCAAAAATGGTTTTGACCGTGTGGGTGAAAGCCTCAAGGCCCTGGTTGATGGCGAAGTTGTGACCATGAAAATCGGACCAACAGTTCTCTATGATGCCCAAGGAGCTCGACGAGATGGCTAATGTACAACAGCTGCGGCGTTCACCACTTGCCGCTCGAAGTGAAGAAATGCGCAATGCCTCCGTCGAAGCCGTGACGGTGCGAGAAATTCCATTCACCACCCAGGTCGGTATTCGTGCAACCGAAGGCAGCCAGGGGTATACCGCACTGGCTGAAGCACTTGGTGGTCTACCCACCAAAGTCGGCGACGTCGTCGGCGACTCATCGACCACGGCAGTGGTGTGGCTCTCCCCGGATGAATTCCTGGCCATTGACGAGCCCGACACCCAGCTTGCCGAAACCCTGGAACGCACCCTGGCAGACAACTCCGGTCAGGTGTTGGAACTGTCGGCAAACCGCACGATTATCGAGCTCTCCGGTGAGGCAGCCGAATTGGTTCTGCGCAAGTCCTGTCCGCTAGATCTGCACTCGCGTGCTTTCCAAGTCAATCAAGCCTATGTCACCGAAGTTGCCCAGACCCCGGTGATCTTGTGGCGGGTGGCTGAGCACACCTGGTGGCTGGCGCCGCGTATTTCATTTGCTGATCACGTCGTCAACTGGTTGCTCGATGCAATGCTGGAGTTTTCCGGCTCGAAAGGATAACCCATGGCCCTGAGTGTGCTGGATATGTTTTCTATCGGTTTGGGACCGTCATCATCCCACACCGTTGGCCCCATGCGGGCGGCAGCCCAGTTCATCAATGGTCTCAACGCCGATACCCTAGCGGCCACCACGCGAGCCAAGGTTGAACTCTTTGGTTCACTGGGGGCCACCGGTATTGGGCATCACTCCGATACCGCGGTGATTCTTGGCCTGGCCGGGCATGATCCTGCCACGATCGAACCCGATCAGGTTGCAGGGATCATCGACCAGGTCCAATCCACCTCCACCCTGCAATTGGCCGGGGCCAAGACCATTGATTTTGATCGAGCACACGACGTCATCTTGCATCTGTCGAAATCCTTACCGGGCCACCCCAACGGTATGAAAACCACGGTATATGGTGCCGACGACGCCGAGCTGGCCTCCGAGATCACCTATTCGATTGGTGGTGGGTTTGTCGTGACCGAGGACGAACTCGACAAACCCTTGACTACCGAACGCAAGGTACGCCACCGGTTTGGCACCGCCAATGAACTGTTGGAACTGTGCAAACGCAGCGGCAAATCCATTGCCGAATTGACCTGGGAAAATGAGATCGAATGGCGCGATCCCGAAGAAATCCGCTCTGAACTGCTGCGCATCTGGCAGGTCATGCAGGACTGCGTACAGTCTGGCATCGAGCGCACCGAGACCACCCTGCCCGGTGGTCTGCAGGTGGCCCGGCGAGCACCAAAACTGTATAAGCAACTCACCCAAGGTGGCGCATCAGAGCGCACCGGAGACACCAAAGATGCCCTACGCGGTATTGAATGGGTCAACCTGTATGCTCTGGCCGTCAACGAGGAAAATGCTTCCGGCGGCCGGGTGGTCACCGCACCAACCAACGGGGCAGCAGGGATCATCCCAGCGGTGCTGCATTACTACACCAGGTTCTTAGATGATGTGACCGATGACAAGATTATCGAGTTCATGCTCACCGCAGGAACTATCGGCATTATCATCAAAACCCAGGCCTCCATCTCGGGTGCTGAAGTTGGGTGCCAGGGTGAAGTGGGCTCCGCCTGCGCCATGGCTGCAGCAGGACTAGCTGCGGTCATGGGCGGCACCCCGACCCAGGTCGAAGACGCCGCCGAAGTCGCATTAGAACATAACCTCGGGATGACCTGCGATCCGGTGGGCGGGCTCGTACAGATCCCATGTATCGAACGCAATGCTATTGCCTCGGTCAAAGCGATCAACGCAGCACGCCTGGCACTGCACGGAGACGGCACCCACAAGGTCAGCCTGGACCAAGCCATCGAAACCATGCGCCAAACCGGTGCTGACATGATGGACAAATACAAAGAAACCTCCAGAGGGGGACTGGCCGTGGCCGTTACACGTCCGGAGTGCTAACCAAACACTGCCACCACGCCAGAGGGCCAAGCCGATGAACAGGGTTGGCCCTCTGGCGTGTCTCCCCGCACTGGTGATTCTTAAGGTTCAGCTGCGTATATTCCCTATCCGACACTCTGCTTGACGCGTTTTGGCTCCTCAGACGATCCTTCTATTGCAGATTATGTCCTAGCAAATATGACATATTGCAGCATTGAGTAGAGTCTCCCTGAAACTCACACTTAGCAAGGGGAGCATCGTGATCACGCTTGAGTCAGTGTCGAAAAGCTACTCCGGAAAATTTGGCAGCGTTGACGCGCTCATTGACGTGTCAGTCCAGGTTGAACGATCAGATATATTTGGCATCGTCGGATTCTCAGGCGCCGGAAAATCTACGCTCATCCGCATGGTCAACCGCTTAGAAGAACCAGACAGCGGAACCATCCTGGTTGACGGGGATGACGTGACTGCGATGACCAAAAAACAGCTGCTCAACAGTCGTCGAAATGTTGGCATGGTATTTCAACAGTTCAATCTGTTAGAGACCAAAACCGTCTTCCGGAATGTCGCCATGCCGCTCATGTTGCAAGGCAAGTCTCGCGCTGAAATTGCCCGTCGAGTTGAAGAAGTACTGGACATTGTGGAGCTGTCAGATAAACGTGACGCGCGTGTGAGCCAACTTTCTGGTGGTCAAAAACAACGTGTCGGTATTGCCCGGGCGCTTGCCACTGAACCGGATATTCTCCTGTGCGATGAGGCCACGAGCGCTCTGGACCCAAAGACCACCGAAGCAATCTTGCAACTTTTGAAACGGATCAACCAGACGATGGGTGTGACAATTTTACTGATCACCCACCAAATGCAGGTCGTCCAACGGATTTGCAATAAAGTCGCTGTGATGGAAGCGGGCCGAGTTGTGGAACAAGGCTCGGTGATTGACGTTTTTGGAAATCCTCAATCAGCCACTACCCAAGAATTTGTCCGAACTGTCATCAACGATCAGATCCCTGAGGCTGTGGTGGATTTGGTCAAACATGACAACCGCAATGCCCGAATCTATCGGCTGCGCTCCGTTGGCATAGCCTCCCAGAGTGTCCTACTAGCCCAACTGCATCGGATCAATGGGCTTGAAATACATATTCTGGCCGCCACCGTTGAGCAATTGGAAGACACTGTGATCGGGTTATTCCACGTGCAACTTATCGGATCCGACGAGGCCATAGGACTTGGTGAGCAGCACATTGATGCCGCTGGGATCACCAAAGAACAGGTGCGCATCTAATGGACTTCATGGAACAAGACTTCTTCGGCGTCAGTGG
Source organism: Enteractinococcus helveticum (assembly GCF_020742345.1). Lineage (GTDB taxonomy): Bacteria > Actinomycetota > Actinomycetes > Actinomycetales > Micrococcaceae > Yaniella > Yaniella helvetica_A. Next base: position 81,273 of record NZ_DYXC01000084.1, on the reverse strand, counting down.
GGAAAAACTGCTCTTAGCCGGTGCACAAACAGTGTACATGCTGGGCTGGAGCATGCTCTTCGGCTCTGTCTTGGGCATAGCCATTGCCCTGTTACTGGTCATGACCCGCCGAGGCGGACTAACTGAAAACCGCGTTATCTATGCCGTGTTGAACTTCATTATCAACATCACTCGCAGTGTGCCGTTCATCATCCTGTTAGTCGCGCTGATTCCCTTTACCCGGTTTGTAGTGGGCACAAGTATCGGTAGCCAAGCTGCCCTGGTCCCGCTGACCATCTACATCACCCCGTTCATCGCCCGCATGGTGGAATCAAGCCTGCTGGAAGTCAAACCCGGCGTCATCGAAGCCGCGCAGGCCATGGGCGCAACAAACTGGCAAATCATCCGTCACTTCCTGCTACCTGAGGCATACCCGTCCATCGTGCTTTCCCTGACCACCAGCATCGTCGGTCTCTTAGGCGCCACCGCAATGGCCGGCTACGGGGGCGGAGGCGGCGTCGGGGACCTCGCTTTGACCTACGGTCACCAACGATTCAACACGCCACTGATGATTTTCACGATCGTCATCCTGGTGGTCTTCGTCCAAATTATGCAAGCCTTTGGCAACGCCCTATCGCGCAGACTCCGCGAACCCAAATAACACTCATTACCCCTTGGAGGTACAACAATGAAAAACCTGACCAAACTCGGTGTCCTGCTGGCACTACCCGCGGCCCTGACACTGGCCTCCTGCACCCCACCAGGTGAAGGCGATGCCGCCGCCGAGGAGGAAGCCGGCGACCGTGGCGAAATTTCGTACTCGAAATCCCAGGGCCCCTATACCGAACTCTTCGAAGATGCCATCATTCCTATCCTGGAAGAAGACGGCTGGACCTTCCGCGCGGAAGAAGTTTCCGAACTGCTCAACGCTAATATCGCGCTAAATGACGGCGATGTTGACCTCAACGTAGAACAACACACCGCTTATATGGAGGACTTCAACGACAACTACGAAGGCGACCTGGTTGCGATCACCTCCATCCCAACGGTCCCCGCCGGCCTGTATTCCGAAAACCATGACAGCCTTGACGACGTCACCGAAGGTGCAACCGTTGCACTGCCAGATGATGCCGCCAACGCCGCCCGTTGCTACCTGGTCTTAGAAAAAGCCGGCTGGATTGAAATCGACGACGACGCCGACCCGAGCAATATCACCCAAGACGACATCACCGACAATCCGTACAATCTGGAACTGACCGAAATGAAGTCGCTGACCATCCCATCGGCAGCACCAGACTTCGACTTTTACGTGTTGACCGGCTCCATCGTGTACAACGCCGGCATTGACGCCTCGACTGCGCTAGAAACCGAAGATATCCTGGACCACTTGGTATTGAAAGCCGTGGTGAAAGAAGAAAACCAGGACACCGAATGGGCGCAGGCCGTCGTCGACGCCTACCACTCAGACGAATTCAAGACCTACCTTGACGAAAACAATGATGGTCTGTGGTGGATCCCTGAAGAGCTTCAGTAACCACTCCAGCACGTTGAGATTGTAGACCCCATATGGCGGGGCCCTCCACATAACCTGCGGAGGACCCCGCCATGTCTTTGCCTTACGGGTCGTTTTGTCAAGAGCCTCGCTGGCATTATGGGGACCAAAGCACACGGCATCACCAATATCGCTGTGACCGATCGGTTTGCCCCAGGATCTCGGCTACACTGCAGCCATATGGAACGTATCAATGATCAGCTCGTCTCCTGGGCCTCGATGCTTGAAGATGAAACCCGCAAACAGGCCATTACTTCGGCCGAATTGGACTTTATCTACCCGCACATCGCCCTGATGCCTGATGCCCACCTGGGCTATGGCGCAACCGTAGGTTCTGTCATTCCGACACTGGGTGCTGTCATGCCTGCAGCAGTCGGCGTGGATATCGGGTGCGGCATGATCGCGGTGCAAACCCAATTCACATTCAACGATTTACCCAAGGATCTCAAGACACTTCGAGAACAGATTGAACGCGCCATCCCGGTTTCAGCAGGCCAATACAACCGCAAAATCTTGGCCACCGCCAAGCCGCGCATCGACGAATTAGAAACCATGGCACTACAGATCGACTTCGATCCCGATGCCTTCGACAAAAACTGGCGAGTCCAACTGGGCACCCTGGGCGGCGGGAATCACTTCATCGAAATCTGCTTGGACGAAGACGATAACGTTTGGACGTTTTTACACTCCGGATCACGAGGCATTGGTAACAAGATCGCCACCCACCACATTGCGATTGCCAAACGCCTCCGGCACGAAGCCGGCGACACCATGCCCCACGAAGATCTTGCCTGGTTTGAAGAAGGCACCCCAGAGTTTGATGACTACATTGCTCATTTGCACTGGGCTCAGCACTTTGCGCTGTTGAATCGTGAAGAAATGATGGATCGGGTCAACGAGCAGTTAGGTCGCTGGGTGGGCGAACCCGTACGCGATATCCAACGGATCAACTCGCATCACAACTTCACCGAAAAAGAAGAACACTTCGGCAAAGACGTCTGGGTAACCCGCAAGGGAGCGAATCGCGCTCGCAACGGCGATATGGCTTCAATTCCGGGATCAATGGGTGCTGCCTCCTACATTGTGGAGGGCAAAGGCAATGCTGATGCACTCGACTCCGCACCGCACGGTGCAGGACGACAATACTCGCGCCGGGCTGCGCGCCGAGCCTTTACCCAGGATGACTTACGCAAAGCAATGGTTGGCATTGAATACCGCGATACGCATAAATTTATCGACGAAATTCCGCAGGCGTATAAGCCGATTGATCGAGTCATGGCGGACTCCACCGAACTGGTGACCATTCGCCACACACTGCGCCAAATCGTAAACGTCAAGGGGGACTAGTCCGCATCAGGGATAATAGAGACCATGTCTTGGATGGATGATAACCCCTTTACCACCGGTTCCCGCACCTACCAACGGGTGTTGATCACCGGAATGGTCATCCTGGGCATCGGTTTTCTGTGTGCCATTATCGGTGGGCTCACCTCCACCCGCATCCTGTCACTGACCGCCGTATGGGTTATGGGTGCAGGGCTTATCACCCACGTGATTGCTCAAACGATCCGATATGCCGGACGCCGTAAAGAACTGCGCGAAAACCTCGAAGCTGACCGCAAACGTCGCCAACAGCGTGGAAAGGACTAAACATGACTGTTGACATTACCGGCCGAGAATATCCCACGGTTGGCCCGTACCATGTCGGAAGCGAAGACATCCGCAACTTCGCGACCGCGGTGAAAAATACTCACCCCTTGCACCACGACATCGAAGCCGCCCGCGCAGCCGGTCACAAAGACCTCGTCGCACCACCAACGTTTCTGGTGTCCATTGCCCAACGTGCCGAAGCCCTGATGGTCAATGACCCCGAAGCCAATGTGGATTTCTCGCGCGTGGTCCATGCTGATCAGCGCTTCACCCACCACCGCAGCGTGGTCGCCGGTGATGAACTCTATGCCACCGCAACGGTAGGCGCCGTCAAAGAACTCGCCGGCAACCGACTCATCACCACCCACGTCGAGATCACCACGGCCCAACGCGCGCCGGTGGCGACCATAGCCTCAACGTTGCTGATTCGCGGATAAGGACTGTTTCATGATTGCAATCGAAAACCTCACCAAAGGCGAAGTCGTCGCCACCCGCACCATCGATATCACGCGCGCGGATCTGATCCGTTATGCCGGGGCATCGGGCGATTTCAACCCGATCCACTGGTCCGAAGCCACCGCTGAAACCGCAGAACTGCCCGGCGTCATCGCCCACGGCATGCTCTCAATGGGCCTGGCCATAGACTTAGTCACCGAATGGACCAACGATCCCAGCGCCATCATCGACTACCAGACCCGGTTTTCTGCAATGGTCCCCGTCGAAGAAACCACTCACACCGCCAACCCGGCCCGACCATTTGAAAACCCCAACCCCGGGGCACAACTCGACGTCGTAGCAAAAATCGGGGCAATCAACGAAGAAACCAACGTCGTCCGCGTGGATCTGACCGTCACCAACCCCAACGACAACAACGCCCGTGTCCTGACTCGTGCCCAAGCTCAAGTGCAGCTCTAACCGTATGACGCAAAACTTACTAGCCAATTACACCACTGCCCGAGTTGGGGGACCAGCCACCACATGGGTCAAGGTCACCACAGAAAACCAACTGACACGCGCCATTGCTGAGGCCGACAGCGCCGACGTGCCGCTGCTCGTGGTGGCCGGCGGCTCCAACCTACTCGTCGCTGATGAAGGCTTTCCGGGCACCGTCGTCCAGATCGCAACCCAAGGCATTGAGGTGGTCGAAACCACCGACACCAACGTCCATATTCGGGTGGCAGCCGGGCATACGTGGGACGACGTCGTTGCCTGGTCGGTGGCTGAAGGCCTCACCGGCATTGAAGCCCTGTCTGGCATTCCGGGTTCTACCGGTGCCACCCCGGTCCAAAACGTTGGCGCCTACGGAGCGGACATTTCCCAAACACTGCACAGCATTCGCGTTTGGGATCGCAAAGCCCGCAAGATCATTGAACTGACCGGTGATGATCTGGAGTTTGGGTATCGCGACTCGATCATCAAGCGATCGATTGTGTCTTCGACCACGAACTTTCGCAATGCATCACCGCGTTGGATTGTGCTCAGCGTTGATTTACAGTTGACCAAAACCGGTGAGTTAGCACCGGTGCGATATGCCCAATTGGCTCGTGCCTTGAATGTTGAACTGGGGGACCGTGCTCCGCTGGAACACATTCGTCAAACCGTGCTGGACTTACGCGCCAGCAAGGGTATGGTGCTTGAGGCCACGGATTACGACACCTGGTCGACCGGGTCGTTCTTCACCAATCCCATCGTGCCGATTGAGGTGGCTGACACCCTGCCTGATGAGGCGCCACGTTTTGCTCACCATGAGGCCGGCAATGATGTCGAGACGGTCAAACTGTCAGCTGCCTGGCTGATTGATCACGCTGGTTTCCACAAGGGCTTCGGCCTGAACGGTGAATCCGGAACAGTTGAGGGCAGAGCATCCTTGTCGACCAAGCACACGCTTGCTTTGACGAACCGGGGGAGTGCCACAACCCAGGATATGGTCAGGATTGCCAGCCTGGTGCGCGACGGTGTTGTCAAAAAATGGGGCATCACGCTGGTTCCAGAGCCAGTCTTGGTCGGAGTGCAACTAGCGGATCCGCAGACGGTACGTTCAACTCGATAGATCAGCGAGTTCTCTTGCTGCCGGAACGTACTCATTTCCGGGCAGAGGTTCACCGTTTTGGCGCTGTTGGATGTCCTCATGCTTGAGATCTGATGCATTACCGAGTGCGCAGTGCGCTACAGCGGTGATGCTGTAGGTCTTACCAGCAGCACCTGTATCAAAGTTTGTCTTGTGGACCGGCCCATCAAAGCAAACTGGTAGGCAGCACCTTGGTCACCATTATTCATGGTGCAACTCCGGACTGTTGCTGTGCCGGTACTGGCTTCCCAATTTTTGGCTTCCTGCTGCTCGGTCATGTCGACGACGAGCTGAATTACTGCGTCACGACCTTGGTGAGGAGTCATTTGAGGATTCGCATGTTGTTCAGTGGTTGTGCACCAGGTAGTCAGACTAAGAATCAATTCCACAGCACCGACTGCTGATAAACGGCAGGTCTTGGATTTTCGTGGACTTTCATCAGTAGTAACAACCACCTATCATCGGCTGTTGATACGGGGTAGGTCAGTGATCGACATGCGGTGTCATCTTCTCTGGCTCATTTCGTAGTAGCCTGTACCGTCTTTGGAATCCCTGCCTATCCATGTCCCCTGCAGCAAAGGTACTCGCACGGCATTTTAGACCGAGACAGGTTCGTTCGCATTTTGCCCAAGCTGGGCAGAATGTTTTGCCCGACGGGGTCGGTGCGCTTTATACCAGGTCATCAGCACCACGGAAACGAGTCCTACCAAGGCCAACAGTAGCCACATGGCCAGTGGTAACAATACGCCACTTGTGTCGAATGCTCCACCAGCAATGAGTGAGCGCAACCCGGTGACCACGTGAGTCATCGGCAGCCAACCATGCAAGTCTTGTAAGAACTGTGGAGCTGTTTCAATTGGATACGTACCACCTGCAGCTGATAGCTGCAAAACAATCAGTACCAGTGCAAGAAAGCGGCCTGGCGCATCGAAGACAGCAATGAGCATCTGATTCAGTACGAAAAAAGTCAGACTTGCAAAGAAACAGAGCGCATATACTCCCGCTGTTTGGACCATATCAATACCGACGACAAAACGTACAACGGTGACCATCAACGTACTTTGAACAAGCGCCATGATGAGCACTGGGAATATGCTGGATAACACGGCACGTAGACGAGAATCAGTAGTTACGATACGACGCACATTGATCGCCGGTTGCATCAAGAAATAGCCCATGGCTCCAACCCACAGTGCAAGCCCCATGAAATACGGGGCTAGCCCCCAACCATATCCAGCGACCTCATGAAGACGTTGTTGAGCCAATGTGACAGGATCTGAGGCGGTGCCAGCCAGGTGATCGCTTTCCTTATCGGAATACCTCGGAACGTTGCTTTTGCCCTCATCAAGTCCTGTCGCTAGATCATCGGCTCCCGTGTCGAGCTGATCTAGTCCACCGTGCAAGTCATGAGCTCCTGTCGTTGCATCTCCGGCACCGGCTGCTAAATCGGTCGTGCCACTGCTTAGCTCGTTGGCACCGTCGTTTAGCGTTTCAAGTCCGGTACTGAGTTCACTGGATGCGGCCGCTGCAGTATTGATTGCATCGGAGAGCTCTTGTGTGCCGTCCACTAGAGTACCGGTCGTAGTCGTAAGACGATCGGCTGCTTCGTACATCAGCTGGCTGCCCTCGGTGCCCCGGTCCGCCCCGGAACGCACCCGATCCAAGACCTCCTGTACCTGAGTAATATCTGTTGATAGTCCCGTCAGTCCGGTAGCGGTGTCGTTTGTCGTGTCGCCACCAACCAGGTCGGCGAGATCCTGGTGCAGTGTTTTGGCCTGTTTCTGTGCTTCCTCGTGGCTGGTTTTTGCTGCCTGTGCGTTGTCCGTCATTGCTTGTACAGCAGCCTGGCGTTGGGCCTCAGATAAGTCATTCCAGTTGTCTAACAGGTTCTGGCCGTCAGCAGAGATATCATCAGTGTGTTGTGAAGCAGTCGTGACTAAACCACCAATATCTTCTGCGGTCGATTCACTTGCCTGGGCGGTGTCTAGTGCACTTTGGGCATCAGCTGCCAGAGCATCGACCACCGACGAGGCATCTGCAATATCGTCAGCTATGTTTTGTATACCGTCGGCGATCTGCTGAGCTTTATCGTCAATATCCTCAGCTGTGTCGGGAAGGTCTTGGGTTTTGGCATTGAGGGTGGCTAGTCCGGAGGCTAGCTCACGCGACCCAGAAACTGCTTCGCCTGTGCCAGATGCTAGATCGGTGGCACCATTGGAGAGTGTATTGGCTCCACTGGTGAGTTCTTCAAGACCCACGACGAGGTCGCCTGCTCCAGTATGAGCGCTGGATGTACCATCGGAAAGTTCGTGTGCACCATCAGCTGCTTCATCAAGTGCTGTCCCAATGTCCGTGAAACCAATGGTCATCTGTGCTACAAACTCTTCACCGACTTGCTTGGACACTGACGAACGAACCGCTTCGCCAACGGTTGCAGCGATATTGCCAGCGATAATATTTGATGCATCGTCGGTAACGATCGTCAACTGGGACTGGGCTGCTGCTAAGGGCTCCTCGTCGCCTAGCGATGCTGCGTTTGACGAGAAGCTGCTAGGGATTTCGAGAATTGCTCGAATCTGCCCTGTTTCTAGGGCATCATGGGCTTGGCGTTCGTTCATGGTCGTCCAGCTAAAACTCTCATCAGAGTCCAGTAATGTCTCGGTGAGATCATCGCCTAGCTGGAGCTTGTCATCATCGCTAGTTGTGGCAGGCTCGTCTTGATTTACGATGGCTGCGGACATGACCTCTAAGGAACCGGTGGGATCTTTGACGGACCAAACCAACAGGCTGGCATAGATCAGTGGAATGATGGCTAGCGCCGTCAGGATAATCGTCAACTGAACCTTGGGGTTGAGACGGGACATAAACGAGCTCCCCACGTTGAACTTCATACGATACTTTGACACATGTAAATCTTACAGGTGTAAACATATCCTGCTATGCTGGATCATGTCAACGTGGCAGCACGGTTATTGATAAGGATGGGTACAAAAATGGTGAAAGTGGCCTCGGGGCCCGAGGACGTAGGCTCGGTCAACCCGCGGGCTGAGCGTTCTAGGGCAGCTCTGATTGAAGCCGTCACCGAAGCTCTGGATGAGGGACAGCCGGGTGAAGTTTTTAGTGTCGCTGAAATTGCGCGAGCAGCAGGAGTTAGCCGGCCAACCTTGTATCAGCACTTTGGTGACCTGCCAAACCTGATGCGCGCTTCGGCAATGGTACGACTAAAATCGCTATTCGATACGGTCCCGCCACTGCAGCCATATCCCACGTCTTGGCGGGCGGCCGCGGCCACGGTATTACAAGCTTTGCTCCAGGAGCTGGGGCATCGCCGCGCCTTTTACTTAGCGGTCTTAGATTCGACCGCCGGGCGGGATGTCCGAGAAGATGTCATTGAGTTCTTAGCTTCGCGGATTATTGACGTGCCTGCCCTTGGAGCTGTCATTAAGAAAATAGAATCCACTGCTGAAGGACTACGCGAACACGCCATGTTCTTAGCGGCCGGGGCACTGTGGCGTACGGAACGTTGGCTCCGGGATGACCATCCAGAGCCCGCCTCCCAACTTGCTGATCGTTTGAGCCATATTTTGGCAACCGCCGGTGGAATGCAGCAATTAGGCTAAGTCGCTCAGGGCATCTGTGTACTTATATTGGTGGTGACCGTGTAGGTTGTAGCACTCAGAATCCTGTGTTTCGAGGAATCAAAGCATACAATGTGTCAAAACACTTGTAGAGCAGGACGAGTTTGTGCTGCATGACTAGGAGTACCGTGACCATGTCTGACGAACAGCCCGCCCGCCAACCACAAGGCGCGCCCGCTGCATTGCTCAACGGGCTAGCTATCTTGGAGTCATTTTCAATCCGGCGTCCGGCGCTGGGGGTCACTGAAATTTCAGAAATTGTTGGATTACATAAATCCACGGTGTCTCGGATGCTGCATGGTTTAGCAGAACTGGGCTATGTTCAGCGTGAGCGTGATGGAGGTCGTTACCGGCTGGGCCTAAGTGTTTTGGAACTGTCGGCCCCGCTGCTGGCGGATCTCGATATTCGTGACGCTGGCTTAGAATATTTGGAACAGCTCACAGAAGTTACAGGTGAGACCTCGGCGCTCGGCGTGTGGAGCGGTACCGGTACGATCGTCGTCGACCAGGTTGCCAGCCCGCATCAGGTACGGCATACCCAGCCCATCGGTAACCGTTATAACCAGTGGAATTCGTCTTCAGTGCGTGTCATGTTGGCATATCAGCCGATGAAAACCGTTTGCGAATTAGTCGATGGTGGTCTGATCATCCCACCCAGGGGCGGGTTGACTCACGAACTCATTCAAAACGAACTCGATGAGATTCGTCGGACCGGTCTGGCGATGAATAAAGGTTTTACTACTCCGGAAGAGTTCGGCGTTGCAGCTGTGGTGCGTGACCTGCGAGGTGCTGAGATCGGTTGTGTGATTCTTTCTGCCCCGTCGTCGCGTGTCGAGCTCAACGACTCTGCAGAGGACCTGCAGGAGGCTGTGCGCAAGACGGCCAATGATATCTCGGCTCGCCTCGGTGCTCCGGTGATGTCAGAAAATGGTTGAGGGGATGATTCCGAAGAAGCACACCTGAGGAGTTTTTATCGACCCGTTAGACCAGAGTTTTCGGAGGGTAGCACCGAACTAGCGGATGTAATCGGTTTATCATCCAGTCAGAACCGAGCTGTCAGCCAGCGGTCCCAGGCATCAGCGGTATGACAATAAACGCACCTGAGAGTAGTACCACCCAGTAGCCGAAGTGAAACATGGTCTTGCGGTGTCCAAAGCGGTCGCACAACTCTCCATCGATCTCCAACGAATGGGCTGATGCATGCTCGGTGGTGTCTTCTTCGACATCATGGAACATCGGGGATGGCGTCTGCACATACTTGCCGCCTCCCGATAGTCCCGGCAGACGGTAAGTAAGCGCCAGCAGAAACGCCGCCCAACACCAATTTGGTCTTAGCTGGTAGGAGTACGATGGCTACCGCACCGTTGGAATCAGGCTGGAATATGGTGTCGATGATGGTTGCCGTGAAGCCGTAGACCGTGGAGTCGAACCATTCCAAAACCGTGCCGGTGAAACCGGCGAACGTTACCGGAGTATAAAACCTTGATCAAAACGTGCGAAGTAGGCGTGGATGTTTCGTAACAGGTTGAGTGACCAGTCGTCATGGAAGACCCACTTTCTAGCATGATGCGATGGTTTATCACTATCAAGTCTCTTGCTGAGCTGCATGATTCGCTCTAAGGCTTGGTTGCACGGGGTGTCGGGTAATCGGCACGACGATTACTTGTGAGCTTCAGATTCTGGGGCGCGTTGCTTCACGAACTGGGGCTTGCGACGGAAATAGACCTGTCGTCGTATGATTGCCACCACGTCGCCTTGCTCATCGGTGATTTCTACGTCGAACCAGTGTAGATATTTCTCACCGTTGGCAGTTTTTGATTTGATGAGATCCCATGTTTCGTCAGCGACTTGCATGTCAGCGGTAATTTTTCCCCGGCCAGGTTTGACGAATTTTGCCTCAACTCCGACGTCCCACACCAAATATTCTTTGCCGAGACCGTAGACGCCGGCGAACATGAAAAATGGGTCGGTCATGGATAACATGGTGCCACCGAATGCAGTCCCGACTAGGTTGCGGGTCAAGATATTGGGTTTATGTGTGACGATCGATCGGGAAGCGTCCTGGGCGATGTATTCGGGTTTGATACCTGCTCCGAGATACGGCGGCCAAATGCGCATGAATCGTTGGAGGAATTTCGGCCCGATGCGCATGGAAGCATATGTGGGGATCTTCAATTTCGGCAATCGCATGGCATGACTCCTTATGCTCTGGCTTAGACCGTATTGCGGTCATTCTAGATCACCGGATCACCTGAACTGGAGTTGCTAGTACTTGGCCTGGATCTAGCTGGATTGCCGCCCTTCTTCGCGGTGGCCAACCTGCGAGGACGCGACTTCGCTGAAGTGAAACCGTTGGATTGCTGTGAGCCGGCGGTGTCAGATATTTTTGGCAAAGTAGACGGTATCGAACCCTGTAAGAGTCTCGGCTCGTGTGGCTGGACTGGCTGTGATGATTGTGCCACCAGGGTTGATATAGGTCCGGTTTGGTTTCTGGAAGTTCGCATCGACAGGGGCAGGATAAACGCGGTGTCGGCTACGACCAAGATGTTCTACTAGACATGGGAAATAACGGGCTTGCCGATTCCAATGGCAACCGGGCTGATGCTAATGCGTGGCTTTATGGCTGGGATGTCCTATGCTGCGAGTTGCTGATTGCCGATAGCATCGATCAGTTTGACATCTTCGGTTAGAACCTGGTCGATGGCAATGGCTTAGCTGCGCGGTATACCGTTTTGCCATGCGATTACTGTGAACGTGGTGGCCCACCGGCCGATACCAAACAGATTATTGGGTCTGACATCATGACTGCCGTCCACTGAAGGTTGGTTGATTGGACTCCACGATCCATGAGCCGTTAAATGCGTGAGCCACCATTGTGTTCATGGTGGCTCACGTTGGCGCCGGAAGACCGGCGAATCAATTTTTTAGAGGTTGCCGGTGGCAATCATCAGCATGCGACGTACTGGTTCTGCAGCACCCCACAGTAGCTGGTCGCCCACGGTGAACGCCGAGATGTATTCCGGCCCCATGGCCAGTTTGCGCACACGGCCAACAGGAACATCCAGGGTACCGGTGGCAGCAACCGGGGTCAGCTGCTGCATCGAGGCTTCCTTATTATTTGGGATGTATTTGACCCAGTCGTTATCGTTGGCCAGGAGCTCTTCGATTTCATCCAGTGGGATGTCTTTGGTGAGCTTCAGCGTTAGCGCCTGGGAGTGGGACCGCAGGGCACCGATGCGAACAGTGACCGATTCCAGTGGCATGATGTCATCACCGGTGCGACCAAGGATTTTGTTGGTCTCGGCCATGCCCTTCCAATCCTCACGGGACATGCCATCACCCAGGTCCGAATCGATCCATGGGATCAGGGAACCGGCAAGCGGGGCACCGAACTGGGTGGTGTCTAGGGAGCCATCGCGCTGGGCGGTGATGACCTTTTTGTCGATTTCTAGGATGGCGGAGCTCGGGTTTTTCAAATCTTCAGCTACGACGTCGTGCAGGGTGCCAAAGCCTTTGAGCAGTTCACGCATGTGGCGTGCCCCACCACCGGAGGCTGCTTGATAGGTCATTGCGGTTCCCCACTCGACCAGTCCGTTGCGCATCAGACCGCCCAGACCCAAGAGCATCAGCGACACGGTGCAGTTGCCGCCAACATACTGGTTGATGCCGTTTTTCAGGCCCGCATCAATCTGGTCACGGTTGACCGGGTCCAAGACGATGATTGACTCATCATCCATGCGCAGGGCGGAGGCCGCATCGATCCATAGGCCCTTCCAGCCGGCAGCACGCAGTTTGGGATAGACGTCGTTGGTGTAGTCACCGCCCTGAGTGGTCAGAATAATCGGCAGTTTGGCCAGGGTATCGATGTCATGGGCATCCTGCAGTTTTGCTGAGGTGTCTACACCGGGCAGTTCAGGGACGGCACCTCCGGCGTTGGATGTAGAGAAAAACACCGGATTGATCTTAGCGAAGTCATTTTCTTCGATCATCCGTTGCATCAGCACGGATCCGACCATGCCGCGCCAGCCAATAAGACCAACGGTTGGACGGGATGCTGCATCAGCGTACATTGGGGCTTCCGAAACTTGTTGAGTCATGACGTCTCATTCTACATTCTGTGATAGTGCGTACTTTTTGCGAGCGGAGTATGCCCAGAGTCCGATCCCGATAAATACTTGGGTCAGGACGAGAAGGAAGATGATTCCTGCGATTGTTTTGCCAGTTAGGACCAGGTAGAGCCCCATCCCGGCACATACCAGCGCCAACAGGGGACCGGCTACCAACCCGAGAAAAGCCAGTACCATCTGGCGTTGGGACACCGGGGCGGTGTTTGTTGTCTTAGTCAAGGGTGCGCTCCCATCGTTCAAACCGGTACTGCACAGAGGATTTGGATGTATGCCAGCTATCTGATGGATCCTGTCGAGTCAGCGTCCATGAGGTATCAAGTGTGGGTGCATACGTATCGCCATCAACGTGAATGTTGAATAAGCTGCGTTCTACAACGGTGGCTACCTCTAAGGTCTGATCATATAGGCTGCCCCCACCAATGACCCAAACCATAGGCCCGGTCTTAAGCTCACCGGCGAGTTCCAGCCCCTGTGCCAAATCGGCGACCACGTGCACGTTGTCATTGTCTAATTTATTATCCGAAGGATCTTCAGTGAAGGTCTTAGATACTACGATCGAGGTCCGGCCGGGTAGCGGTCGGTACGAGTCTGGAAAAGACGACCAGGTTTTTCGTCCCATCACGAGCACTTCGCCCATGGTAATGTCTTTGAAATGCTTGAGATCTTCGGGCACATGCCAGGGCATGTCACCGTCCAGCCCGATGACACCGTCTAGGCTTTGCGCCCACACTAGGCCGATGTGGGTGTTAGACGGCAACTGGAGCTGAGATCGTGGGGTGGTGTTGGTAGTCAATGACTTCGAAATCTTCCAATTCGTAGCTGAACAGATCTTTGGGTTTGCGTCGGAACCGTAACTGGGGGTACGGGTACGGTTCCCGAGCGAGTTGTTCACGGGCTTGATCGACGTGGTTTGTGTAGATGTGAACATCCCCGCCGGTCCACACGAATTCGCCAGGGTTGTAACCCAGCTGCTGGGCCATCATCATGGTCAGCAGGGAGTATTCTGCGATATTGAACGGCACTCCCAGGAACATGTCAGCAGAACGCTGGTAGAGCTGGCAGGAAAGTTTGCCGGGACCATCTTCTTCGGGTTGGACGTGGAATTGGAACATTGCGTGACAAGCGGGCAGTGCCATTTCATTGAGCTGGCCGGGGTTCCAAGCTGAGACAATGTGACGTCTGGACCCGGGGTTCTGGGCCAGCGATTCCATAACCTGGCTGATCTGGTCAATTGATTCGCCATTGGGTGTAGGCCAGGAGCGCCACTGCACACCGTAAACGGGACCTAACTCACCGTCTTCGTCAGCCCACTCATTCCAAATACGTACCCCCCGTTCCTGCAGCCACTTCACGTTGGAATCGCCGTTCAAGAACCAAATCAATTCTAAAGCAGCAGATTTAAAGTGCACACGCTTGGTGGTGATCAGTGGGAAATACTCCGCGAGGTTGTAACGGATCTGACGGCCAAATACCGAGTAGGTGCCGGTACCGGTGCGATCCATTGTTAACGTGCCATTTTCAAGCACATCGGCCAGCAAATCTTCATACGGGGTGTCGATGGACTGAGCAGTCATATTCCTGTTTCGGGTTATCGTTTAGCGGCTGGATTCGTGACAAGGTGCAGGTATTCGGGATACCGGCGCAAATAGTCCACAATATAGGAACACTGCGTTGTGAACTTTTGTTCCTGTTGTTCAAACTGATCTAGCAGCAGGGTGGTCAATGCACGGGCATAGCCTTGACGGCCGTATTCTTCGGCCACAATCGTGTGCTGCAAAACGTAGACTTCAGGATCTTCGTCAGCCATGCGGTAGCCGATGAAACCGATGAACGTTGTGTCTCCCGTGTACGGGCTTTCATGGTGTAGTTCAAAACGGTCTTTGGCAGGAACATGCACTAACCGTAGATTCTGATGAACGATTTTTTCTGGCTGCGTGCCCGGCAATTTTGTCATAGCCACAGCCTACCAAGGCTGCTGGATCGCGCCTACGGTTCTTCCACAAGATCGCAGCGCTGCGGATCGGTAGGCTATTTCACGAGTGGATCGTAGCGTTCCACCGACACAATCTGCCCTGCACGATGCTTTGCCCGGTGGAGCACTAGAACCGAGCCTGGTGCTAGCTTGAATTGTTTCTTGTTGGTGACCGACTTTGGGTTGATGACTGCCCGTTCTTCCCGGATCCAGGTTTTGATCTCTTTGAGAATCTGTTTTATCACCCCAGGTTGAGAACATATCAAGATAGGTTCGGGACGTTTGAATTCTTGGCGGAGGCGTCGTGTCAAGAATCTGTTTTGGGTGTCGACGGTTTTATTAAGCCACTTCTTGGTTCGCACTGCTCCACCGTATTTTTTGACATAGGGGGCAATGGTTTCCAATGAGCGAGTGTATTTGGATGTGACGACGCGTGTGGGTTTCCACGCTCGCATTAAACGGGCGACGGCTTTAGCCTGTTGATATCCGGAATCGGCCAGCGGACGGTCAATTTCGTCTCGAGTCCAGGACTCGGCAGGGGTAGCTTTAGCCTGACGCAGGACCACGAACGGCACAGTTGCCAGTTGATGAGCTTCGAATGCAGCCTCGAGCACGTCGAGGGGTTTCTGGTCGAGCTGTTTGGAAAGCATCTGTCGTGCTCGTTGCACATTGACCCAGCGAACGTCATCGAGTTCTTTATTATCGGGACGGGCCTTTTGATCAATCACCCGGGCTGCCCAGTACCAGACTTCTTTGCGCTTATTACCCTGAGGAGTATTGTATTGGACGATTCCTAAGGGGATCCCCAGTGGCAGGTCAAGTCCGACTTCTTCTTTTGTTTCCCGCCACGCTGTTTCCGGCAGGGTTTCATTGGCCCCGAGTCGACCTTTTGGCCAGGACCAGTCATCAAATTCCGGCCGATGGATCAGCAAGACTTGAAGTGTTCCAGACTTAATGCGCCATGGGATTGTGCCGGCAGCCAGGATTTTTGCGTTGGTTCCTTGTTCAGCTGTGATCGCGGTAGCACGGGTAGTGGTGAGCTTACCGAGGCGTTTTGCAGCGCGCATGAAGTGTGAGCCTAGTTGTTGGAAGAGAACATGACGTCAGTGTTTTCAATACTGAACCCCAAGGATGTATAGAGGTTGACCGCTGGGCGATTTTCATCATCAACATACAATACAATCTTCTCCAAGCCAGAACCGGCCAAGTGGTTCATACCGTGCAGGGTTAAAGCTTTGCCCAGACCAGAGCCTTGAGTGTCCGGATGCACACCGACGGCGTACACCTCTCCGGAGGCCGAGCCCACAGGTGTTTTGGTCCAGTGAAAACCCACCGGAGTGCCTTGCGCGTCTTCGGCGATGAAAAAGCCTTCAGGATCGAACCAAGATTCAGCTTTGCGTGCCTCTAGATCATCCTGGGTTAGCTGGCCCTGTTCAGGATGATCCGCAAAAGCAGTGGCGTTGAGAGCTAACCAGGCGGCATCGTCGTCATCGGGTACAAAAGTGCGGATGGAGTACCCTTGCGGGAGCGTCACATCCCCAAAAGATTCCCGATCAATTTCTAGGGCCATCCGATACAGCACACGGACCGGTTCCAACCCAGCTTTGGTTGCCAAATGGCGTGCCGCCGGATGATCGCCGTGGCTCCAGGCGGTAATGACTTGTTGTGCTGTGGCGTGCTGAGCCAGCACCTGTTTGGTGGCATCGACTAATTGACGACCGATTCCATTGCCGCGCTCATCTGGTGCGACCAGCAACTCGATGACCACGGGCTGTTCGGCGTCTTCAGGAATAACGATCGCTGCACCACCGGTGAGATCTGGGCTACCGGTGGTGACCAACCATGCATGACCGGCGCGTAGCTCGACCCAGGTCTGATCGCCAAAGGGCTCATTATTATCGGCTGCGACCCCAAGATCGGCAAGTTTTCGGAGTTCAGCGAGATGATTCGACGTTTCTGCAGGATCGTGCACACGCAATTGAGTCATGCCACCACAATAACGGGTACCGGGATTTTTTGGGCACGGTTGTCGTTAAGCTCAGCTCAACGCCGGCGTCATGCCATGATAGAGGGGTGCGTAGGACTATTTCAGCTTTGACCACGGTCGCCGCCGCTGCGGTGCTGGCTGTGGTGACAGTATTTGTGCCCAATTTGCCACTGTGGGTCAGCCCCGCGGTCTTATCGGTGCTGGTCATCGGTTTTTCCATAGCCTGGCCGGTTACGGTTAGCCCGACCCCACGTTGGGGCATCAGCGCGGTCTTGGCCTTGACCGGGCTGGCCTCGGTCTGGGTGGTCTCCTTGCTGCCGGCACATGTCGAATTTTCGCCACTGGCTACGGAATTATGGCTGGCACCCGTGGGCGGAGCTGCCGCATTGGGTGTGCTTTTGATCTTTGGCGTACAAACCTTTTCCCAGCCCGGTGGGCTGCAGCGGTTCTTAGCCACCGCCATGCTGTGTGTGGGTGCCGTTATTGCATCTACCACCGCCGGTTGGGCCATGCTGCTGCGGCAAAAATTTGAAGTTGCGCAAGGCACGCTGGTCATCGAGCGGATCACCGGTTTGACCTGGTTGATGCTGACCATACTGGTTGCACTTGCCGTGGCAGCACTGGCCACCCTGTTGCCGACTCGACGTCGCAACCGCATGATCGCCGTCGTCGTTGGTGCAACACTGGTGGCCATCATCATGCAGGTCATCCGTCCCGGGGTGTTATCCGTCCCGGCGGTCATCGGCGCGGCAATTGCCGCATTGATCATCGCGCTGGCCGATAGTCTTTCCGAATCCAATGAGGCTCCGCGGGAGTCGCTGCAACACCCGCTGACGGCGGTCGCGCTGGGCACGGGCACGACGATTGTTACCGGAATGGTGGGGTACTTCGTCATCAACGTTTTACCCTGGTAATAATTGACGACACCAAGTCGTATCGAATCGAGATTGTGAGTAAACTAAGGGCCATGTCTGTTCTAGCTTTAGAAATCTTTTTCACCGTCCTCGTCGGGCTGGCCGGCGTAGGTATGGCAGTATTCGCACTGCTGGTTATCCGCGGCCTCTATAGAGGTCAACGCTAAACCCCGACGTGGCTATCGAATTACCCTACGATCTGCTCCCAGAGCTGGCGCCACTGTCCTGGTTGATCGGCTCCTGGGAAGGCCAAGGCCGTCTTGGTGCAGGCGAAGAGGACTCGCAGATCTTCTATCAGCGTATCGATTTCGGCGAAACCGGTCTGCCCTTTTTGCAGTATCGCGCCGAAACCTGGCTGTCGGAAGAAGACGGTACCCTCATTCGCCCGCTCACCTTCGAATCCGGGTACTGGGCCATTGACCGGCAGCGGCATTCCGCCGACGTCGGGCCCGGCATGAAACCCGCCGACCCGGTTCCCGCCTATCGTTCTGCAGAAGACGTCGAACGGTTACGGAAAAACGAAACCGATTTTCCCATCACTGCCACAATCACCCACCCGGGCTCAATGTCTGAGTTGTACTACGGGATCGTTCGCGGTCCCCAGATCCAGCTCAACGCCGACGCGGTCCTCCAGGGCACCCTGGCCGGCACATACCATTCTGCCAACCGCATTTACGGGCTGGTCAACGGCCAAATGTTCTGGCGCTGGGACGTTGTGGAAACCGAAGGCGAAGAACCCAAACCGCACGCCTCGGGCATCCTCGACAAAATGCCATCCCAAAACGATGGTCGTCTGCCACCCGGGAAACCGCACCTGCCAGGCAAATACGAGGCGTAGAGTGTGTATATGCTTGACGTCACTCATATCGAATATACTCCGAGAACCTCACCGCTGCTGGCCGGTGAACACGCCATCCACGGCGCGGTCGCAGCCGATTCGATAGACGCCTGGGTTGCCGGACACTACGGCCAACCTAACCAAGAACAGCGTGCGCTGGCCAATGGCCAGGCTGTCGTGGACCTCTCGCACTACGGCATTGTTACCATCACCGGGGCCGACCGCCTGAACTTGCTACACACGCTGACGACTCAAAACTTCCAGGGCCTGATCTCCCCGATTGACACCGAAGCCCTGTTTTTGGATCTGCGCGGCCGCATCGAGATCGCCGTCAAGGCCCATGACGACGGCGAGACCACATACCTGATCACCGAACCGACAATGAATGCTAGCTTGGTCGACTGGTTGACCCGCATGCAATTCGCTGCCCGGGTTGAGATCACCGATCGCACTGGCGAGTTAGCATTACTTGGCGCAACCGATGAGATCCCCGGCCTGGATACCCCCGTGTGGGTCGACCCCTGGCCCGGCATTGTTGCCGGTGGTTACGCTTACACCCCTGATCCGGCTGATCACCCCGCTGTACACGAAAACTACGCCTGGCGGCTCTATATTCTTGACGCCGATGCGCTGGTCGAAACTGTCACCAACCTGCCAGATGGTTTCCGGCTTGCCGGTACGATGGCCTCCGAAGCTTTGCGCATCGCAGCGGGACGTCCCCGACAACTGGTCGATACCGACGATCGTTCCATCCCACACGAACTCGACTGGCTGCGTACCGCAGTCCACCTCGACAAGGGATGCTATAAGGGACAAGAAACCGTGGCACGCGTTCACAACCTGGGTCACCCACCTCGGCGCCTCGTTGGGCTGCTGATCGACGGATCCGTTCACGGTCTGCCCGAAGCCGGCGCCGATATTATCCTGCGCCCTGAGACCGCAGACCCCGAAACCATGGCCGCTGCCCGGTCCATTGGAACCCTGAAATCCGTGGCTATGCATCACGAAATGGGAGCCATTGGAACCGCAATTATCCGTCGCAATACCGACCCTGAAGCACAACTGATCATCCGCGAAACTCCGCCCGAAGACGCCGAGGATACTGCACCAAACTTCACAGCAGCATCCCAGGAGATCCTCACCTCACCGGCAGCGGGCAAAGTCGTCGGACGCGTTCAAGGACTCAAAGACCTCCGACGCCGCTAAGCAAACATCACGCTGGTTCGATAGCCAGAGAGGATGAACCCGACGTCGTTGGCCATTTTTTCTCCGATTTCATCACCTACCGGGGTGACCCACTGGGGGATGAAACCATCAAACATACACTCTTCGGCGACTCGGGCCAGCATAAACGTCCCATAGCCTTTTGTGCGTTGGGCTTCCGCGACCAGAACGGCCAATTGGCCCACCGTATCAGAAAACACATCATAGCCGGCAGCAGCAATTGGTTCGGAGTGCTCACCAAACGCTGAGACCGTAAAATAATGATCCAGCGCATCCAACGGCTGTGCCACGATATCGTCAGGTGGACAGGCCGCTTCCAGACGTCGAATATCCTTGCTATGTGAAGTGACATTGAGCTGAGCATCCTCGTAGTACGGGATGTCTTCGGCGTAGTAGAGCACCTCTTCACCCAGCGAGCGTGCCCCAGCTGCATAGCCTAGCTGCAGCATGGTGGATTCTTGGACCAGAACGTCGTCATCAATATTACGGGCTGCATCAAGGAACCAGGTGGGACCGTACAGTAGCGAAATATTGAACAGCTGGATGAAGGTGGCAGTGTTAGGATCCCAGTCTGTCAGATCGTGTTCTGCAGCGATTTCGAATCGTCGGATTTGTGAAGGGTCATGATTGGCGCGATGCAGGGCATGAGCCTCAACGTCCAACGAATTTGCCCAGGCCGCTAAGACAAGATTCTGATTAGCATTCGATAACCCAGGCGAATTGAGATAATGACTCGACAAGGGGTGCCTCCAGGAGAAATGGCAACGTAGTTGCTCGCATTGGCTGCGAGCATCATCCCTCCAGCATAACCGGATGTTGTTTCACATCACAGCGTTGCTGGTCGCTTCCGGATTCCACCGCCCGCGTACGGGCAGCGATTGACGAATTGACAAAGTATCCATAAAAAGTGTTGACCGTCACATTAAAGTCGTTTAGTCTTTCCATTTAGTGATATATCTCACCTGAGTTGATTGATATATCAGTAATTTACGATACGGAGTAGACACTTTCACATGAACACCATTACACGAGGTAAGAAAACCCACCTGTTTTCCACGGAACGATCAAGCGCTTTGCGCGTGATGACCTACGCGGGTGCCATCATGGCATTCCTTATTGGTTCAGGCTTTGCAACTGGCCAAGAAGTCATGCAGTACTTTGCCGCATATGGTTTCTGGGGCGTGTTCGGCACCGGACTTCTCGTGCTGGCCCTCATCAGTTTTGTTTCTATCCAGTTTCTGACGGTTGGCCAACGCGAGCAATTCAGCAAGCCGTCACAAATTTTTGAGTATTATGCCGGCAAGTACATTGGGAAGTTCTTTGACTATTTCTCCATCTTGTTTGTCTTCCTGTCCTTCACCGTGATGGTGGCCGGTGCTGGTGCAGTCTTTGATGAGCATTACAATCTACCAACCTGGATTGGCGGTTTTGGACTGACAGTTCTGGTGGCACTGACGGTATGGTTTGGCCTGAACTCCTTGGTTGATGTCATCGGAAAAATTGGACCGCTGATAGTCCTCATCGCTATTGGTTTGGGCATTGTGGGCATCATCAACGCGGAGACTGGGATCCTGGCAGGCAACGACCTGGTCGCAGATCTAGCCATCCAACAGGCATCGAATCACTGGATTACTGCTGCCCTGAGTTACGTTGGGTTCTGTATGCTCTGGTTGGCCGCATTTCTGACGGCACTGGGTAAAACCGTGCCAACTCAGCGTGAAGCGCGCGCTGGTGGCTTGACTGGCGGTGTCGTCTTTGCGCTATCGTGCATCATCGTTGGCCTGGGTCTGTTAGCAAATATTGAACGTGTTGCCGGCATGCAAATCCCGATGCTGGTATTAGCCAGTGACATCGCACCACTAGTCGCCTCCTTGATCTCCCTAATGATTCTTGCCGGGATTTACACCACGGCGATTCCACTGCTCTGGACCGTGTCGTCACGCTTCTTCCCTGACGGCACCAAGAAGTATAAATACCTCACAATCTTCCTTGCGCTGCTGGGCACGGTCATCGGATTATGGTTGCCATTTGATGAGATGGTCAACATCGTTTACGTGCTCAACGGTTATGTGGGCGCCGTTTTGCTTGCGATCATGGTTGTTGTGACAATCTGGAAATGGGCAGCACGCCGCCGCACGATCGCACATGAAACTCCTGCAGACCTGCCCCTATGAAACGCTAGTCGACTGGCAAGGTGTTGTGGGATGCAGATGCTAAGCATCCCGCAACACTGCTGAGAGAAACTGTTGAGTCCGTTCATGTGATGGGTTGGTGAAGATCGTCTCGGGATCGGAGCTCTCGATGATCTTGCCGCCATCGAGCATCATCACACGATGCGAAACGTCGCGAGCAAAACTCATCTCGTGCGTCACGATCAGCATGGTGACATCTGTTGTAGCGGCCACATCTCGCAAAACTTGCAGCACATCGACGACAACTTCCGGGTCCAGAGCCGAGGTCACCTCATCTAGCAAGAGGATTTCTGGATCCATGGCCAATGCGCGAGCGATTGCGACACGTTGTTGCTGTCCGCCAGATAGCGCCGTCGGGTGAGAGTCGGCTTTGTCCGGCAGACCGACTTGCTCCAGGAGCTGGTGTGCACGTTCAACAGCATCGCGTTTGGCTATTCCTAAGACATGAATCGGTGCTTCGATGATATTTTCGAGCACCGTCATGTTGGGAAACAGATTGAATTGCTGAAACACCATGCCGATTCGAGTGGTCAGCTGTTTTTGTTGACGTTTTGATACTGGAACGCGCTTTCCGTTGCGTTGCTCGTAAACTAGCGGTTCACCATCGATAAAGATATAACCACCGGTCAGCTCCGCCAGCGTCATCACCAATCGCAAGATAGTCGTCTTGCCAGACCCTGACGGGCCAATCAGCGTGACACGTTCTCCACGGTCTATCGTGAAACTGAGATCGTTCAAGACGGTCTTGTCATCGAACTGTTTTTGAACATCTCGAAATTCGATGACCGGAGTGGTTGGGTGAGAATCAGTGTGCGTAGGCAAGACGTTTCTCCAAACGGTTAACGAGGACTGCGGTGCCGTAGCTGGCGACCAGGAAGATAACCCCTGCAATAGTGATGGTTTCGATATACCGATAAGTGAATCCACCAATTTCCAAGGCGGTGGTCACCATTTCCATGACCGAGATCGCAATGAGGAACGGGGTGTCTTTAAACATCGAGATGGCATAATTTCCCAGTGATGGGACGGTAGATCGCAATGCTTGGGGGATGATGACCCGTCGCCATGTTCGTCCAACCGGTAATGATAGCGCGGTGGTCGCTTCCCATTGACCGGTGGGCACCGAATCAATGCCAGCCCGATATACCTCCGACATGTACGTTGAATAATGCACCCCATAGACCACTAGTGCGATGGTCATAGGCTCCATCCACACAAAGCCATAGAAGACCACAAGTAGCTGGACAACGATGGGTGTCATCCGGATAAAGTTCGCAATCCAGGTGACGAGCCAGGAAAGCGGTTTGGGCAATACGCGGATGAGGATAGCAATGATCAGACCCAAGACAGCTGCGATCAGCGTTCCCACCACAGTGACCAGTAGTGTGACTTGAAAAAAGGATCGCAACATTTCGGGAAGGACTTCCCAAGCAAAATCCCACCGCCAGAAACTCGTGGTGTCATCAATATCTGGTGCTTCCACAGTGGATAATAGTTCACCATGTCGTATCATCGGGCACCTCCGGGGAGTACCGGTGCGGGCTGATCATCGGGTGACTTTTTCGCCGTGGGAATCGGCGACAGAATCTCTCGAAGGCTTGGACCTCTGCCGAGCTTATATTTGGCACGGGCTTCTAATAGACGCATCAGTTGAGTCAAAACCAGGGCGATGAGGAAGTAGACTACCAGTCCGACAACGGCTAGTGCGAAAAACCAGTCCGTGGTCCGACGTAGTTGCAATAGCTCAAAGGTAAATTCGCTCATGCCGATGATATAGACAATGGAACTGCCTTTGAGCAGATGCACCCATAGGTTTGTCAGCGATGGCAACATCAGAGCCCAAGCTTGAGGAAAAATGATCCGACGCATCTTGTGCGGCCACGACATGGATAAAGCAACAGTTGCTTCCCATTGTCCCTGAGGTACCGACGTCAATGAGGCTCGGACGGCTTCTGCCCCATAAGCACCGTAATTAAGAGTCAGCCCAAAAACAGCCACGAGCATGGCTTCGAGACTCGGGCCAAACAGCGGCAAAACATAGAATAACCACATCAATTGTACTAGCAGGGATGTACCCCGGAAGAACTCAATGATAATCCGCGCGGGAATACGCACTAGTACCTTGGCGCTACCGGCCATGAGCCCTAAGATAATTGCCACAATAAATGCCAGCAGGCCGCTGATAACTGTGAGCTGGACAGTAAGTAGCAGGCCATCCCATAATCGAGGGCCGTGCATGATGAGGGCATCTAAGTAATCCATGACAACTCCTCAGTCCCTTCGACTTTCCTTAAACAGGTGTGTGGGGATGAGGACTTATTCCTCGATATTTTGCAGCGCTTCCAGATCACCTGCACAGAGGGCTTCGGCAGTCAAATCTTCAGGCGGAACTTCTGCGTCTGTGAAACCGTACTCTCCAAGAATTTCGCCTAATTCACCGCTAGATTTCAGCTCGGCAAGATGCTCGTTATATTCAGATAGTCTCTCTGTGTCGTCTTGGCGGAACACCGTAGACCCCGCGCCATATTGCAACACACCATCAATTTCTTGAACGAAGGGGTCAGTGACTTCGACGTCATCAGCATCTTCTACCATTTGATTCAGTGAAATCGCAGTCATGGCAAATACATCAGCGCGCCCACCTTGAACCATTTCCAGGCCTTCATCGGCGCTGCCCACTCCCTCATAATCTAATCCCAGATCGGTGGCGTAGCCGGCTTCAATACCCGCGGTGAGGGTCGTCAGGGTAATATCCTCACCACTTTCTTGGGCTTCTAAAACATCATCGAGGTTCTCCACGCCATAAGGGTTGCCGGCCTCGACGACCAATGCGGTGGTATACATGATTTCGGGCTCAGCAAAGGCGGCCTCTTCACAGCGCTCCGGGGTGATGGACATACCTGCTGAAATGGCGTCAAAGCGTTCAGCGTTGAGACCAGGGATCAAATTGTCCCAATCAACTAGCTCCGCCTGAACCTCGTATCCCATCTCGCCAAAGATTCGTTCGGCTAACGCTACAGTGGCTCCGGCGGGGTCGCCATTTTCGTCGAGATATGAGTAGGGGACTTCGCCGGCAATACCGACGGTGATGACATCGCCCGAAGCGGTGTCCTCACCGCTGTCACCGCTGCACGCGGTTAGTGCCAGAAGTGCTGCGGCTGAAAGTGCCGCAGCTTGTGTTGTTTTTGAGATGTTGCGAACCATAAAAACATAACCCCCTTCAGGTTGCACCGGGTCTCAGGCCGCCGGCTGATGCACGAGGCGGCCAGACACAAGGTGCAGGTCATTCGTGTAGTGACAACAATCAGTGGTCGTTTAGGATGTGGACTACCTTACGGGCCAGGTTCGATAGGCTCAACAGCTCAAGAGCTAAATATCCGAACTTTTTGAAACTTAATGTATTAGCGATCTTGGGGGTCTGACCTGGGTAAAAGGGTATCTCGGCGCCCTGGAAGTGCTCGACAGTGTTGAGATCAGTTCGACGACACTACAAAGCTGCACAGCCACGAGGATCGCATTTGCGTATCGAGCCCTTAGTTTATTCGGGCATCCTGCAACGAGCGCGCATGTGGTGGCCGCTGGGTGTTGGGGGTCACTGCCTCGGCAGGATCAGAGCCCAGATCGATGATTCGGTTGTGCTCATCGACGTGCACAACATTGGGCTCATAGGTGCGTGCGTCGGCGTCTTGCATCTGGGCATAAGCAATCAAAATGACCAGATCGCCCGGTTTGATGAGATGCGCGGCGGCACCATTAATGCCGATCACGCCGGAACCACGTTCACCGGCGATGGTATAAGTCTCAAGCCGAGCGCCGTTGGTGATATCCACGATCGACACCATCTCGCCTGGCAGGATGTCCGCAGCATCAAGTAGATCCTGGTCCACAGTTACGGAGCCTACATAGTGCAGGTTGGCTTCCGTAACGGTAGCCCGATGGATCTTGGCGTGGAACATGGTACGCAGCATAGGTTCTGCCTCTCAGCGTGTATTGAAAAAAGGTTGCTGGCGCGGTAGCCAAAGTCTCAGTGTACTCGGTTGTATTAATGTCGAATCGGTCACTTTTATTCCCACGAGGAAACACGGCACAGGCGGTTAGGTCGGTGGGGTGATGCGATAGACGTCGTCGGCCAGGGCATCAATATCTGCTTGATGATGCGTCACCAGGACGGTGGTGACCCCTTGCAGCACGTCAGCCAACAGTTGGCGGATGGCAGGTGCGGTGTGCGCATCGAGTGCTGCCAGTGGTTCATCGAGGAGGACGAGTCGCGGCTTTGATGCAAGTACCCGGGCAATGGCTACACGCTGAGCCTGTCCGCCCGATAGTTGATGTGGTTTGCGTTTGCCGTACCCGGACAGGCCAACGCGTTGCAACCATTCTTCGGCTTTGTCTTTGCGAGCTTTTCGACCGGTGATACTAGCCCGATGCATGCCGTACATGATGTTGTCCAGGGCCGATAAATGGGGGAATAGGTGAGGATCCTGCGAAAGATATCCGATGCCCCGGCGCGCTGCAGGAATCCACACCTTGGGTCGTTGTGCTGGAATCGAGCAATCAAATAGCACCGTACCATCAAGGCGTGCTGTACCGACGTCCGGCATTAACCAACCGGCAATTGCCATAAGCGTCGTGGTTTTTCCAGCACCATTGGGACCAACCAGCGTCATAATATCACCGTGAGAAACCTCGAAGGCCAGCTCTACGTTGCGTTGTGTCACGGTGAGTTCAACGGTCAGACCCGAGTGTTTTGTATGGTTCATGCGCATGCTGGAGTCAACCTACTTATTTTGGGCTGTTGGTCTGAAGTATGCGACCGCGATGACCATAACCGCAACACAAATGAGTACTAGCGACAGTGCAACGGCGGACTCAGGATCTGTTTCACGGGCCAGATAAATCTCCAACGGCATAGTTCGGGTGGTGCCTTGTAGAGAACCAGCAAAGGTGATGGTGGCGCCGAATTCTCCTAATGCTCGCGCAAAGGTCAGCACCGCCCCGGATATCAGGCCCGGGCGGAGCAATGGGATGGTGATGGTCCAAAATGTTCGCCATTTAGACGAGCCAAGTGATTGTGCTACACGTTCATAGTGTTCCCCGGATGAGGCCAGGTGGGCTTCCAGGCTTGTCACCATAAATGGTAGTGCGACAAATATTTGGGCCAGCACGACGGCGGCAGTGGTGAAGGCAATGTCTATGCCGAGGGCTTCCAGGTGCTCACCGATGAGTCCACGGCGTCCAAAGGCTTCGGTGAGTACGATACCGGCCACAACCGGGGGGATTACCAGAGGGACAAGTACTACTGATCGTACTAGGGTGCGACCAGGGAAGTTCGTACGAGCTAATACCAGTGCCAGTGGCACACCTAACAACACGCAGATGATGGTGGCAATGGTCGCTGTACGCAGAGATAGCCATAGGGCATCTAGTGCCGATTGACTGGTGAGCAATTCTGGTAGGTCCGACCAGGTGATCCCGGCAAGTAGTGCGATAAAGGGGATAATAAAGAACGCCCCGGCAAGCAGTGCTACGGCAATAGTTGCAGTAGGTATGCCGGCAGACAGGGTCTGGCGAGTTCGAACGCTGGCTGTTGGCTTCGTGGTAGTCATGTGTGACGACTCGTGGCTTTACGGCGCGGAGAAGCCATTGGCCGCCAGGGTGGCTTGGCCAAGATCAGAGTACACGAACTCAATGAACGCTTCGGCAGCTTCAGGATGTTCAGAGTTTGACGTGCGGGCGATCGGGTAATGATTCAATTCTGCATCAGCCCCCTCAATATCGAAGACTTCGACCTCATCTGCCGCAAGCGCAGCATCCGTTGTATAAACCAAACCGGCATCAGCCTGGCCCGAACGGACCTTGCCCAAAACATCCGAAACTTGTTGTTCTTCAGACACGGGGTTCAACGTGATCCCAGCTGCTTCAGCCAACGTCTGGGACAGTGCTCCACAAGGCACCTGTGGCGCACAGATAACCAGGTTCGCACCGTCGGCGTTGGCATCTTCCAGCGTGGAAATGTTTTCCGGGTTATCTTCCGGAACGATGCCCACTAACTTATTGGACGCAAATAGGCCACGGGAGTCGACGTCGATGAGGTTTGCCTCCTGGGCTTTGTCCATATTTGCTTCATCAGCTGTAGCAACTACATCGGCAGGTGAACCCGCTTCGAGGTTTTGGACCAGTGTGGAAGATCCTGCGAAGTTGAAATCAATGGAGATGTTTGGATGTTCTGCCGCGAATTGTTCGGAAATCTCCTCGAAAGCCTTTTGCAGGGAAGCTGCAGCTAAGACATTTAGGGTAATTTCTGCTTCGGCTGCTGGTGCTGATTCAGAGTCTGGACGATCCGTGTGAGAAGAACCAGAACTGCAGCCGGTCATGGCCAAGGCGATGGCAGCTGTAATCGTGAGGATCGTCCGTTTCATGATGATAGTCCCGTTGTCTCGATGATGACATTGGTTGCTTTGACAGTTGCGATCGCCGGGGAGCCAACTTCGAGTCCGAGTTCTTGGACTGCTTCAGTGGAGATTAGGGAGACAAGTCGAAATGGACCACACTGCAGCTCGATTTGGGACATGACCTTGTCGGAGACAATCTTGGTCACGAGTCCATTGAGCTTATTTCGTGCCGAGGAGGTCAGTTCACCTGGAACAGGTGATCGACCCTGTGCTGCCGCTTGGGCCAGAGCTGCAACATCAGCCCCAGAGACCACTTGCCGACCGGTCTCATCGGTCGTTGCAGCGAGCTTTCCATTCGTGATCCAGCGGCGGACGGAGTCATCTGAGACGCCCAAATATCCAGCAGCTTCTGATATTCGCAAATACGCCATAGATTCTTAGTCTATGGCGTATTTGCGAAAGAAGTAAGCCGTCTGACCCGCAGATGCGGAAGAAGCTATCCGTTGATCAGTTTTTGAATGCGGGAAACGCCTTCGATGAGATCATCTAGGCCTAGAGCATAGGAAAGGCGGAGGTATCCGGTCTTGCCGAACGCTTCACCGGGGACAACAGCGACCTGGGCTTTCTCTAAAATAACCTCGCCAAGTTCTGCAGAGGTTTCAACGTATTGGCCGGCAATTTCTTTGCCGAGGGCCTGCGTTACGTCAACATATGCGTAGAAAGCGCCCTTGGGTGTCGGACAATTGAAGCCCTCGATCTCATTGAGCATACTGACCATAGTCTTGCGGCGTTCATCAAACGCTTTCAACATCTCTTTGACGGCATCCAATGGGCCGGACACCGCAGCAAGGGCAGCCTTTTGGGCAATGTTATTAACATTAGACGTCACGTGTGACTGCAAAGTTGAGGCCGCTTTGATGATATCGGCCGGCCCAATCATCCAGCCAACACGCCAGCCGGTCATAGCATAGGTCTTTGCCACACCGTTGAGGATAATCGTCTGGTTCACCAGCCCAGGTACTGCTTTCAAGATGGGGGTGAATACCGCTTCGTCATAAACTAGGTGCTCGTAAATTTCATCAGTGATAACCCAGATCCCGTTATCTAGTGCCCACTGGCCGATAGCCTCGGTTTCTTCTGGGGTGTATACCGAGCCGGTTGGGTTTGAAGGCGATACGAATACCAACGCTTTAGTGTTCTTGGTGCGAGCTGCTTCAAGCTGGTCAACGGTGACCTTGTAGTCGGCTTCGGCGCCAGCAAAGACATCAACCGGGGTACCGCCGGCCAACTTAATCGCTTCAGGGTAGGTAGTCCAATACGGTGCAGGTAAGAGAATTTCGTCGGTTGGATCAACGATTGCAGCAAACGCGTTGTACACAGCCTGTTTACCGCCGTTGGTGACTATCACTTGGGAAGCATCGACTTCAATGCCGGAATCACGCAGTGTTTTATCAGCAATGGCCTGGCGCAAATCGGGGAGGCCAGCAGCAGGGGTGTAGCGGTGGTTTGCTGGATCAACGACAGCTTCCTTGGCGGCTTCAACAATGTAATCCGGGGTTGGGAAATCGGGCTCTCCGGCGCCGAAACCAATGACCGGCTCGCCAGCTGCTTTGAGCTGTTTGGCCTTGGCAGTGATCGCAAGCGTTGCAGATTCAGGTATCGCTTGAAGTCGGACAGAAACACGGCGTGCTGGTTCAACCATAGGTGGTCTAGGCCTTTCGACGAGTTGCTCACGTCAAGCGCGAGGAGAAGAAGTAATCGATGGGGTAATCGTACTGCACTATCGGCTTGAACAAGGGAATTGTTGATAACCGAAACCGGTCGTAAACCATAACGACGTCGCCGATTTGTCGTCTTGGTCTGCATTGGCTATGATTGGACTCTGGTGTAGGTCGCTCACCAGTTTTTGTGTGCGATCAACCCTAGGGCAGTGGCGCAATTGGTAGCGCAACGGTCTCCAAAACCGTAGGTTGCAGGTTCGAGTCCTGTCTGCCCTGCGCATGAGGTTCGAAGGAATCGAAGAACCTATCAGCACAATCATTGTGAGCGAGGATTAGTGAGCAAGACATCGTCATCTCGATCCGCTGAAAAGCGTGGGTTTTTTGCTCGGATCATGATGTTCCTGCGCCAAGTGGTCGACGAGATGCGTAAGGTGGTCACCCCGACCCGCCAAGAACTCGTCAAAATGACTGGCGTGGTCTTGGTCTTCGTTGTCATTGTGATTGGACTGGTGAGCCTGCTCGACTGGCTGTTCGGTATGGGTGCATCCTGGGTATTCGGTAGTTCTGACGGCCTCTAAAAACTTCACATATATCGCGGGGCGCTTCCCGTTGTGAAGATGTCAGTAAACACCCGTGATTGACCGTTGAGAAAGCAGGAGACCTAGTGTCGGAGAACGAACTCGACCCAAACATCGACTCCAGCGACGTTGAAGAGACCAACGAGCTGGTAGAAGATGTCAATGACGACGTCGCAGACGAGCTACAGGAACCAGCTGAAGCAGCGGGCGATGTAGAAAACACCGTAGAAGAACCAGCTTTTGATGAAGACGGCGACCCCGATGAGATAGCGGTTCGCGCCCCAGCGGACGTTGCTGAAGACATCGCCGAAGAAGAACTCATTGAAGAAGCCACCGCTGACGTCGATACGCCAGAAGAACCCGCGGTCAAAGATTCAGAGCAAGTCGCCGAGGAGCTGCGGTCTCGCCTGCGTCGTGCACCGGGTGAATGGTACGTCGTCCACACATATTCAGGTTATGAGCGCCGTGTAAAGGCCAACCTAGAAACACGTATCCAGACCCTCGAAGTTGAAGACGACATTTACGAAATTGAAGTTCCGATGGAGGAAGTCGTCGAGATCAAGAACACCGTGCGCAAGGTTATTAATCGCGTACGGGTGCCAGGTTACGTGCTAGTCCGCATGGAAATGACCGAAGATGCTTGGGCAGCCGTGCGGCACACTCCAGGTGTCACTGGATTTGTCGGCAACGCATATGATCCAGTCCCGCTGTCACAGCAGGAAGTCTTTGACATGCTGGCACCATCGTTGCTGCAAGAGGCAGCCAAAGAAGCTGAAAAAGCTGGCGCACCACTTACCGGCGAAGCAGCCGAAGAAGTGGCACCACAGGTTTCCGTGGACTTCGAAGTTGGTGATTCGGTCACTGTCAAGGAAGGTCCATTCGAATCTCTGCCAGCAACCATTTCTGAGGTCAAGCTTGAATCTCGTCAGCTGGTCGTGCTCGTGACAATCTTCGAACGTGAAACCCCTGTAACCCTTGGCTTCCACGAAGTTTCCAAGGTTGAATAACTAGATACCAGACTTCACTTCAAGCCCGAAACGCTTTGTTCGGGCTTGTGGTGTCCAGATCACCGCGCCACGGTGATCGCCCCGTTGTCCACGCTCCTGTGGACAACGTTATCCGAAGTAGAAAAGGACCCAAAAAATGGCCCCGAAGAAAAAGGTCACCGGTCTGATTAAACTCCAGATCGAAGCAGGTGCAGCATCACCTGCTCCACCAGTTGGCCCAGCACTTGGCCAACACGGTGTTAACATGATGGAGTTCGTCAAGGCCTACAACGCTGAGACAGAATCCATGCGCGGCAACATCGTTCCGGTAGAAATTACCGTGTACGAAGACCGTTCGTTCACTTTCATTACCAAAACCCCTCCTGCATCCCAGCTGATCAAAAAAGCTGCTGGTGTAGCAAAAGGTTCAGGTACTCCTCACACTGCCAAAGTTGGCAAGATCACCACGGCGCAGGCCGCAGAAATCGCTGAAACCAAAATGCGTGACCTCAATGCCAACGACATTGAAGCGGCAACCAAAATCATCGCCGGAACTGCCCGCTCCATGGGTATCACCGTCGAAGGTTAACCCCCAAACCTTTCTCGAAAATTCGTGGTAGGGCCGAGCGCGGTCCGTTGACACCACAACTGCATAAGGAGAACAAGCAGATGGCAAAGCGCAGCAAAGCATATAGAGCAGCCGCGGCGAAAATTGAAGATCGCCTGTACGCACCAGCTGAAGCAATCGCGTTAGCAAAAGAAACCAACCCGTCCCAACGCGATACCACCGTAGAAGTCGCAATGCGCCTGTCGGTAGACCCACGTAAAGCTGACCAGATGGTCCGTGGTACCGCAAACCTACCTCACGGTACCGGTAAAACCGCTCGTGTGGTCGTGTTCGCAACCGGTGAGAATGCCACCGCCGCTGAAGAAGCCGGCGCCGACTATGTTGGTTCCGATGACCTGGTAGAACGCATCCAGGGCGGCTGGACTGATTTCGATGCAGCCGTTGCATCCCCAGACATGATGGGCCTCGTTGGTCGCCTTGGTAAAATCCTGGGGCCACGTAACCTCATGCCAAACCCACGTACCGGTACGGTGACCCCGAACGTGGCGCAGGCAGTCAAAGACATCAAGGGCGGCAAAATCGACTTCCGCGTCGACCGGCACGCCAACCTGCACTTCATTATCGGTAACACCAGCTTCACTGCTGAACAGCTCACCGAAAACTTCGCAACCGCTCTAGACGAAATCATCCGTCTGAAACCATCCGCCGCCAAGGGCCGCTACATCACCAAATCAACTGTAGCCACCACCTTCGGTCCTGGAGTTCAGATCGATCCAAACGTCACCCGCGTACTCGCAGAAGAAGACTAAAGCGTTACCCAACCCGATTGGGTAGTACGTAGCGAAGCAGGCCAGGGTTTTCTCTGGCCTGCTTTGTCATTAAAGTAGGGGTTCCAGAACCATCAGGTCCTGGAACCGCGCCGTGTAGATTTCTTGGCCACTACTGGGTTGCAAAGAACACAGACTCACCAAATAGACCCGGTGAGACCTTCAACGTGCCATCTGCGATTTCCTCCTCTGGCACCTCAAGGGCAATGTTGCCGGTAACAGAGGCCCCTTCGTAAAGTGTCTCCAACGAATCGAAGCTATCAGGAGCCACCAGCAGAGCATCATGGCTAGCAAACGAGTTACCGCCTGCTGAGACGTATTCCACGCTGACCCAGGGAGTGTCGCCTTCGGGATTCGTTCCGGTATAGGTCGCACTGACTTCCACCATGATGTAGGTGTTGCCATCAGCTGGAGCATCATTTAACGGATTCTCAGCCATAATGGCATCCGTAGCGTTGAGATCAACACTATTGATCGTCACATCCCACTCGGAATCACTAACCGTCGATCCTATGGGTAACGGATTGTCACGTGACCCCTCCTCAGCTTGATTGGTTTGTGCCGGATCAGTAGCTTCGTCATCTGTCACGAGGTCTTCAAGCTCTTGCACCTCGTCCCCATTGGTCGGGGACTGAATGTGTATTTCTTCATTGAATGCCTCATCGAACGCAGAACCGACCACGCCGATAAAGACGATCATGCCGATAATGGTGCCAACGATTGAAACAATCAACGCGGCGATGCCATGACCACGTTTTTGGTTCTTCATAAACAACGAGACGATAGACAAGACAAAGGCAATGGGCAGGAAGACCCAGCCTAGAATCATTGCCCCTGGAATCACCGCAAATATTGCGCCAACTATTGCAGCTACCAGAGCAATAATTCCCACCGTATTGCGCGACTTAGGCGGCTGCTGGGGTGGTTGGACCGGACGTATATCGGTATCGGTTGTCATAGCGACCTTTCGAATTGGTGTGAGGAAATCTGGACATATCTCACGGTATGAATAATGCCAAGATCTACGTACCGCTTAGCGGGTACAACCTGATACCCGATCGGGTATGCGCTATTGACCGAAAGTGTGAATGCTTGCCCGAACACGGCGGCTAAACTGGCTTATCATGACGGCAACGACGAAAAAGAACCGCTGGTGGTCGATACTGGCCCAAACGGTGGCAATCTCCGCGATGATGTTCACCGGGTTTTTGGTGAGCATGCTGGCGATACTTACCGCCCCGGAAAACTTTGCCGACGTCGCTCAGATGGAGCTTTCTGATCTGGGTGCAATTCGTTTCCTAATCGCCATCCTGTTGTTGCTCTTCATCCCCTGGTACCGGAAAATCCCTTTGGTTTTGATGATCGCGGGCGGTTTCTATGCCGTGATCATTCAAGGCGATCCATATGTCATGGCTATTGGACTCACCGTGTGGATGGTGCGCGCAGAACACCGGTGGCAGTGGATCGTAGCCGGAGCAAGCTTGTTCGGGATCGTCATCAACATTGGATGGCACATCCTTGCATTGCTTAGGATGCCCGACGGTGCCGCGGCTCAGGCCTATATTGTTGCTGTATTAACCGTTGGCTTTCTTGCAGTGGCGATTGTGCTGGCAACTTCCATATTGACGCGACAACGCCGTCGTATTGAACAGGCTGATGCGACGGTCGAAGCCGTGGAACACGATCGAGACACTATCTCTACCCAGATGACACGACAAACAGAACGTGAGCACTTGGCACGGGAAGTCCATGACACACTGGCCCAACGGCTCACGGCATTATCGTTACAGACCGGTCAGATGCAAAACCAGCTGGCGCAATATCCTGATGCTGATCTGTCGACAGCGCTGAAAGCAACGAAACAATATTCAGATCAAGCGTTAAGAGACTTGCGCAACCTTGTTAGTACGTTGCGTGAACACGGCGAGGAAGAAACTGCCGTTCCATCTGTAGCGCCCGATGGATTCCACGACCTCAAAAGACTGTTCGATGATGCCTCTGACCAAGGGCTTGTCCTATATCCGCTTATTGTGCTCAATGGCTATGACACTGCACCTGATGAACTGCAGCGTGCAGTGGTGCGCATTACCCAAGAAGCTCTGACAAATGTGATGCGGCACAGTCCAGATCAGACAGTCCAGCTGCGTTTCGAAGGGCAACCAGGGGAGGGGTTGCTGATGGAATTTATGAACCGTCGTGATACACAAGCCCAATTCGACGGGGGTAGTGGTACAGGGGTACTCGGTATTACTGAACGTGCTGCGCTCCTTGGTGGAAATGCTCACGCAGAATTTCTCCCAGAACATTTTCGTCTCACCGTGCGGCTTCCGTGGTTTCAGGAGCCAACAGCCCAGTAACCACCCACCTACGGTGCTAAGCTCTTGTGTGTGGCAATTCAGGTGTTGATCGTAGATGATGAAACGATGACGCTTCGGAATCTGGAAGCGATTATCAAAGCCGACCCCACGCTAAATGTCGCTGGGACAGCCACCAATGCCATTGATGCAATCCAACAAGTTCGCGCTCTACGACCTGACATAGTCCTGATGGATCTATATCTCCCCGGCGAGTTTGACGGCGTGGAGGCCATCCGGCGGATCCAGAACTCTTTCAATCCGCCCAAGATCATCGCAGCTACGAGTTTCGACCTTGAGTCTTACACTCGTGGGGCGCTCGAAGCTGGTGCAGTCGGGTTCATCTTGAAAAATGACGCAGAAACACTGTTGATCCCTGCAATTCATTCGGCAGTCGAGGGGGATCCCATTGTCTCTCCACAAACCACTGTCCGACTGATCCGAAGTTTTCTCCAGCCGACGACGGCACCAGAAATCGTCCGAGCACGCGAACGCATTCGTTCCCTATCCGACCGAGAACTCCAAGTGGCCCACTTGATTGGACACGGCAAAGTTTATAAACAGATAGCCGCTGAACTGAATATCGCACCAGATACAGTGAAATCTACTGTTACCAGGGCGATGCAGAAGACCGGGGCTGACAATGGCGCCCAGTTAGCGTTCTTCGTTGGGCAGGCTCGTTTGGACATGGACGAGGTGCAATAACCCTCGCTCCAGACAGTTTTGTCATCGCTTCACAACATGAGCGGGAGCAGGACGATCGATTTGCCAATTCGAAGTGCACCTGTGTAGGATAATCCATACCGAAGACCGCCGGTCGTATTTACCTGTGTTAAATAGGTGAAGCTATAAAAGCTCTTTCGTTGAGCGGCCCGCGCAGGTGAACATGACAGCATAGACCAACTGCGTCTTAAGGCAGTTTAGAATCTTTGCGCCCTGTGCACCTGCACGGGGCGTTTTTATGTTTGAGCGGCCGGCATATCCACAAAGGAAGGAGTGCCATGGCGAATGCTGAAAAAACTGCAGCCGTGGAAGAGCTGACGGAGCTTTTCCGCAACTCATCTGCAGCAGTTGTCACAGAATACCGTGGTCTCACCGTGCAGGAGATTACGGCACTGCGCCGTGCTCTGGGTGAGAACGCTACTTACGCCGTGGCGAAGAACACGCTGACTGCCATTGCGGCAGAACAGGCCGGAGTGACTGCCCTTGAAGGCAAACTCAGCGGCCCTACCGCAATTGCATTCGTCTCGGGTGAAACCGTAGATGTTGCAAAAGTCATTCGTGATTTCGCCAAAGACCACGACAAACTGGTCATCAAGGGCGGCTACATGGATGGCCAGCCTCTTGAAGAATCCGATGTTAGACAGCTTGCAAATCTCGAATCTCGCGAGGTTCTGTTGTCGATGATGGCTGGTGCAATGAAGGGCTCCCTGTCCAAGGCTGCCGCTACATTCCAGGCCCCACTATCGAAAGCTGTT
This sequence comes from Enteractinococcus helveticum, assembly GCF_020742345.1. Classification (GTDB taxonomy): domain Bacteria; phylum Actinomycetota; class Actinomycetes; order Actinomycetales; family Micrococcaceae; genus Yaniella; species Yaniella helvetica_A. Next base: position 44,228 of record NZ_DYXC01000084.1, on the reverse strand, counting down.
CGCCTCGCAGAAGCGCTGCGCGAAAAGCAAGAACAAGCCGCCTAATCTTAGGCACCTCCGGTGCCGCTGCAAACCTCCCAAGACTTATATTCAAAAGGAGCCAATATCATGGCAAAACTGTCCACCGAAGAACTGTTGGATGCTTTCAAAGAGCTGTCCCTGCTTGAACTGTCCGAATTCATCAAGGCTTTTGAAGAAGAATTCGACGTAACCGCTGCTGCCCCAGTCGCAATGGCTGCTGCTCCAGCAGGTGGCGGCGATGACGCCGGTGCTGCTGAAGAACAGACCGAATTCGACGTCGTTCTCGAATCTGCTGGCGATGCCAAGATTGGTGTCATTAAAGAAGTACGCGCTCTGACCTCGCTGGGTCTGAAAGACGCTAAAGACCTCGTTGACGCTGCTCCAAAGGCCGTCCTCGAAGGCGTCGACAAAGCTGCTGCAGACGCTGCCAAGGAAGCTCTGGAAGGCGCAGGCGCTACCGTAACTGTGAAGTAAGCTTCAGAGTCACGGATGATCAGCTTTCTGCTGATCTAGTCTCAACCTCACCCCGCTGCACATGCAGCGGGGTGAGGTATTTAAAGGTAAAACCTACTCACCTATGTCGACCTAACTTGCGCGTTACTTCCACGATTATTTGGAGTTACCAAAAGGACACCTATTATTCACTGGATAAAATCTGGCTCACTGTAGGCCGGTATTATCGGCCACGTACATCCGAAAGACAGCTGTATAGCAAACGGGGATTGACAATGAAGTGGGCCTTTGTTCGACATGGACGCACAGAGTGGAGCCGAAAACGACTGGTGCAAGGACGAGCAGATAACCCGTTGAATGCTGAAGGATATTTTGAATCAACTAAAGCTGCCCAATGCCTACAGCGCATGGGCCACTGGCACGCTATATATTCCTCGCCACTGATGCGATCGGTCCAAACAGCTCAACGGATAGCCGAGATTGTTGGTATTGCTCAGGTGCACAAGGTAGATGCACTCATTGAACGCGATTTTGGTCCTGCCGAAGGCATCCATTTAGGGGACTTTGACGAAGAGACGCGCAATGAACTCATGTGCGCTGAAGAATCTGATCAGGCAGTGAAGACCCGGGCACTTGACGCTTTTCGTTACATTGCGCAACAACACCGTGCACACAACGTCATCCTGGTTGGCCACGGCACGTTATTTCAACTGGCATTATCCGCAGTACTGGGGTACGAGCATCCACCGATCCTCAATGGGGATGTTCTAGAATTTCCCGCGGAACGCTTTCTCCATCTTTAACACTTTTTGTGCGCCATGCCAACGACACCTGACGGTGATTCCAAGACCTAAAGCCATGCACCGCAACAGTGACTGTTAGCCGCCTATTGCACTCATGGTTCGTTCGGGTTGCACGAAGCCTGGCATACCTAAGCCGGTTTTCGTTTGGCCGTGTGCTTTAGGTTTATGCCACATTGCTTCCCGCCATGCATCGGCGATGACTTCGTTGGAAGAACCATCACGAAGAAGTCCTAAGAGATCCGTTTCTGTATGCGAAAACAGGCATGAACGGACTTTGCCATCTGCAGTAATTCGGGTTCGCGTACAATCCGCGCAGAAGGGTTCCGTCACCGAAGCAATAATACCTACGGTGCCCAGGACTTCGCCTGACGCTTGTGAGATGACGTCAAAGAGTTCCGCAGGTGCCGAACCGCGAGGTGACCTGTGTGGCGTCAACGTATAGACCTGCGAGATCTGTTGTCGAATTTCGGCTGCGGTCACCATATTGTCTCGGGTCCAGTTATGATCGGCATCCAATGGCATCTGTTCAATAAAGCGTAATTGGTATCCGTGCTTGATCGTCCACGTGAGCAGCTCAGCAGCCTGCTCATCATTAATCCCCCGCAACAACACCGCGTTAATTTTGATGGGATCCAACCCAGCGGCCTTCGCGGAGTGTAACCCTTCAAGTACTTTCGTGAGCCGATCGCGTCGGGTAATTTTTGCAAAAGTATCAGGACACACGGTGTCTAAGGACACATTGATGCGAGACAGCCCGGCAGAAACGAGATCGTCGATTTTCTTTTCGAGGTTGATACCGTTAGTGGTCATCGCCAGCTCAACCTGTGGGTGTGCACTGTGTACAGCAGTAATGATATCAACCAGATCCGCTCTGACCATTGGCTCGCCACCGGTAAAACGTATTCGCTCAACACCAAGCCGACCAATGGCGATATCAGCCAATCGAATCACTTCATCCGCCGTCAGCATGTCATTCTTTTTGAGCCAGTCTAGACCCTCAGCAGGCATACAATACCGACACCGTAGATTGCATTTGTCGATAAGCGACATGCGAAGATCAGTAGCAGTACGACCAAATTGGTCTATCAAACCAGTCAAGAAGTGCTCCTTTACCGTCACAACAGCTAAAGCGTTGTTGAGGTTGGTAGGGCGAGGATGGTTGTTTCATCTTATAGTTAGTCTAGACCCTGTCAATAGGCGATGAAAGGTAGTCATGGACCACCAGCTCAGTCACGTACGTTCTGATGGATCAGCCCACATGGTCGACGTTACCGGAAAAGAGACAACGGCTCGACTATCCCGGGCACAAGCTGTGGTGCACACAAGAAGTGATGTCATCGACTTAATCATGGATGCCGACTTGCCTAAAGGAGACGCGCTACCGGTGGCTCGGGTTGCAGGCATTATGGCTGCCAAGAAGACTTGGGAGACTATCCCATTGTGCCATCCCATCCCACTGGGGAAAATTACTGTTGATTTTGAACCGGACGCTGAAGCAGGCACCCTACGGGTTATCACGTTGGTGAAAACTAAAGGTGTGACCGGCGTGGAGATGGAAGCGTTGTCGGCGGTGTCGACGGCAGCGTTGACAGTGTATGACATGATTAAGGCTGTGGATGCCCGGGCGGTTATCACCGATATTAAAGTCTTAGAAAAATCCGGTGGAAAATCCGGAGACTGGACTATTTCTGAGCCGGGAGATGACTCATGACGATGTCAACGGAAACCTACGCTGATACCCTGGCACGCTTATTGCTCGACACTGTTGGGGAATTACCGGCAATATCGTTACCGCTTCGCGAGGCGATAGGACGGCGGCTTGCCGCTGATTTATTGACCAAACAGCCATCTCCACAATTCGATAATTCGCAGATGGACGGCTATGGGATCGGTTATGCCAACGTAGCAGGCGGCCGCTTCCGGGTTGGACCGGATGTCCCAGCTGGGACCGATCCAACAGATATCTATCACTACGGCGTCAATGGGTATGGCCATGACACCGCTGTGCCGATCATGACGGGCGCAAAAATACCTGAAGATGTTGTTGCGATCATACCGGTCGAACAGGCTGATCCACCGCACTTCGTAGACACTGGTGAGTACGTCTATCTACCTTCGGTCGAGGTTGGTGCTTTTATCCGGAAAACCGGTAGTGATATGCCTGCTGGAACGTTACTAGCCCGAGAAAACACACTCGTGGATGCCGCGCTTGTTGCCGCTGCGGCATCACAAGGAATCGCAGAGCTCACCGTTAAAGCTCGTCCAAAGGTTGCCGTTGTCGCTGGTGGTGACGAAGTAGTTGCTGGTAGAACCCCCAGACAAGCACAAATCTTTGATGCCAATACCCCGCTTATGCAAGGCTTTGGGACAACACATGGCATGGAAATCGTTGCTACCGGATCTACAACAGATGAACTCCGCGATTTCCAATCAGAAATCGATCGGCTGATTCGTGATCATGGGCCGGACATCATCATCACCTCCGGTGGTATCTCCGAAGGAAAATATGAGGTCGTGCGTCAGCTGCTTGATCGTTTGGAAATATCTTGGGTCGGCAAAATTCAGCAACAACCCGGTGGCCCACAGGGGTATGGGGTCTATAATCGAACCCCAATCATTGCCCTGCCAGGTAATCCTATTTCGACTCTGGTTTCACTGCGCATGCTGGTTGTTCCTGCGCTGTGGAAAGCCTTTCGATCCTGTTGGTCACCTATTGCTGTGCAGACCAAGATCAACAGCACGGTGACTGGTATTCGTGGCAAGACCCAATATCGCCGTGGCACCGTAGGACTTCAAGGTGCAGATCTTGTGGCACAAATACAGGGTGAAGCCAGCTCTCATCTATTGGCTCAAGCAGTCGGTTCAAATGCACTATTAGAAATCCCGCCCCTGTCTAGATTTAAACCTGGCCAAACCGTTACTGCACATCTGTTTGCCGATGTAACCTTCGACCTCGCCGTGAAACCTTTGCCACATATGAAATCTCCCCCCGTAGTTGATCGCAGTTCTACGGGTGACGGCCAAGGCAAAACTGCTCAAGTGATCACCGCTTCCACTCGAGCGGCGGCCGGAACGTATGAGGATGAAGCAGGTCCTCAGCTGGTCCAATGGCTACGTTCTAAAGGCTATGTCACACCAAATGCAGTGGTAGTCGCTGACCAAGACCTGGCCCACACCATGACACAGCTGATGGCTAAGGACCAAGAATCGTTGCCCGATCTGCTCATTACCAGCGGCGGCACGGGAATTTCTCCAACAGACCAAACCGTAGATGTCATTAGCGAGATCTTGGATGTTCAACTGCCACATGTGATGACGGCAATCCTGCTTGAAGGTCTGCAGCATACGCCTCACGCTGCACTTTCCCGTGGGGTCGCCGGGATAGTAGGCCACACATTTGTTGCGACTTTACCTGGCTCATTGGGTGGAGTCCGAGATGGGATGACGGTATTAGATGACATCGTTGACCACATCGTCGAACAGATCCGAGGTCAAGACCATCAGCGATGAAAAACTCACTTCGGAACCCCACTGATGAGGCGTTATCCTGTCATGCTTCAACTTCATGTTGTCGGTGTTATTGGCATGTAGCTAGGCACTGACTGGCCTGCGCAACGCATGCAGCGTTACAAGGCTGCTCGGGTACTTTTCGCATCGGTACGATTATCGCTACCGGTGTAAGCGGTATAAAATTGGCGCCCCACAGGTGGGAAGGTTTGTCATAGTATGGCTGCGCACTTCATAGGCGGGGCAGGCAAAGCTGGGCTCATGTGATTGAAAAACGCGTGCTGCTTGCATTTGCCAAGAAGGACATCGCATCCTAAAATCGTCGTCCTATCAGCAGGATGATGCAGCCACCGGGAGTTTGTAGGACAATATTGCGACCCGAGACACGTCCGAAAGGTAAATTCTAACTAACTCGGAGGTGCCTACTGGACAAAATGGGTCAAGTCAAGATATGCTGATTCTTTGCGTATCCCTGTCTTCAGGTCGTTTTGGTGTTCCCGGCTGAACGTCGGATTCACCATCTCCACAGGATCATACACAAGAGCGGGTTGACCTTCATATAGCGGTGGGTCCCGTGTCTTTGTCCCGTGGCGTACTTGATTAGATGCTTGGGCACTACGCGTTTATAGATACTTGGAAGGTCTGTGAAAGGATCGCTGTTGGTCGCTTCTAGCACCTCTGATAACACAACCGCTACAAACTATCGACACGGCGCTTCAGCCGGTCGTATTTCTTTTGCAAAGATTGATGAACCACTTGATGTGCCCAATCTTCTTGCGCTGCAGACGGAATCTTTTGACCGTCTAGTTGGCAATGAGCGTTGGGCTGCCCAGGTCGCACGTGCACAAGAAATCGGCGATGATTCGGTAGTTACAACTTCAGGTTTTGGAGAGATTTTTGACGAAATCTCACCGATTGAAGATTACCAGGGCACGATGTCTCTGTCGTTCTCCGACCCAGAGTTCTCGGACCCGAAGATGGACGCGGAAGAAGCCAAAGAACGTGACGCTTCTTACGCGGCTCCCCTGTATGTTAAAGCCGAGTTCATGAACTACAACACCGGCGAAATTAAACAGCAGACCGTCTTTATGGGCGACTTCCCGTTAATGACTGATGAAGGCACCTTCATTATCAATGGGACCGAGCGCGTCGTCGTCTCCCAGCTGGTCCGTTCCCCGGGCGCCTACTTTGAGCGCACTCCAGATAAGACCACTGACAAAGATATTTACACTGCCCGGATCATTCCATCACGCGGTGCTTGGTTCGAGCTGGAAATTGACCGCCGTGATCAGGTTTCAGTTCGTTTAGACCGTCGTCGTAAACAACCTGTCACCGTGCTGCTGAAGGCTCTGGGTTGGACTGAAGCTCGCATTCGCGAAGAGTTCGGTCACTACGATTCCATAATGTTAACCCTGGAAAAAGACGGTATTGCCGACCAGGCTGAAGCGCTGAAAGATATTTACCGTAAACTGCGTCCGGGTGAACCAGTTTCGGTAGATTCTGCCCAGAACCTGCTGGCAAACCTGTATTTCACCGAACGTCGCTACGATCTAGCCAAGGTTGGCCGGTATAAGCTCAACCGTAAACTCGGTGTCGATGCTCCGCTGAGCGATCCGGCTTCCTTGGTTCTGACCGAAGAAGACGTTACCCAGATGGTGCACTTCATTGCGGCACTGCACAACGGTGACTCCAAGATCAAGGGCACCCGGAAAGGCCAAGAAGTTGATATTCCGGTAGAAGTCGATGACATTGACCACTTCGGTAACCGTCGTATCCGTGCGGTTGGTGAGCTGATCGAAAACCAGATCCGTACCGGTTTGTCCCGTATGGAACGCGTGGTTCGCGAACGCATGACCACCCAGGACGTCGAGGCCATTACCCCGCAGACCCTGATCAACATCCGTCCGGTCGTTGCAGCCATTCGTGAGTTCTTCGGAACATCACAGCTGTCGCAGTTCATGGACCAGGGCAACCCGCTAGCTGGTCTGACCCACAAACGCCGCCTATCCGCACTGGGCCCAGGCGGCTTATCGCGTGACCGCGCCGGTATGGAAGTCCGTGACGTTCACCCATCCCACTACGGCCGTATGTGCCCAATTGAAACCCCAGAAGGCCCAAATATTGGGCTCATCGGTTCCATGGCAACGTACGGGCGCATCAACGCGTTCGGGTTCATCGAGACCCCGTACCGTAAGGTTATTGACGGTCGCGTCACCGATACCGTTGAATACCTGACAGCTGATGACGAACTGCATGTCCAGATTGCCCAGGCCAATGCTGTACTGAACGACGACGGCACCTTCGCCGAAGAATTCGTCCTGTCCCGTCAGCGCGGTGGTGACGGCGAGCCGATCCTTGCCGACCCGTCCGATATTGACTACATGGACGTTTCCCCACACCAAATGGTATCTGCGGCAACCGCATTGATCCCATTCCTGGAACACGATGATGCCAACCGCGCGCTCATGGGAGCCAACATGCAGCGACAGGCTGTGCCGTTGGTTCAGTCGGAAGCTCCACTGGTTGGGACCGGTATGGAAAAGCCGATTGCTATTGACGCTGGTGACTCCATCATCGCGCAGAAACCCGGTGTCGTTACCGAGGTAGCCGCCGACATGGTCACCGTTATGGAAGATGAGGGCACTACCCGTCACTACCCGGTTTCAAAATTCGAACGTTCCAACTCGGGCAACGCCTACAACCAGGTCGTCCGCGTATCCGAAGGGGCGCGAGTTGAATACGGTTCGGTGCTGGCCGATGGTCCGTCGACCGATAACGGTGAACTCGCACTTGGAAAGAACCTCCTGGTGGCCTTCATGCCATGGGAAGGTCTGAACTTCGAAGACGCGATTATCGTTTCCCAGCGCATGGTCTCCGATGACGTCTTGACCTCAATTCACATCGAAGAATACGAAGTCGATGCTCGTGACACCAAACTTGGTGCCGAAGAAATCACCCGCGACATTCCAAACGTCTCGGAAGAAGTTCTGGCCCAGCTTGACGAACGCGGCATCATCCACATCGGTGCTGAGGTTGAATCCGGTGACATCCTCGTTGGTCGTGTGACCCCGAAGGGTGAAACCGAACTTACCCCAGAAGAACGTCTGCTGCGTGCCATCTTCGGTGAAAAATCCAAAGAAGTCCGTGATACCTCGCTGAAGGTCCCACACGGTGAATCCGGTACCGTTATTGGTGTTCGTATCTTCGACCGTGACGAAGACGACGATCTGCCCGCCGGTGTTAACCAGCTGGTACGCGTCTACGTTGCCCAGAAACGTAAGATTACCGACGGTGACAAAATGGCCGGCCGTCACGGGAACAAAGGTGTTATCGCCAAGATCCTGCCGGTTGAAGACATGCCATTCCTCGCCGACGGCACCCCGGTCGATATGATCCTGAACCCACTGGGTGTACCAGGACGTATGAACCTGGGCCAGGTTATGGAACTTCACCTCGGCTGGGCTGCTGCCAACGGTTGGAAGATCGAAGGCGAACCAGACTTCCTCAAAAAGCTGCCGAACCTGCCGCGCGAAACCGGCCCGGTCAACGTCGCTACTCCAGTCTTCGACGGAGCCGAAGCCGAAGAAGTCACCGGGCTGCTTGGTCATGTCAATCCAACCCGCGACGGAGAACGCCTGATGGGCACCGACGGTAAAGCCCAGCTATTTGACGGGCGTTCTGGCGAACCCTTCCCAGAACACGTCTCGGTTGGCTACATGTACATGCTGAAACTGCACCACTTGGTTGACGATAAGATTCACGCTCGTTCAACAGGACCGTACTCGATGATTACCCAGCAGCCGCTGGGTGGTAAAGCACAGTTCGGTGGTCAGCGCTTTGGTGAAATGGAAGTGTGGGCACTGGAAGCCTACGGCGCCGCATATACCCTGCAGGAACTCCTAACCCATAAATCTGACGACGTCCACGGCCGTGTGAAGGTCTACGAGGCCATCGTTAAGGGTGAGAACATTCCAGAACCAGGCGTTCCAGAATCCTTCAAAGTCCTGATCAAAGAAATGCAGTCCCTGTGCCTGAATGTGGAAGTCCTTTCCGCAGACGGCCAGAATATCGAAATGCGTGACTCGGATGAAGATTCATTCCGTGCTGCTGAAGAACTAGGCATCGACCTCTCCCGTGCTGAACCCAGCTCGGTAGAAGAAGTCTAAGTTCACAACACAAATCAGTCTTTCATCCATTTTAGAACCAGGAGTTCATAGGACAATGTCCCCAGAAAACTCATTCGGCCTCATGCGCATCGGACTGGCCACCGCAGACCAAATCCGCGAGTGGTCCTACGGTGAGGTCAAGAAGCCTGAAACCATTAACTACCGAACACTCAAGCCAGAAAAAGACGGCCTGTTTTGTGAACGTATTTTCGGTCCAACCCGCGACTGGGAATGCTACTGCGGTAAATACAAACGAGTCCGCTACAAAGGCATCATTTGTGAACGCTGTGGTGTAGAAGTCACCCGTTCCAAAGTTCGTCGTGACCGCATGGGCCACATCGAACTAGCTGCACCAGTCACGCACATCTGGTACTTCAAAGGCGTGCCATCGCGCCTTGGCTACCTGCTTGACCTGGCACCAAAAGATCTTGAAAAGATCATCTACTTTGCTGCCTACATGATCACCAGCGTTGACGAAGAAGCACGCCACGCCGATCTGCCAAACCTGCAAGCCGAGTACGATCAGGAAGTCAATTTCCTGAAGAAACAACTCGACTCCGATATTGCCGCCATCTCGCGCGAACTCGAAGAAGAACTCGCCGAACTGGAACAGGCCGGTGCTAAAACTGCAGAACGTGAAAAAGCCAAATCCCTGGCCGAAAAGACCATGGCTCAGGTTCGCAAACGCGCCGAAGCAGAAATCGCACAGCTAGAAGAGGTCTGGGAGCGTTTCAAAAACCTCAAGGTCGGCGACCTGGAAGGCGACGAACAGATCTTCCGCTCGCTGCGCGATAAATACGGCGAATACTTCGAAGGCTCCATGGGTGCAGAAGCCATCCAACGTCGTCTTCGAAATTTCGACCTGGAAGGTGAATCTGAAAAACTTCACGAAATCATCCAGACCGGCAAGGGCCAGCGTAAAACCCGTGCGCTGAAGCGCCTGAAAGTGGTCAACGCATTTTTGACCACCGACAATAAGCCAGAAGGCATGGTGCTAGACGCCGTCCCGATTATTCCACCTGAACTGCGCCCAATGGTGCAGCTTGACGGCGGCCGCTTTGCGACCTCTGACCTCAACGACCTCTACCGTCGTGTGATCAACCGCAACTCGCGTCTGAAACGCCTGCTTGAACTGGGTGCGCCAGAGATCATCGTCAACAACGAAAAGCGCATGCTGCAGGAATCCGTCGACTCGCTGTTCGACAACGGCCGTCGCGGACGTGCCGTCACCGGACCGGGCAACCGTCCGCTGAAGTCGCTATCCGACATGCTCAAGGGTAAACAGGGACGTTTCCGTCAAAACCTGCTCGGTAAGCGCGTCGACTACTCCGGCCGCTCGGTCATCGTGGTCGGACCCCAGCTGGAACTGCACCAAGCCGGTCTGCCAAAACAAATGGCGCTGGAACTATTCAAACCATTCGTGATGAAACGACTGGTTGACCTGAACCACGCCCAGAACATCAAATCGGCCAAACGCATGGTCGAACGTACCCGCCCACAGGTTTGGGATGTGTTAGAAGAAGTCATTACCGAACACCCGGTACTGCTCAACCGCGCACCCACCCTGCACCGCCTGGGTATTCAGGCCTTTGAACCACAGCTGGTTGAAGGTAAAGCCATTCAGCTGCACCCACTGGTCTGTGCCGCATTCAACGCAGACTTCGACGGCGACCAGATGGCAGTCCACCTGCCACTGAGCCCCGAAGCACAAGCTGAAGCCCGTCTGTTAATGCTGTCGTCCAACAACATCCTGAAACCATCCGATGGTCGCGCAGTTGCTGTGCCATCTCAGGATATGATCATCGGTCTGAACCACCTGACCGATGTTCGCGACGACGTCGTTGGCATTGGCAACACCTACTCCTCGCTCGGTGAAGCCATCATGGGTATGGACGCCGGTAAGGTTCACCTCAATGCAACCGTCACCATCGGTGTGGACGACTTTGTACCATCCGAGGTACAACCAGCTCCAGAAGGCTGGGAACCAGGTCAACGTGTGAACCTAAAAACCACCATTGGTCGCGTATTATTCAACCAGCTGCTGCCAGCCGACTACCCGTGGGTAGAAGTAGTTGCGACTAAGGGAACCCTCGGCGAACTGGTCAACGATCTAGCTGAACGTTACCCGTTAGTTGATACCGCTCGAGCGTTGGACAACCTCAAAGACGCGGGCTTCTACTGGGGCACCTGGTCGGGTGTGACCGTTGCGATCTCCGATATCACTTCAGACTTCGACAAAGCATCGATTATGGAGGGATACGAAGAACAGGCGATCAAGGTTCAGACCCAGTACGAAACCGGTCTGATCTCAGACGACGAACGTCGTGCTGAACTGATCGATATCTGGAATAACGCCACAGACGAAGTTGCTGCAGCAATGCGGTCCGGAATGGGCAAACAAAACGCCATCAACCGCATGGTCACCTCGGGTGCTCGCGGTAACTGGTTGCAGGTGCGCCAGATTGCCGGTATCCGCGGTCTAGTAGCAAACCCGAAGGGTGAGATTATTCCTCGTCCGATCAAGTCCTCCTACCGTGAGGGCCTTTCGGTTCTGGAATACTTCTCCGCTACGCACGGTGCCCGTAAAGGTCTAGCAGACACCGCGTTGAAGACCGCGAACTCGGGTTATCTGACCCGTCGTCTGGTCGACGTTTCGCAAGATGTCATTGTGCGTGAAGAAGACTGTGGTACTCGCCGTGGTCTCAACACGACCATTGCTATCCCGGATGACAACGGTGAACTCGTCTTCGTGGAAGATATCGAGTCCTCAGCCTACTCACGAGTTCTAGCCACCGATGCCAAAGACGCTGACGGCAACGTCATCGTTGAAGCCGGCCAGGACATTGGTAGCACCAAGCTTGACCTGCTGCTTGCATCCGGTGTCACTGAGATCCGTATCCGTTCGGTGCTGACCTGCGAATCCGCTGTTGGAACCTGTGCCAAGTGCTACGGTCGTTCGATGGCTACCGGTAAAGTCGTTGACATCGGTGAAGCAGTCGGTATTATCGCCGCTCAGTCGATTGGTGAACCAGGTACTCAGCTAACTATGCGTACTTTCCACACCGGTGGTGTCGCATCGGCTGACGATATTACCCAGGGTCTGCCACGTATTCAGGAGCTCTTCGAAGCCCGCACGCCAAAGGGTGTTGCCCCGATCTCCGAGGTCGCCGGTCGCGTGACCATCGAAGAAGACGACAAACAAGTGCGTCTGGTGCTCACCCCGGATGACGGTTCTGAAGAAATGGCCTACCCGGTCCTGCGTCGTTCACGCCTGCTCGTCGAAGACGGCCAGCACGTTGCGGTTGGTACCCAGCTGGTTGCTGGTGCGATCGATCCGAAACAAGTCCTGCGCGTTCTTGGTCCACGTGCCGCCCAGAAATTCCTGGTCGATGAGGTCCAAGAGGTCTACCAGTCCCAGGGTGTTGGCATCCACGACAAGCACGTGGAAGTCATCGTCCGTCAGATGCTGCGTCGAATCACCATCATTGACTCCGGAGAAACCGACCTGCTCCCAGGTGAACTTGCTGACCGCGCCGACTTCGTGGCAGCCAACCGTGCTGCCGTTGCGGAAGGCAAACGCCCAGCAGTTGGTCGTGACGAGCTGATGGGTATCACCAAGGCCTCGTTGGCAACCGACTCGTGGCTATCGGCCGCATCCTTCCAGGAGACAACCCGTGTTCTGACACAGGCCGCTATGGAAGGTAAAGCAGACCCACTGCTTGGTCTGAAAGAAAACGTCATCATTGGTAAGCTCATCCCGGCCGGAACCGGCCTGGACCGCTACACCAACGTTGCGGTTGAACCAACCGATGAAGCTAAGGCCAATATGTTCACCGGTGCAGCAGCATTCCCGGATTTTGATTACCCGGGTATGGACACCGAAATCGGTGGCGACTTCCACGCGATCCCGCTGGAAGACTACGGTATGGGTGGCGACTTCCGCTAACGCCGTAGGCCACTAAAAATCGGCCCGAAACACACAGAGAGCCAGTGCAATGATTTGCACTGGCTCTCTGTGGCTTCACCGTAAAAGAAAAATACTACTGCTAACGATGATCGGGAAGTCAGACGGGACGAACCCTAGCCTCTGCGAGCAAGGTACCGGTTGAACGCTCGAGCCAGAACCTTGTTGATGGGGTAATCCCATTCGCCCATGGTCTCGACAACGTCTGCACCCATCGTCGTTTTGAATCGCGTAAGGCCCGCAAGCTGATGCTCCTTATTGAGGGTGGGGGAGACCCCGCCGAGGTCATACCAGCGTGCGCCAGCTTCCAGACTGAGCTTGATCTGTTCCAATTGCAGAGCACGCGGGGCATAGCGCTTGGACTCGGCACGAGTCGAAGCACCGTAGACGTACCATCCAGTATCTTGCTGCTGAACATAAATAGCTGAAGCAAGCAGTTGGTTCTCGTAATGGGCAAACAACACTTTGCACTGTGCAATCTCGGAGGAATTCAGTGCATTGAACATCGCCTCAAAATAACTCTGCGGACGACCAATGAAACCATCGCGTTCAGCGGTTTCTTCATATAAGGTCTGCCACTGACTGATCTCAGAAACATCGCCAACGGAAATCTGCAAATCTGAGCGCATCGACTTTCGTGTCTGACGACGCGAAGTACTATCCATACGAGCCAACACGCCATCGACGGCTTGCACAAATTCAGGTGACTCACGATCCGCTCGCTGCGCGGCGGTGAGCTCAGGAAGCGGAATACGCGCCTGAAATTGTGCCTGACCCGGACCAAAATCCTCGGTCAGCCCAGGTTTTTCCCACCCTAAGCGCACCAAAGAATCTTCAAGTGACCACGCTGTGGGATCAGACTCGACAGGATGAAGATCCGGGATCATATCGTGGTCATTGGCCGATAGGGTACGACGAACTGTCTCTGCATCCCAACGGCGCAAAATAAATGGCAGCCCCATCCGGATCAAAAACGCGCCCTGACCCCGCAAATACGGCACTAACGGATTTACCAGCGAATCTAACGAAACATTCTCGGGATCAAAAATCGGCCCCTCGGCCAGATACGCTAAATTGCGGCCCCGAAGCCCAGGCAACGGGATCGGCCGGTATAACACCAGGCTGGTGGCAACCAACTCGTCATTATCCCACCATCCCAACGATTGACCACGCCAAGCCGCTTTGGTATGGGGCCAATAGGGGTTCTGAAGAAAGGAAGCTCGCGGCTGCTCAGCGAGAAACCTTTGATGCTGTTCAGCGGAAATCTCTTGGATATTCAGGGTCTTATGTTGTGTCACGTCTCCAGCGTACCCCAGCTGTTGATCGTTCCCCGAGATAGAGCGAGCCGGATCACTGCTGACAGTTGCTAGACTCGTCCACTATGAGCTCACAGATCCCCGCTTCGCAATCCTTTGTCCCGGTCATTACCGGGGGAGACCTCGGCGCGTACACACTGGCCCGCGAATTCCACGAAGCATACGGGGTGGTATCAGCAATCGTCCCAACAGCAGAAAACCTGATTGTTGGGGGCAGCAAAATCACTCAGCTCTATCCCGCAGGGACCATGTTCGATCCAGAACATGTAGTTCAACACCTGGCTAGCGTTGCTCAACGACTACGGCGCGACGACGCTCGCCCTCTGCTATTGGTAGCAGGTTACGACCATCTGGTTCGTATCATGATCAACCACGCTGAAGAACTTCGGGCGATGGGATATGTATTTCCTGACCTCACTGCAGCTCAACTTGACCAGGCCTCATTGAAAGATAATTTCTACGCCCTGTGTGACGAGCTGGGGATCAAATATCCCCAGACGGCATCCATCGACTGCTCGCAAGGCCCTGGCACCATTGATACTTTCCTGGACACAGTCGCTGAGATGGGGTTGAAATACCCCAACATTTTGAAAGCTGGTGACGGCGCAGCCTGGGCGAATACCCGCTTTCCGGGTCGACGAAAAGTACACTTCTTACAAGAACCAAGGCAACTAAAAGCTGTCATCACTCAAGCTATACACGCCGGCTATGTTGGTTCCCTTATCATTCAGCAATTCATTCCTGGCCCGGATTCCAACCTGCGAATTCTCTCGCAATTCCGCGATCGAACCGGCGCCAACGCACTGACCGGACTTGCTGAAGTCATCGTCGAAGATCACGCAGCAGGACTTGAGGGCAACTCACGGGCTGTAGTGGCAGCCACTGATGCGCCCATAGAAAAACAAGGCGCACGACTCATGGATGCACTGGACTGGCACGGCTTTGGCATGTTTGACATTAAGATCCATCAGACGACTGGTGAACCATATTTCTTGGAGATGAATCCACGTTTGGGCCGCCATCATTATTACCTGACCGTGGCCGGGGCAAACCCCGCAACGTACCTCTACCGGGAGTTCATTGCCATGAGAGCTCACGGTCAACCTGTGACAACCACGGGGCCTGCTGCTTCACTGACTATTCCGCTAAGACTTGCCAAACAGTACGCAACACCAGCACAACAGCAACAACTTGATGCCGCTAAGCGTGCCGGCCGTATGGGCTGGCCGTTGCAATACAGTAACGACCGGAATCTGAAGCGCGACCTGTACCAGCGCTATCGGCTGAATAAGGCCGCAGGCGAAGTGGCCCACATACCAGGCACGATGAACGCCTAAATACCGGGTCTTTCCGTACAGGACCGACTGTAGCCCAAAGCCACAATCAACCGCTGGTAGCAAACAAACATCTCTGTCAGAGGATGCGCATGAGCCAGACGGTCTGGAGGTGGCACGTACCACTGAGGAATACTGACCACCTGTCCCGTTCAATCCGTAAATAGCTTGCCGACAGGGGATAACAGGAACCCAACGTGATGCATACCCCAATCAATGTGCAAATTGTTGCAATGTGACCGAACCTGGTACACTGTAAACGATTGTTTCAAAGTGGCAGTAGGACTCTGTCCGGGTTGCGGGGAACTTGCGCGACAAATGCCACCTTTTTGCACGTCTAAAGTCGAATAGTCTACGACGTCGAAAAACGACCAAGCTTTCTTTCGATTCGATGCGCTGCATACCGCCTCGAACCGTTCGAAAGAAGATAAATCATACGGAGAATATTTTGCCAACAATTCAGCAGCTGGTCCGCAAGGGCCGCACACCAAAAGCAAAGCGTGTTGGTGCGCCTGCGCTTGACGCACGCCCAATGCGCCGTGGTGTGTGCACCCGTGTGTACACCACCACCCCTAAGAAACCGAACTCCGCGCTGCGTAAAGTCGCACGTGTCCGACTGGCCGGCGGAATCGAAGTTACCGCCTACATTCCAGGTGAAGGCCACAACCTCCAGGAGCACTCCATCGTGCTCGTTCGTGGCGGTGGCGTGAAAGACCTTCCAGGTGTCCGTTACAAGATTGTCCGCGGTGCTCTGGACACTCAGGGTGTCAAAGATCGCCGCCAAGCTCGTAGCCGTTACGGCGCTAAGAAGGAGAAGTAAACCATGCCACGTAAAGGTCCTGCGCCAAAGCGCCCACTGGTAGTTGACCCTGTTTACAGTTCATCTCTGGTCACCCAGCTTATTAACAAAGTATTGGTCGATGGTAAAAGATCGACTGCAGAACGCATCGTCTACGGCGCCCTTGATGGGACGCGCGAAAAAGGCGGCGACGATCCAGTAGCAACGCTCAAAAAAGCTTTGGATAACGTTCGTCCTGCATTGGAAGTCCGCTCACGTCGTGTTGGTGGTGCCACCTACCAGGTACCTGTTGAGGTCAAGCCTGGGCGCGCTACTGCTCTTGCACTTCGCTGGTTGGTTACCTTCTCCAAGGCACGCCGCGAAAAATCCATGACTGAGCGTTTGACCAACGAAATTCTGGATGCTTCCAACGGACTGGGTGCAGCTGTAAAGCGTCGTGAGGACGTGCACAAGATGGCTGAAGCTAATAAGGCGTTTGCCCACTACCGCTGGTAACTCAAACACCAACTCAGTACTTATTCCGAGCCGTTGCCTCAACCAGGAGTCTGTGGCTCACGGAACCAGGCAACAACCAAGGGAGAACCTGTGGCACAACAAGAAGTGCTTACCGACCTCACAAAAGTTCGTAACATCGGCATCATGGCACACATCGACGCCGGTAAAACCACCACGACCGAGCGTATCCTCTTCTACACCGGTGTAAGCCACAAACTGGGCGAAACCCACGACGGCGCTTCAACCACCGACTGGATGGAGCAGGAAAAAGAACGTGGCATTACCATTACCTCCGCAGCTGTCACCAGCTTCTGGCACGGTAACCAGATTAACGTCATCGACACCCCAGGACACGTTGACTTCACAGTTGAAGTTGAACGTTCGTTGCGTGTCCTCGACGGCGCGGTAGCCGTGTTCGATGCTAAAGAAGGCGTTGAACCACAGTCCGAGACCGTATGGCGTCAGGCTGATAAATACGGTGTACCCCGTATCTGTTTCGTCAACAAGATGGACAAACTCGGTGCTGATTTTTACAACACCATTGAAACCATCAAATCCCGCCTGGGTGCTAAACCACTGGTTATGCAGCTGCCAATTGGTTCTGAAAGCGACTTCATTGGTGTTGTCGACCTCGTGACCATGAAGGCTTTCGTATGGCCAGAGGATGCCAAAGGTGACACGGCCCTTGGTGCTAACTACGAAATTCAGGACATTCCAGCAGAACTGCAGGAACGAGCGGAAGAGTACCGCGCCGAACTCGTTGAATCGGTGGCTGAATCATCGGAAGAACTGATGATGAAGTACCTCGACGAGGGCGAGCTGACCAACGAAGAAATCAAAGCCGGTGTGCGTGCACTGACCATTGCTGACGACGCATACCCAGTATTCTGTGGTTCTGCATTCAAGAACCGTGGTGTTCAGCCAATCATCGACGCTGTTGTTGACTACCTGCCATCCCCACTGGACGTCGAATCCGTCAAGGGCACTTCCATTAAGGATCCAGAAGAAGAACTGACCCGCAAGCCAAGCTTGCAGGAACCATTCTCCGCATTGGCCTTCAAGATTGCGGCTCACCCGTTCTTTGGTACCTTGACCTACATTCGTGTGTACTCAGGAAAAATCTCAGCAGGCGATACCGTTCTCAACGCTACCAAGCAGAAACAAGAACGCATCTCCCGTCTGTTCCAGATGCACGCCAATAAGGAAAACCCTGTGGACGAAGCACAGGCCGGCCACATCTACGCCGTCGTGGGTCTCAAAGACACCACCACCGGTGACAGCCTGTCTGCTAAAGAAGCTCCGATCATTCTGGAATCCATGGAATTCCCAGAACCAGTGATTTCGGTCGCTATTGAGCCAAACTCTAAGGGTGACCAGGAAAAACTGTCGACTGCTATTCAGCGACTGTCTGCAGAAGATCCGACGTTCACCGTTTCTCAGAACGAAGAAACTGGCCAGACCGAAATTGGCGGTATGGGCGAACTGCACCTTGACGTGCTGGTCGACCGTATGAAGCGCGAATTCAAGGTTGAGGCTACCGTTGGTAAACCACAGGTCTCCTACCGTGAAACCATTCGCCAGAAGGTTGAATCGGTTGACTACACCCACAAGAAGCAGACCGGTGGTTCCGGTCAGTTCGCTAAGGTTGTCGTCACCTTTGAACCTCTGGTATCCGAAGAAGGCGAAGTCTACGAATTCAAGAACGCTGTCACCGGTGGACGCATTCCTCGCGAATACATCCCATCAGTTGACCAGGGTATTCAAGAAGCCATGCAGTTCGGTGTTCTTGCTGGCTACCCAATGGTTGGTGTCAAAGCAACTCTTGAAGACGGCGCCTACCACGACGTTGACTCCTCGGAAATGGCATTCAAACTGGCCGGCTCCCAGGTCTTCAAAGAAGGTATCAAACGCGCAAAACCGGTTCTGCTTGAACCGATTATGTCCGTAGAAGTCCGTACCCCAGAAGAATACATGGGCGACGTCATTGGTGACTTGAACTCCCGCCGCGGTACCATCGAATCGATGGAAGATGCTGCAGGTGTCAAAGTCGTCAAGGCTAAAGTTCCACTGTCTGAAATGTTCGGTTACATCGGTGACCTGCGCTCCCGTACTCAGGGTCGCGCTGTATACACCATGACCTTCAACTCGTACGGTGAAGTACCTTCTGCTGTCTCTGAAGAAATTATTCAGAAACACTCCGGCCAATAATTTAGACTTATTAGCCGGCTAGATTTATGGTGGTGGGCTCGGCCCCGCCAAGCCCACCACCAGCCAAACGATGTGTCACCCCGAACATAACGTTTGGTAAAGGACTAGGGTCCGGTCCGCGCAGGCGGCCGAGGTTGTTTAGCAATCCACGGACCGGTCCTAACACCCGGGGAAACTAGTAATAACAACATCTGACGTAGACTGGACCAAAGTCAGACCGCCACAAGCGGCTGCATGTCCTTCTCCAGTCGAACAGTTCTAGGAGGAATCTGTGTCGAAGGCAAAGTTCGAGCGGACAAAGCCGCACATTAACATCGGTACCATTGGTCACGTTGACCATGGTAAAACCACCCTCACCGCTGCGATCTCCAAGGTACTGGCCGATAAGTACCCTGAATACAACGAATCGCGCGACTACGCCGATATCGACGGTGCTCCTGAAGAGCGCCAGCGCGGTATTACTATCAACGTTTCCCACGTTGAATATGAAACCGAAAAACGTCACTACGCACACGTTGACGCCCCAGGCCACGCCGACTACATCAAGAACATGATTACCGGTGCTGCTCAGATGGACGGCGCAATTCTCGTTGTTGCCGCTACTGACGGCCCTATGGCTCAGACTCGTGAACACGTTCTGCTGGCCAAGCAGGTTGGCGTTCCAACCCTGCTCGTTGCACTCAACAAATCCGACATGGTCGACGACGAAGACCTGCTGGAACTGGTTGAAATGGAAGTTCGTGAACTGCTGTCCTCCCAGGACTTCGACGGTGACAACGCACCAGTTATCCGCGTCTCCGCTCTAAAAGCTATCGAAGGCGAAGAAAAATGGGTCAAGGCTGTTGAAGATCTCATGGACGCTGTGGATGAATACATCCCAGAGCCAGTTCGTGACCGCGACAAGCCATTCCTGATGCCAATTGAAGATGTCTTCACCATTACCGGTCGCGGTACCGTTGTGACCGGTCGCGCCGAACGCGGTACCCTGGCAATCAACTCTGAAGTTGAAATCGTTGGTATCCGTGAATCGCAGAAGACCACCGTTACTGGTATCGAGATGTTCCACAAGCAGCTTGAGGAAGCATGGGCCGGCGAAAACTGTGGCCTGCTGCTCCGCGGTCTGCGCCGTGAAGACGTCGAACGCGGTCAGGTTGTCGTAGCACCAGGCTCGATCACCCCACACACCCAGTTCGAAGCAAACGTCTACATCCTGTCCAAGGACGAAGGTGGCCGTCACAACCCGTTCTACTCGAACTACCGTCCACAGTTCTACTTCCGTACCACTGACGTAACCGGTGTCATCACCCTGCCAGAAGGTACCGAAATGGTCATGCCAGGTGACACCACCGAAATGACCGTTGAACTGATCCAGCCAATCGCTATGGAAGAGGGCCTCGGCTTTGCTATCCGCGAAGGTGGACGTACTGTTGGTTCCGGTCGTGTAACCAAGATTATCGCCTAAGCTCCTA
Source organism: Enteractinococcus helveticum (assembly GCF_020742345.1). Taxonomy (GTDB): domain Bacteria; phylum Actinomycetota; class Actinomycetes; order Actinomycetales; family Micrococcaceae; genus Yaniella; species Yaniella helvetica_A. The sequence continues at coordinate 23,693 of NZ_DYXC01000084.1, read as the reverse complement.
CGAATAGAGCGTACGCTCTAACCTGTAGTAGACCAAAATATCCCCTGCCAAACAGCAGGGGATATTTTGTATCCAAATACTTAAAAATCGACCATTTCCAACACCGTTTACTGTATCCGCCCTGGTGCCTTCGGCCGTCCGACCTCACACGAGGAAACCTTGCAGACCACCACCTCGCAACAACGATCAGGCCCGATTGGAAAACACCATGCAACTCGATTGGCTAATCCACACAGAATCTGTCATAATAGACAGGTTGCTCGCAACGAACGTGCCCGGAAGATGTTGAATAACACCCCTGAGCACGCTTTCAAAGAGCAGGCATCAAATATCCCAGACCGATTTTGCTATGCAGTCTGGTGACTAAAAACTTGATGGTCTCACATAGTTGAGGAACCCGTAAGACGGATTCAGCTACGTGAGCGAAAATAACGCATGCACCAGCTTCAGCTGTACTGCATGTACACAGGGACAGGTACTCAACTAGTACGGAAATGAGGCAGACGCCATGGCGGGACAAAAAATCCGCATCCGGCTGAAGTCGTATGATCACGAAGTGATCGACACTTCAGCGCGGAAGATCGTTGATACGGTCACACGCGCAGGCGCACAGGTAGTTGGCCCGGTTCCACTACCTACTGAGAAGAATGTGTTCGCCGTGATCCGTTCTCCGCACAAATACAAAGACAGCCGTGAGCACTTTGAAATGCGTACTCACAAACGTCTTATCGACATCGTAGACCCGACTCCTAAGGCTGTTGACTCGCTGATGCGTCTTGACCTGCCAGCGGATGTCAACATTGAAATCAAACTCTAAGCTAGGGAGGTGCTGAGAGAACTATGACCACATCCCAGAAGAATATCAAGGGACTGTTGGGCACGAAGCTCGGCATGACCCAGGTATGGGACGAGAACAACAACCTCATTCCCGTTACTGTGGTTCAGGCTGAGCCTAACGTAGTCACCCAACTTCGCAATGAAGAAGTTGATGGCTACTCTGCTGTCCAAATTGCATACGGGGCAATCGACCCCCGTAAGGTCTCCAAACCATTGGTCGGACACTTCGACAAAGCCGGTGTAACACCGCGTCGTCACGTCGTCGAAATCCGTACCGCTGACGTAGCCAACTACGAACTCGGCCAGGACCTAACCGTTGAACTGTTCGAAGCAGGACAAAAAGTTGATGTCACTGCGAACTCCAAGGGTAAAGGCTTCGCCGGTGCCATGAAGCGCCACAACTTCGGTGGCTCATTCGCTTCCCACGGTGCGAAGAAAAACCACCGCAAACCAGGCTCGGTCGGTGGCGCAGCTACCCCAGGTCGTGTGTTCAAGGGCAAGAAGCTTCCAGGCCGCATGGGTAACGTCAAAACAACCACTCAGAACCTGACTCTGCACGGAATCGATGCAGAGAACAACCTGCTGCTCATCAAAGGTGCAGTACCTGGCCCACGTGGTCGCGTTGTTCTGGTTCGCGATGCAGTGAAGGGAGCCTAGTTCAATGGCTGTCAACAAAGTATCGGTGGATCTACCAGCTGAACTCTTTGACGTCGAAGCAAACGTTGCTCTAATGCACCAGGTTGTCAATGCACAGCTTGCTGCGGCACGTCAGGGAACTCACGCGACCAAAACTCGCGCTGAAGTATCCGGTGGTGGACGCAAACCGTTTCGTCAAAAAGGTACCGGCCGTGCACGCCAAGGTTCGATCCGTGAACCACAGATGACCGGTGGTGGAATTGCACACGGTCCTCAATCACGCGACTACTCGCAGCGTACCCCTAAGAAAATGATCGCAGCAGCCCTGCGCCAGGCACTGTCTGACCGTGCCCGCAACGGACGCATCCACGTCGTCGAAGCCCTGATTGATCAGGACACCCCTTCGACTAAAGCTGCAAAAACCGCGCTGGCAGAAGTCCAGAACGAACGTCGCAACTTCCTGGTCGTCATCGACCGGTCCGACGACGTCGCTGCACTGTCAACTCGTAACCTGCAGCATGTTCACACGCTGTATGCTGATCAGCTCAACACCTACGACGTGTTGAATGCTGACGACGTGGTCTTTACCAAGCCTGCATACGACGCCTTCGTGGCCGCTGCAAGCGCCAAGTAGGAGGAGACCACATGTCAACCAATATCGATAAGAATCCCCGCGACGTGATCCTTGCTCCCGTCGTGAGTGAAAAGAGCTACTCGGACATGGACGAAGGGCGCTATACCTTCATCGTGGACCCACGCTCAAATAAGACTGAAATCAAACTGGCAATCGAAAAGATTTTCGACGTCAAGGTGGCTTCAGTCAACACCATGAACCGTGAGGGTAAGCGTCAGCGTACCCGTTTCGGCTATGGCACTCGCAAAGCTACCAAGCGCGCGATTGTCACGCTGAAGGAAGGTTCCATCGACATCTTCGGAGGTCCGGCCGCCTAGGTCGGAGACCACTTAATCGAGGAATATATCTATGGCAATACGTAATTACAGACCGGTTACTCCGGGCCAGCGCGGCTCGTCGGTATCCGAGTTCTCAGAAATCACCCGAACAACGCCCGAGAAGTCGTTGCTTCGCCCACTGTCGAAAACCGGTGGTCGCAACAACCTCGGACGTATCACATCACGTCACCGTGGTGGTGGACACAAACGTCAGTATCGTTTGATCGACTTCCGCCGTCACGATAAAGATGGCATTCCGGCAAAGGTCGCTCACATCGAATACGACCCAAACCGTACCGCCAACATTGCACTGTTGCACTACGTCGATGGAGCCAAACGCTACATCCTCGCACCAGCTCGTTTGAAGCAGGGCGACATGGTGGAGTCTGGCCCAAATGCCGACATCAAACCAGGCAATAACCTGCCACTTCGTAATATCCCATTGGGTACCGTGATCCACGCTGTGGAACTGCGTCCAGGTGGCGGTGCGAAAATGGCACGTTCAGCTGGTGCATCCATCCAGCTGGTTGCCCGCGAAGGCAAATACGCACAACTTCGTCTCCCATCGGGCGAAATTCGCAACGTTGACATCCGCTGCCGCGCCACCGTTGGTGAAGTCGGCAACGCTGAGCAGATCAACATCTCTTGGGGTAAAGCCGGACGGATGCGCTGGAAAGGTGTTCGTCCACAAACCCGCGGTGCCGCCATGAACCCTGTGGATCACCCACACGGTGGTGGTGAAGGTAAGACTTCCGGTGGTCGTCACCCATCGAACCCGAATGGTAAGAAGGAAGGCCGTACGCGCCGTCCGAATAAGGCCAGCGACCAGTACATTGTGCGTCGTCGTCCGAAAAGCAAGAAGAATCGATAGGAGCTGATCTCTTTATGCCACGCAGCCTGAAGAAGGGCCCCTACGTAGATCAGCACTTGTACCTCAAGGTTCTTGCTGAGAACGAAAAGGGCACTAAAAACGTTATCCGCACTTGGTCACGTCGTTCGATGATCATCCCCGACATGCTGGGTCATACCATTGCAGTCCACGATGGTCGCAAACACGTACCGGTGTTCGTTACCGAATCTATGGTCGGACACAAATTGGGAGAATTCGCACCAACGCGTACCTTCCGCGGCCACTCCAAGGACGACCAGAAAGGCCGCCGCTAAGCGCGGTGGTTGATCTTAGAGAGGATTAAGCAATGGAAGCCAAGGCAATTGCACGCTATTTGCGTGTTACGCCAATGAAGGCCCGGCGCGTCGTCGACCTTGTTCGTGGTAAGCAAGCGAATGAAGCCCTGGCCATTTTGAAATTCGCCCAGCAGGGCGCAGCTAAGCCGGTGTACAAGGTACTGGCCTCTGCAGTATCCAACGCACGGGATAAAGCAGACCGCGAAGGCTTGGCCTTCAACGAAGATGAGCTGTTTGTCAGTGAAGCCTTCGTTGACGAAGGCCCAACCATGAAGCGCTACCAGCCGCGCGCTCAGGGTCGTGCCTTCGAAATCAAGAAACGCACAAGCCACGTCACCGTGGTTGTTGCAACCGATGAAGATCAGGAAGGTGGGACCAACTAAATGGGTCAGAAAATTCACCCACACGGATTCCGCCTCGGCATTACCAAAGACCACGTTTCCCGCTGGTTCGCTGACTCCAACGTTGACGGTCAGCGCTACAAGGACTTCGTCAAAGAAGACGTGCAGATCCGCAGCCTGCTGCAGGACGGCATGGAACGTGCTGGTATTTCCAAAGTTGAGATCGAACGTACCCGCGATCGTGTCCGTGTAGACGTACACACTGCTCGCCCAGGTATCGTCATCGGTCGCCGTGGTGCGGAAGCTGATCGCATTCGCCGTGAACTCGAAAAACTCACTGGCAAGCAGATTCAGCTCAACATCCTAGAAGTCAAGAAACCAGAAACCGACGCACAGCTGGTAGCACAGGGTGTCGCCGAGCAGCTGACCGCACGTGTGGCATTCCGCCGTGCAATGCGCCGCTCGATCCAGTCGGCAATGCGTGCAGGCGCCGAGGGTATCCGTATTCAGGTATCCGGTCGTCTGGGCGGTGCCGATATGGGCCGTACCGAGTTCTACCGCGAAGGCCGTGTCCCGCTGCACACCTTGCGCGCCAACATCGACTTCGGACAGTTCGAAGCCAAGACCACCTACGGACGCATCGGCGTCAAAGTATGGGTCTACAAGGGCGACTTCACCGATAAAGAATTGGCCGCTCAGGAAGCAGCCGCACCATCAGGTCGAGGTGGCCGTGGTGGTCGCGGTGGTTCACGCCGTCGCCGTGGAGGCGCCCCATCGGGTGCCCGCGCTGGCGCTCAAGGAGGCAACGCGTAATGCTTATCCCACGTCGCGTAAAATTCCGTAAACAGCACCGCCCAGGTCGTAAAGGTATGGCCAAGGGTGGCACCGAAGTAGCCTTCGGTGAATGGGGTCTGCAGGCAACCACCCGCGCATATGTAACCAACCGTCAGATCGAGGCAGCTCGTATCGCGATGACCCGTTACATCAAACGTGGTGGCCACGTATGGATCAACATTTTTCCAGACCGTCCGCTGACCAAAAAACCAGCCGAAGTTCGCATGGGTTCGGGTAAAGGCTCCCCAGAATTCTGGGTTGCCAATGTAAAACCAGGCCGTGTCATGTTTGAACTGTCTGGCGTCACCGAAGATGTCGCTCGCGAAGCTCTGCGTCTGGCTGCACACAAGCTGCCGGTCAAGGGTCGCATTGTACGCCGAGAGGGTGGTGAATAACCATGGCATTGGGTTCACCTGAACTGACAACAGAAGCACTCGATGGTTTCGATAACGCACGCCTGCGTGAAGAACTCGACAAAGCAAAAGCCGAGTTATTCAATCTGCGCTTCCAAGCCGCAACCGGCCAAATTGAAAACACCGGTCGCATCAAGATCGTCAAACGCGATGTTGCACGTATCCTGACCGTGCTGCGCGAACGCGAACTTGGTATCCGCGAAGAAGTCGAAGCCAGCGAAGAAGACATCAAAAACAAAAAGAAAAGCCGCAAGTAGGCTGAGGAGGAATGACAGTGACTGAGTCTGTTGACACCGCAGCCGCACCAGAGCGCAATTATCGCAAAACTCTGCGTGGAGTCGTCGTCTCCGACAAGATGGAAAAAACCATTGTTGTCGAGATCGAATACTTCAAGCAGCACGCTCTGTACGGCAAAATCATGCGTCGCACCAAGCGCGTCAAAGCCCATGACGAAGAAAACACCGCCGGCATCGGCGATACCGTTCGTCTAGCCGAGACCCGCCCGCTCTCCAAGAGCAAACACTGGCGCCTCGTCGAAATCGTAGAACGCGCTAAGTAAGCCTTCTGCTTCGACGCAAACATAAACACTGCATCCGCATCAGGAACTCCTGAAGCGGATGCAGTGCTTTAACACCAATTAGGGGATCTAGCCCTCCGAGGCTCGTGAACAACGATTTTCCAAAACCACCAGGCGTGCGGTAGCATGTTGTAGCTGTGCCCTTTTCATAGCTCGGCCATCCACCGGGTATCTGACGAAAAGTCAGCACAACATCTTGCAACAACGTGCCTCGGCCCTGGCTCAAAAGCACTGTGTGATCAGTTTGCCTCTGTGTGCAAACCGATCACATACGTCTCACCTAGCTAGGGGTAAGCACAGCAAGAATATTTCCATGACCGTTCCGCAAGGCTCAATCCACCCGAGGACTGAGAACCAGCGAGACATGCAGGAGTAAGCAAGTGATTCAACAAGAATCGCGGCTCAAAGTTGCCGACAACACCGGTGCGAAAGAAATTCTCACCATCCGTGTCCTCGGTGGCTCTGGACGCCGCTATGCATCCATCGGCGACGTTATCGTCGCCACTGTCAAAGATGCCATCCCAGGCGGTGCCGTCAAAAAAGGCGACGTCGTCAAAGCAGTCGTAGTACGCACCAAGAAATCGGTTCGTCGCGCAGATGGCTCGTACATCAAGTTCGACGAAAACGCAGCAGTCATCCTTCGTCAGGATAACGAACCACGCGGTACTCGTATCTTCGGCCCAGTCGCCCGTGAGCTACGAGATAACCAGTTCATGCGTATCGTATCGCTGGCTCCGGAGGTGATCTAACCCATGGCGAAGATCAAAAAAGACGATCTCGTACAGGTGCTGTCAGGTAAAGACCGTGGCAAACAGGGCAAAGTCCTGCGAGTTCTTCCAAAACAAGACAAAGTCCTCGTTGAAGGTGTCAACCGGGTAACCAAACACGTTCGTGCAGGCCAGGGACCAGACGGTGCAACTGAAGGTGGACGTGTAGAAGAGGAAGCTCTGATACACATCTCCAACGTTGCTGTCGTGGATCCTGAAACCGAAAAGCCAACCCGTGTTGGTTACCGTTTTGAAGAAGTCGAAAAAGACGGCGAAACCAAGATCATCAAGGTTCGTTACGCCAAGGCCTCTGGAAAGGAGCTGTAATGACACAGGTATCTGAAAACGCAGCCTCCAAGGTCACCCCACGTCTGAAGACGAAATACCGCGACGAAATCAAAGCTGAACTCCAAAACGAATTCAACTACGAAAACGTCATGCAGGTACCAGGTCTGGAAAAGATCGTGGTCAACATGGGTGTCGGCGAAGCAGCACGTGACTCGAAAGTCATCAACGGTGCCATCGAAGACCTCACCGCAATTACCGGGCAGAAACCACAGGTAACCCGCGCCAAGAAATCCATCGCACAGTTCAAACTGCGCGAAGGTATGCCAATTGGTGCACACGTCACCATACGTGGCGACCGTATGTGGGAATTCCTGGACCGATTGGTTACGTTTGCGCTGCCACGCATCCGTGACTTCCGCGGCCTGAGCCCTCGCCAGTTCGACGGCAATGGCAACTACACCTTCGGTCTGTCCGAACAGTCCGTATTCCACGAAATCGATCAAGACAAGATCGACCGTGTACGCGGTATGGACATCACCCTCGTAACCACCGCCAAAACCGACGCCGAAGGCCGTGCACTGTTGCGTGCGCTGGGCTTCCCGTTCAAGGCAGACCAGTAATCCAACTACGTTATAGGTCTTGACCCGGTGTACCGGATCAGGAAACCACAACGAGAAAAGGCTAAAGCCACATATGAGTATGACCGACCCCGTCGCAGACATGTTGACACGTCTGCGCAACGCAAACTCGGCGCATCACGATTCCGTGAGCATGCCCTCTTCAAAACTGAAGCGCGGCGTCGCCGAAATCTTGAAAAACGAAGGCTACATTGCCGACTGGAAAGAAGTTGATGCGCGCGTAGGTAAAGACCTCGTGCTGGACCTTAAATTTGGTCCACAGCGTCAGCGTTCCATCGCCGGAGTACGCCGCATCTCCAAACCAGGTCTGCGCGTCTACGCCAAATCCACAAAACTGCCACACGTGCTAGGTGGACTGGGCATCGCGATCCTGTCAACTTCATCTGGTCTGCTGACCGACCGTCAAGCAGCTTCGAAAGGTGTGGGTGGGGAAGTCCTCGCCTACGTCTGGTAACGGAAAGGAAGGGAAACCATGTCACGTATTGGAAAGCTTCCGATCACCGTACCTTCCGGCGTCGAAGTTGCCATCAACGGCTCTGATGTGTCCGTCAAAGGACCCAAAGGTGAGCTGGGCATGAGCATCAGCGGCCCAATTGAGGCCAAGTTGGAAGAAAACACCATCACGGTTATCCGTCCGGATGACGAACGGGAATCTCGTTCGCTGCACGGCCTGACCCGTACCCTGATTGATAACATGATCGTCGGTGTCACCGATGGCTACTCCAAGAAATTGGAACTACACGGTACCGGTTACCGCGTGGTAGCTAAAGGCAACGACCTCGAACTGCAGCTTGGCTTCTCCCACCCGGTCCAAGTTACCGCGCCAGAAGGTATTGCCTTTGCCATTGAAGGCAACACGATCACTGTATCTGGTATCGATAAACAACTTGTCGGCGAAACTGCCGCCAACATCCGTAAACTGCGCGTTACCGAACCTTATAAGGCCAAAGGTATTCGCTACGAGGGTGAAACCATCCGCCGCAAGGCCGGAAAGGCAGGTAAGTAATGTCAACTGTCAGTATGAAACGCAAAGGCAAAAATGCTGCCCGCCGTCGCCGTCATATACGGGTGCGCAAACGGATTCAGGGTACAGCAGCACGCCCACGCCTGGTTGTCAACCGTTCCGCACGCCACATCTTTGCCCAGGTTATCGACGACGAAGCCGGTGTCACGCTAGTGTCAGCTTCCACCATGGAAGCCGATCTGCGCGCATCCGACGCAGAGAAAACCGAAAAAGCTCGCAAAGTAGGCGAAATAATTGCACAGCGCGCTGAAGACGCCGGTGTGACCGCAGTCGTATTCGACCGCGCTGGTCACAAATACCACGGTCGTATCGCAGCAGTCGCTGACGGTGCACGGGAAGGTGGACTGAAGCTGTGACCGAAGCAAATAACGAAAAGGACACACAGGTGACCGAAACAACTCAAGAGGCTGTATCGGAAACCTCGCAGGGCTCCGACAGCCAGCACACCGAGCGCGGCGGCCGTGGTCAACGTCGCGGCCAGCGCTCCGAACGCGGCGATCGATCTGACCGCGGCGGACGCCGTGGCGGTCGTGATGACAACAAAGACCAGTTCCTGGAACGCGTCGTTGCCATCAACCGCGTTGCCAAAGTAGTCAAGGGTGGACGCCGTTTCGCCTTCACCGCACTGGTAGTCGTCGGCGACGGCGACGGCATGGTCGGTGTCGGCTACGGTAAAGCCAAAGAAGTTCCCGCCGCGATCGCTAAAGGCGTTGAAGAAGCCAAGAAGAATTTCTTCCGCGTCCCACGCGTTGGCACCACCATCCCGCACCTGTCACAGGGCGAAGATGCAGCCGGCGTTGTCTTGCTGCGTCCAGCCTCTCCTGGTACCGGGGTTATCGCTGGCGGTCCAGTTCGTGCGGTACTGGAAGCTGCCGGTATCACCGACGTGCTGTCCAAATCCATGGGCTCGGCAAATGCCATCAACATTGTTCGCGCAACCGTTGAAGCACTGCGCCAGCTGGAAGGCCCCGAAGAGGTCGCAGCTCGCCGCGGACTGCCAATCGACGAAGTTGCTCCACGGGCAATGCTGCGCACGATCGAAGAAGCCCGTGCCAAGCGTGCTGAAGAAAAGGCAGGTGCATAATCGTGGCAAACTTCGAATCAACCCCGAAGAATCTTGTGCCATCCGACGCAACCCTGACCATCACACAGGTACGCTCGGCTATCGGACGCAAGCCAAAACACGTTGAAACCCTACGGTCGCTCGGCCTGAGAGGTATCGGCAAGTCCGTTACCCGTAGCGCCGACGCCGTCACCGTGGGCATGGTCAATGCCGTGTCCCATCTGGTAAAGGTCGAGGAGGTCGACTAATGGCTGAAGAACAACAAGAAGCGATCAAACTTCACGACCTGCGTCCAGCAAAAGGCTCGAACAAACGCAAACTGCGTTACGGTCGTGGTGAAGGCGGTAAGGGCGGTAAAACCGCAACCCGTGGTACCAAGGGCACTCGTGCTCGCAACAAGGTGCCAGCAGGTTTCGAAGGTGGACAGCTGCCGCTGCACATGCGCCTTCCAAAACTGCGCGGTTTCAAAAACCCTGCCAAAGTCAACTACCAGGTTGTGAACTTGGACAAACTGACTGAATCCTTCCCAGAAGGCGGCGACGTCACCGTTGCTGACCTTGTGGCCAAGGGCCTGGTTCGTAAGAACCAGCCGGTCAAAGTCCTGGGCTCCGGGGAGATCGGTGTCGCTGTTAATGTGACCGCCGATGCATTTTCCAAATCAGCAGTCGATAAGATTGCTGCGGCCGGAGGCACAACAACCACCGCATAACGTTGTTCTGACACAGAACAGCGCTAGCTGATAGGCGGCCCTTGACCCATGACGAATATCGTCATAGGTCGAGGGCCGTAGGTTTTAACGTTAGAATGCAAATCGTGCCTTTTCTTGGTACACCGTGTACAAAAGATCCGGCGTTCTGTCGAATCTACGAAAGTGCAGTCTCGCACTACTGTCAGGAGGACACTTGTTCAGCACGATATCCAGGGTGTTCAAGACCCCCGATCTGCGGACCAAGATCCTATTTACGTTAGCGGTCATCGCCATTTACCGGATCGGCGTCTTCATTCCCGCCCCGAGCGTCGACTACGGCAACGTACAAATGTGTTTGGCCCAAGGGGATACCACCGGGGGTCTGTACTCATTTGTCAACATGTTCTCCGGGGGTGCGCTGCTTCAGGTCTCCATCTTTGCTCTGGGCATCATGCCCTACATCACCGCATCGATCATTACGCAGCTGCTGCGCGTGGTCATCCCAGCCTTCGAGCGACTTCAGAAAGAAGGGCCCGAGGGGCAGGCTCGTTTGACCCAGTACACCCGCTACTTGACCGTAGGGCTTGCACTGCTCAACGCGACCACCATTGCTACCCTGGCGCGCTCTGGTGCATTGTTGAATTGCAATGTTTCACTGCTCCACGACGACAGCATCTGGGCTACTCTGCTACTGGTCTTGACGCTCGCCATGGGCGCCATCGTCATCATGTGGATGGGCGAACAGATCACCGAACGCGGTGTGGGCAACGGTATGTCGCTGTTGATCTTTGTCTCGATCGCCGCTGGCTTCCCAGCAGGTCTGGCTGCGATCTGGCAGACCCAGGGCTGGCGTATCTTCGGCCTGGTAATGGTTGTAGGTATTGCGATCATGATGTTGATCGTATTCGTCGAAGACTCTCAGCGTCGCATCCCCGTCCAGTACGCACGGCGTCAAATTGGTCGTCGTACTGTAGGATCGACCACCACGTATATCCCCATCAAAGTCAACATGGCCGGCGTGATCCCCGTTATTTTCGCCTCCTCAATTCTGATGCTGCCGCAGATCCTGATCCAGTTCAACATGCCCACTGACGGCAGTGAGCCTGCCGGTTGGGTCGTGTGGCTCCAGCAGTACTTCGGCACCGGATCCCACCCGCTCTACATGGCCGTGTTCTTCCTGATGACGATCTTTTTCACGTATTTCTACGTGACCATTACCTTCAACCCTCAAGATGTTTCGGATAATATGAAACGTCAAGGTGGTTTCATTCCTGGGGTTCGAGCAGGTCGTCCAACCGTTCAGTACCTTGAATACGTCATCTCGCGGGTAACCTTCGTTGGCGCAATCTATCTTGGTCTGATCGCTATGATCCCACTGATCGCATTCGTGCTGATCGGGGCCGATCAAAACTTCCCATTCGGGGGCGTCTCGATTTTGATCATGGTTGGTGTAGCCTTGACCACGATCAAACAGATCGACGCACAGATGGAACAACGCCATTACGAAGGCCTGCTCCGTTAGGCTTGAACACAACCACACGAGACCCAAAGATCAAGGACAGGACAATCTATGACACGTTTGCTTATCATGGGCCCTCCGGGGTCAGGCAAAGGCACCCAAGCGGTACGTATTGCGGACAAAATGGCCATCCCAGCGATCTCGACCGGAGACATCTTCCGCTATAACGTTAAAGAGCTGACAGAGCTTGGCAAAGAAGCCAAAAGCTACATTGATGCAGGCGACTTTGTGCCCGACGACGTCACTAACCGGATGGTCGCAGATCGTCTGAACCACAACGACGTTGGAAACGGTTTCCTCCTTGATGGGTACCCACGCACTCAGGGTCAGGTCGAAGCGCTCAATAAGATCATGAACGACAAAGGCGAAGACCTCACCGCAGTCCTGGTTTTGGAAGTACCTGACGAAGAAATCGTCGAGCGCCTCCTGGCCCGAGCCGAAACCGAAGGCCGCTCCGATGACACCGCAGAAGTCATCCAACACCGCCTGGATCTCTACCACCAAGAAACCGCTGATCTCATTGAAAGCTACGTACAGCAGGGCATCGTAGGTCGCGTTGACGGCACCGGAGCCATCGACGACATCACAGAACGCCTCCTGCAGACCATCTACAACATCCGGGCGCGGACCGGAACACTGCCGGTTATCAAACCTCGCTCTGGTGACTAAACAAAAATGATCTTGAAACCGACCCGACACATACCGGGTCGGTTTTTCACTGCCCAACAGTATTGCCGACACCGGCTGGTAACTCTTTACCCGACGCACTACGCTGGGTGAGTATTCATCCCAGTCAACCCGCCCAATCACCGCATTTCCGAGACACAAGAAATCAGTAACAGGAATGTCACGACAAATCGAACTTAAAACCGATGCGCAGCTGGCTATCATGCACAAAGCCGGGCTTATTCTCCACCAAGGTCTCGACGCGGTCGTGACAGCAGCACAACCCGGTGTGACCACCGCACACCTCGACCAAGTCTTCCGTTCGGTACTGGCTGATAACGGTGCCACCTCCAACTTCTTGGGATACCACGGTTTCCCCGCAACCATCTGTGCATCCGTCAACGATGAGGTCGTTCACGGCATCCCGGGGCAACGAGTCCTGCAAGACGGCGATATCATCTCCATCGATGCAGGTGCGGTCGTCGACGGCTGGCACTCCGATTCAGCTCGAACCGTTATCGTCGGAACACCTGACCCGGCGGATACACGACTATCAGCGATCACCCAAGAAGCCATGTGGGCCGGTATCGCAGCTTTCGCCCGAGCCAAGCATGTCGGCGAAATCGGTAATGCCATCGAAGATTATGTTCGAGCTCAACCGGGGGAGCCACTAGGCATTCTGGAAGATTACGTTGGCCACGGCATTGGTTCGGCCATGCATCAGGCACCTGATGTATTCAACTATCGATCTGGTATGCGCGGTCCGCGTGTCAAAGCCGGCATGGTCTTGGCAATTGAACCGATGCTTGTACGTGGTGACATTGCCACCAAAACCCTCGCCGATGACTGGACTGTTGTCACAGTCGATGGTTCCAATGCATCACAGTGGGAACACTCGGTGGCCCGCCATAAAGAAGGTATCTGGGTCATTACCGCCCCTGATGGCGGGGCAGCCAATCTAGCCCGCTACGGTGTGACTCCGGTGCCGATCCCACAAAACTAACTGGCTGTCAATAGCATTTGGTTTTATTTGGCAACATGCGCTAACATGGATCTTTGGCTGATTCTGCTTTTAAGTTGATCGGTGTGCCCGAATACGCTTCAAAAACGAATCCGCTCATAAACGCATGCTTCTGTGATGGTCCGGCCCGACAACGTGTCGAATCCGTTGCAGGAGATAACAGATTGTGGAGGACATGGCTAAAAAAGAAGGCGTCATTGAAGTTGAAGGAACCGTTTCAGAAGCGTTACCAAACGCGATGTTCCGGGTCCGGCTAGATAACGACCACATTGTGCTTGCCACCATTTCAGGAAAAATGCGTCAACACTACATTCGCATTTTGCCCGAAGATCGTGTGGTGGTCGAGCTTAGCCCATACGACCTCGAACGAGGCCGTATCGTCTACCGCTACAAATAACACTATCCACCTCTGGAACGCTCAAGGAGGAACCCTGTGAAGGTTCACCCAAGCGTGAAGCGGATCTGCGATGCCTGCAAGGTTATTCGCCGCCACGGCAATGTCATGGTGATCTGCTCTAACCCACGCCATAAACAACGCCAGGGCTAAGCCCCAGCGCAAGAAACATAGGCCCGCCATGGGCCGCAGCAACACAGAGCATTGAGCTCAACCTTCGGACAAGGCAAAGGCCGAAGACTTACCCGCCAAGTCAAGGACACTGTTTGGGATGTGTCGAGTTCTTCACAACCCGCATTGAACCGCTTGGCCGGAGTTATCCCGGGTAAGGACGTGTTGTTGAAGACCTTTGTCATAAAGAACAGGAGAACGGCCATATGGCACGTCTAGCAGGCGTTGATATTCCACGTGAAAAGCGTGTCGTCATCGCTCTCACCTACATTTACGGTGTTGGCAACAGCCGAGCAGTCCAGATTCTGGAAGCTACCGGCGTAGACGCAAATACTCGCGTCAAAGACCTAACTGATGACGAAATGGTCAAACTGCGCGACTACATCGAAGGCAACCTTCAGGTCGAAGGTGATCTGCGCCGTGAAGTCGCAGCAGACATTCGTCGCAAAGTCGAAATTGGTTCCTACCAGGGGCTACGCCACCGTCGCGGCTTACCAGTCCGCGGCCAGCGCACCAAGAACAACGCTCGTACCCGTAAAGGCCCGAAGAAGACTGTTGCAGGACGCAAGAAGTAGTCACTTCTTGTCCCACATCCGTATTTACTAAATCAAGCTTTTGTAGGAGAGCATTCTATGGCAAAGCCACGCGGTGCGGCCCCACGTAAGGGACGTCGCTCCAAGAAGAATATTACTCAGGGCCAAGCCCACATTAAATCAACCTTTAACAACACCATCGTTTCGATCACCGACACCACCGGTGCTGTCATCTCTTGGGCCTCCGCCGGAGAGATGGGCTTCAAAGGTTCCCGTAAATCAACCCCGTTCGCTGCTCAAACCGCGGCTGAGCAAGCTGCCAAGCGCGCCCAGGAACACGGGATGCGTAAAGTTGACGTCTTCGTCAAAGGCCCAGGCTCCGGTCGCGAAACTGCGATTCGTTCACTGCAGGCCGCAGGTCTGGAAGTCGGCTCCATTCAGGACGTCACTCCAGTTGCACACAACGGTGCACGCCCTGCTAAACGTCGTCGCGTTTAAGGCCTTTGAGCACACCACAACCAACGCTCAACAGCCATGTTGTCCAACGGTCGTGGACTAACCTAGAAATAATTTCCATCGTTTCCCCCAACTGCGCGCATCAAATGGCGGATCGCGCGCCGAAAGGAAATGTCAGTGCTCATTGCACAGCGCCCCACGTTGACTGAAGAACCCGTTTCAGAAACCCGGTCCCGTTTTGTCCTCGAACCACTAGAACCGGGCTTCGGCTACACCCTCGGTAACTCACTGCGTCGAACCCTGCTGTCATCGATCCCAGGTGCCGCTGTCACCTCGGTTCGTATCGACCAGGTTCTCCACGAGTTCACCACCATTCAAGGTGTTAAAGAAGACGTCACTGAAGTCATCTTGAACGTCAAGCAGCTGTCAGTCTCATCCCACCACGATGAGCCAGTAGTTGCATACCTGCGCAAGCAGGGACCAGGTGTCGTGACCGCAGCTGATATCACCCCACCGGCAGGTGTTGAGATTCATAACCCGGATCTGCACATCGCCACCCTTAATGAAAAGGGCAAGTTCGATATGGAATTGACCATCGAACGTGGCCGTGGGTACGTAACTGCTGCACAGAACAAATCCCCAGATGCCGAGATCGGCCGTATCCCGGTCGACTCGATCTACTCACCAGTATTGACCGTCACTTTCAAAGTCGACGCTACCCGTGTGGAACAGCGCACCGACTTCGACAAGCTGACCATCGATGTTGAAACTAAGCCCTCCATGGCACCACGTGACGCACTGGCCTCGGCTGGTTCAACCCTGGTTGAACTGTTTGGCCTGGCGCGTGAACTCAATGTTGAAGCCGAAGGTATTGAAGTTGGCCCATCGCCTGTCGATACCAGTGTTGCAGCAGACCTCGCCCTGCCGGTAGAAGACCTGGAGCTTACCGTCAGGTCCTATAACTGTCTGAAACGCGAAGGCATCAACACCGTTGGAGAGCTTGTAGCACGTTCCGAAACCGACTTAATGGACATCCGCAACTTCGGAGCAAAATCCATCGACGAAGTCAAAGAAAAACTGGAGGGTCTCGGTCTGTCCCTTAAAGACGGTGGCCCTGGAAGCTTCGATTCGCCTTTTGACTCCCAGGAGTCAAACGAGTTCGGGCTCTAAGACATATTTGAACCACTGATTCCCTGCACATAGTGCCGGGAAATCATACAAGGAGAATTCATGCCAACCCCAACCAAAGGACCGCGCCTGGGCGGCGGCCCGGCACACCAGCGTCGTATGCTGGCGAATCTGTCGGTCAGCCTGTTCGAACACAAGTCCATCAAGACCACGTTTACTAAGGCAAAGCGTCTGCAGCCTTACGCCGAACGTCTCGTCACCTTCGCAAAAGCAGGTGACCTGGCCTCCCGTCGTAAGGTACAGGGTCTTATCGCCGGTAACTCCCGCACGAACAAATCTGTTGTGCACGAACTGTTCACCGTCATTGGCCCGGCCATGGCGAACCGCGAAGGTGGATACACCCGTATCACCAAGATAGGTAACCGCCCTGGCGACAACGCCCCAATGGCAGTCATCGAACTGGTCATGGAACCAGTTTCGCCAAAACAGGCTGTTGTTGCTGAAGCAGAAGCCGTTGCTGAAACCGCAGCTGATGAAGCACCAGCAGCAGAAGAAGCTGATGAAGCCGTAGAAGTCGAAGAAACTGCTGAAACAGCCGATAAGGCTGACGACGACAAGTAAATCTTCGCAACTGAATCATAAAAGCCCCGCACATGCTGTGCGGGGCTTTTATGATCAATCGTCGTTGTACAACGATTACACTGACATATATGCATGATCAGAGCACTTACCGGATTCGTATCGACTTGGCATACGATGGAACCGCCTACCACGGGTGGGCCACACAACCCGGACTTGCCACTATCCAAGGAACCGTAGAAGACGGCCTAGCCACTATCTTTCGCCAGCCGATCGCCACGACTGTGGCCGGACGTACTGATGCCGGTGTGCATGCAGCCAATCAAGTCATACATTTTGATATTCCGGCAGCACTTTGGGAAAAATTGCCCGGCAATCACCCGATGCGACCTGCTGAGACAGCGATGGTGACAAAACTCAACGGCGTGCTGGCAAAAACATCTGGTGCGATCCACATTCGCAAAGCCCAGATAGTTCCAGCGGGCTTTGATGCCAGATTCTCGCCGGTTGCGCGCAGCTATCGGTATCGGATCGCCATGGACGAGTTTGACCCCCTGACCAGGCACTTCACGTATCATCATCGCAAACCCCTGGACATGAACCGCATGGTTGAAGAAATTTCCGGGATAGAAGGAATGCATGATTTCAGCGCATTTTGCAAGCCTCGACCAGGTGCAACCACCATTCGAACCCTGCAAGAATTTCGGGCCACTCGCGAAGAAACCGTGATGACACTTCATCTGACAGCCGATGCTTTTTGCCACCACATGGTTCGTGCGCTGGTGGGAGCCCTACTGCGGGTCGGAGACGGTTCACGCGAACCGGGGTGGTTACGCAGCCGCCTGACAAACCCGGTGCGCGATTCCGATATGGTCCTGGCACCGGCCCACGGGCTCATCCTGGACTACGTGATGTATCCGCCAGACGATCAACTCGCTGCTCGTGCCGCTCAGACTCGAGCCAAACGTGACCCTAGGATGCTTCCTTGCGACCAATCCGCCGGGCCGCTTCGGTGATGACGGCGACAACGGCCGCAATATTAGCGGTGCCCTCATGTTGATCGGTTACCAACTCCAACCGCGTCGTGGGACGACCGGTGATTGGCTTGGTGACCACACCGGGGATGGAAAACGAGGAAAACGAGGCGGGAAGAATCGAGGCGCCAACTCCAGCAGCAACCAGCCCCATAACGTTTTCCTGGTTGATAGCCCGCTGAACAATTCGAGGTGAGCGCCCCAAGGGGTGGAAAATCTCCATAATCTTGGTGACATAGCCTGGCATCGACTGAAATGGGAATAAGACTAACGGCAATTGAATCAGATCTTCTGACGAGACCTCATCTTCGCTAGCCAAAGCGTGGTTGGAAGGTAGTACAGCTACCAGCTGCTCTGTCAGAAGCGTTGAAAATTGCAACCCCGATTGTAAGGGAGCATCCCGCATGACGCCGATGTCCAAACGATTCTCCAACAGTGCTTCGACCTGTTCACCTGTGGCCATGGGGTGAAGGTCGAGATGAATGCCCGGATGTTGTAAACGAATGTCGCGCACACTGGCCGGGACGAGTTCATAACTGGCCGAAGAAACAAATCCCACCCGTACCCGACCGCGCCGTCCGGCTTTGATCTCGCGCAGGTCTTCAACGGCCTCCTCTAAATCCTGCAAGATTGGGCCGATCAGATCCCGGAAGCGAGCTCCCTCCGAGGTCAACGAAACGCGGCGCGAAGTACGATCGAACAGCGAAACGCCCAGCTCTTCTTCTAACCGCTTGATATGTACAGTCAAAGGTGGCTGTGAAATATGCAGGCGAGCCGCGGCACGGCCAAAGTGTAATTCTTCAGCGACGGCCATGAAATATTCCAGTTGACGTAATTCCACGATCATTTCCTTCTAGCCGGAACCCATCACACCGACCACCACAACTCTATACCCAGCAGCATCGTGGCTGGTCGGGACAAAGAATCATGACCGTGCACAGTCGTTTTGCGATGAATGGTGATCCGTAGTAACATAGGTAGCTGTTGTGCGTGTCCTCCCGGATCGCAAGCGCAGCAGCACCCGACGCAGTTGCATCGTCGTTAGGGTCGTTGCGGCACCGGGAAGATCGGACCCGGCTTCACGCCAGCCCTCACCTGGTGTACCGGAGATGCACTGTCAACTTAACAGCAGACTCGCGCTTATGGTTCTCACGACCATCCGGTTCTGCTGACCGAACACCGACATACGAAGGCTAATACATAGTGCGTACGTTTACACCAACGCCAGACGACGTTGATCGTCAATGGCACGTCATTGACGCCACCGATGTGGTGCTGGGACGTCTTGCCAGCCAGGTGGCAACGCTGCTGCGCGGCAAGCACAAGCCCACTTTTGCACCTCACATGGACATGGGTGATTACGTCATCATCCTTAACGCTGAAAAAGTAGCGCTGACCGGTGCCAAGCTGGAACAGAAAAAAGCTTACCGTCACTCCGGTTACCCGGGTGGCTTGACCTCAACCACCTATGCTGAACTGCTGGAGAAAAACCCAGTTCGAGCGGTTGAAAAAGCCGTTAAGGGCATGCTGCCATCGAACCGCCTCTCAGACCAGGTTGTGAAGAAACTGAAGGTCTACGAAGGTTCCGACCACCCGCACGCAGCCCAGCAGCCAAAAGAATTTATCATCGACCAGGTCGCCCAGTAGGCCCTGAGTTCAAGGAGAACCCATGACTGAAAACGTCAATGAGATCACTGAGGACCAGGAGCTGACCAGCTACACCTCGGAATCTGATGCCCCAGTTGCTACCCAACAAGTTAGCGAACGCCCAGCACTGACCCAGTCCGGTCAGGCCGTTGGCCGTCGCAAGCGAGCTATTGCCCGTGTCCGCCTGATCCCAGGTACCGGAACATGGAAGATCAATGGCCGCGAACTCGACGCATACTTCCCGAATAAACTGCACCAGCAGGAAGTCAACGACCCATTCCGTCTACTCGAACTCGAAGGCGCCTACGACGTCATCGCTCTGGTTCACGGTGGTGGCCCATCCGGTCAAGCCGGTGCTGTCCGCCTGGGTGTTGCTCGGGCACTCAACGAAATCGACCGCGAGAATAACCGCGGCCCGCTGAAGAAAGCCGGCTTCCTGACCCGTGACGCTCGTGCAGTCGAGCGCAAGAAGGCCGGCCTCAAGAAGGCTCGCAAAGCACCACAGTACTCGAAGCGTTAACCCGCCAGAACTGTTCAAAACATCCGTCAACCTGGGTTGGCGGATGTTTTGTTTAACCACCCGCACCTCTGGGCTGCAACTTGCGAACAGCAACAGTGTTGTAGATCCCATCAAAACGCTACGATCAAAGATGACCAACCGGATCGTCGAAGGTGTGATGCGACAACAATGAGTCAACACGACCAGCCCTTACACATGGCCATCGATACCGGTGGGACATTTACCGACGTCGCAATCCGAGCCGACGACGGAACCATGAACGTCTGGAAACTTCCGTCAACACCGGCAGCACCAGAACAAGCGGTCATCGCCGGGCTCAAAGGTGCACTGAACCGAGTCGGTGGCACACCACAAGATCTCACCAGATTTGTCCACGGCAGTACCGTAGCAACCAACACCGTGATCACCCGTGACGGGGCACGCATTGGCATGGTCACGACCAAAGGTTTTCGAGATGTGCTTGCCATCGCGCACCAAGCCCGCCCATCCATCTACGACCAACACCAAGCACGCCCCGAACCACTCATCGACCGTCAGCACATTGTTGAAGCCACACAACGCATGGACGCCACCGGCCAGACCATTACCGACCTTGATGAGAACGCACTGCGCACGAGCATTGACGACCTTCGCGACTTCAACCTGGACGTCGTGGTGGTCTCCTTCCTCAATGCCTATGTGAACCCCGAACACGAACATCGAGCCGCTGAGATCATCCAGCAAGCAGGTGTCGCCCAGCAGGTTGTGGCAGCAACCGATGTATCGGCTGAAATGCGTGAATTTGAGCGCACCTCGACCGCAGCGATAAACGCCTACGTTTCCCCGCGTATTTCACACTACATTCACCAATTAGAACAAGGACTCACCGAATCCGGTGTAGAAACCGGATGGCGCATCATGCAGTCCTCCGGTGGGCTGCTCAGCCCCACAGACGCAGCAGAACACCCTGCACGCACGGTGCTGTCAGGCCTGGCCGGGGGAGTCGTTGGAGCCGCCAACTGGGCAAAACACCTTGGGCTGCAACGCGTCGTCTCCTTTGACATCGGCGGAACCTCCACGGATATTGCCCTGATACGCGATGGCATCCCCGATGAGACACTGTCGTCTGAAATTGCCGGACTCCCACTGAAACTCCCCTCAGTAGATGTTCACACCATCGGTGCCGGCGGCGGTTCAATCGCCTGGATAGATTCCGGCGGTGGTCTACGCGTTGGTCCCCATTCCGCAGGTGCCGACCCCGGACCAATCAGTTATCAGCGCGGCGGAGAACATCTCACCGTCACTGATGCCCACGCCGTGATAGGTCGCCTGGGCGATCAGCTGCTTGGCGGAGAATTTGCACTCGATGTACCGGCGGCTCGCCAAGCCATGACCGAATGGGGCCAACAGCTGGGTCTTTCTGCAGAAGACACCGCCGAAGGCATACTGAAGGTTATTACCGCAACCATGGCCCGAGGTATTCGCAAAGTCTCAGTGGAACGCGGCGTTGATCTACGGGCCTGTGACTTGATAGCCTTCGGCGGCGCTGGCCCATTACACGGTGCAGATCTTGCTCGGGAACTCAATATGCGCTCGGTGATTATCCCACCTCGGCCAGGAATTGCCTCAGCAGTGGGCATGCTCGATGCGCCCATCCGCTACGACTATGCAACCAGTGTGGACGTCAACACGCCGCAGGCACTAAGTGACCTTGAGGTTACTTTCCAAGACATGCAAGCACACGCGGGCGCTGATCTGGATCATCCAGAGGCTGAGACCCACTATGAGTTGTTGGTCGATGCCCGGTACATCGGCCAATCATATGAGCTCACGGTCGCCTGGGATTCCGACTGGCAGACCCAACGCGAAATCTTTGAACATACTCACGAAGAAAACTATGGATTTGCCGATCCGGACGCAGTCATGGAGATCGTCGTCGCCCGACTGGTGGTGACCCAACCCGTTGAACATGGGGCTTTAGAATCCGTGGCGTCCATCAGCGCCGAAATCACAGCCACCCACCACCGACAGGTCTATATCGATGGTTCCTGGCACGACGTGCCAGTATATGATCGCGCCAGTTTCGGCGAGGCAACCGTGGTACAGGGCCCGGCGATCATCGAGCAGTTCGACTCCACCATCTATATACGTCCCGATCAGTCAGCGCAGAACGACACCTATGATTTCCTACATATTCGATCTGCGACAGACCAGGAGCAGTCATGAACCCGACGTCGTTGAATGCGGTAGAACTTGAAATCGCACGCAACAGGTTAGAATCCATCGCCGAAGAAGTCGGCACCGCCCTGATCCAAACCAGCTACTCGCCCAATATCAAAGACCGGCGCGATTGCTCAGCAGGCATCTATGGGCCCGACGGCATGCTCATCTCCCAGGCCGAACATATTCCATTGCATCTGGGCCTGATGCCAACCATGATCAAAAACACGCTGGCCACGTACGGTACCGAAAACCTGGTTGACGGCGACGTGCTGATTACCAACAATCCCTATCTCGGCGGATCCCACCTGCCAGACATGTGTGTCATCACCCCGGTTTTTTGGCATGATGAATTGATTGCCGTGGTCGCCAATCTGGCCCACCATGTCGACGTCGGCGGGATCACCCCGGGCTCGATGGCCACACATGCCACCGAAATCTACCAAGAAGGTGTGCGGGTTCCTCCGGTCAAACTCTACGCCGGCGGGGTGCTGCAGCGTGAACTGTTATCGGTATTACTGACAAATATTCGCACCCAGGACAAAACTCGCGGCGACATCATGGCTCAAGTGGCAGCCAACCGACTCGGCGAACGGCGTATCCAGGAATTATTAACCGAATGGGGCACCCAACGTTTTGGGCAATCCACCCGTGCTCTGATTGACTATGCTGCCCGCCGCACCGCTGCAGCCATTGGTCACCTGCCCGATGGTAAAGGGACCTTTACCGATATTCTGGAACACGACGGCAACCGTGAACACCCCACCGAGATCACCGTAACCGTGGAAGTCTCCGGCGAACACCTCACCGTGGACTTCACCGAAACCGACGACCAAGTCTCCGGTGCCGTGAACTGTTCTTGGGCGGTGACCGAAGGCTGCGTGGCCTACGTGATAAAACTGCTCACCGACCCCACCTTGCCCTCGAACGCTGGGCTGATGGAACCGATCACCGTGCACACTCGCAAAGGCTCACTGGTGGCAGCAGTATTTCCCGCACCGGTCGCCAACGGCAATATCCAAACCGCACAGCGCATTGTCGACGCCTTGCTCGGCGCGTTTCACCAATTCGCTCCCGAACATGTCCCGGCAGCCTCCTCCGGATCCATGTCGATCATGACCATCGGCGGCTTTGACGAAACCACCGGCCAATACTTCTCCTACGTCGAAACCTACGGCGGGGGACAGGGCGCCATGCCGGACCAGGACGGCGCCTCTGCCGTGCACACACACATGACCAATACCCGCAACACCCCGTGTGAAGTCATTGAACGTGAGTATCCGCTACGAGTTGAGGCCTACCAAATCGCCGAGAACACCGGCGGAGCAGGAACCTTCCGCGGCGGTGACGGGTTGATCCGGCACCTAACACTCACCCGCGGCAAAGCCCAAGTCGTAGCCGGGACCTCCCGGGTGACCACATCACCCTGGGGCCTGGCTGGTGGCGCAGATGGCACGCCAGGCCATGTTGTCCGCCATGGTGCCGACGGCGATGAACCACGAGCATCCATGACCAGGTTCGAAGTCCATGCCGGTGAAGGCATCACCATTCAAACCGCCGGTGGTGGCGGTTACGGGAAACCAC
>NZ_DYXC01000083.1 GCF_020742345.1 Enteractinococcus helveticum | reverse complement strand
AGTAGTGGCCACATAGCTGCGGTGCTTCAGAAAGTCCTGGTGCTGCTGATACCAGGCGTGGAATTCGGTCAACCAGCCGGTCGCCTCGTCCAGGCTGTCCACGTCGGTCAACGAGGTGTAGAGGGCTCGTAGCGTCTTGTTAGGCTCCAGTACCGGTCGGCGGGTCAGGTACTTGGTGCCGGTGAGCTGGATATGGAAATAGCAGCGTTGGATTTTCGTATCGGGCCAGATATTTTTAATGGCGGATAGTAGACCGCGTTGGCCATCGACGATGGCGATATCGGGGGCTGGGATTTTGGCCAGCAGGGCTTCCCAGGCCACGGTCTTTTCACGGTCACAAAACTGCCAATCGATCACATGATCTCTGGTCACTGCGATCAGCACGCACATGTCCTGGTAGTAGGTGCCATCCAGCATGATCCACCGGTGAATTTCTCCGGTAGATTCCGCCTGCGGGATCACCTGCCAACACCAAGACGTGTTGCGTTGAAACGTTGATCTGGACATGGGCAGATCGCGTTGGCTTTTCTTTGATAGTAGCCAGTCCAACCACACGGTGAATTGGGCTTTAGCCACACTATCAGGACGGCGCTGAGTGGTTGACGCTCCGCAGTGTTTGCATCGCCAACGAGTCTTGCCGGCACTGGTTTTCCCGTTCTTGACCAACTTGGATGCACATATCCCACACCGTGGGGAATTATCAAGTTTTTTCACCACACATGCTTTATCAGCAAGTGCTAACCCCTAGTCGCCAATAGTTACCAGGTGAAGACTCCAATCCCATACACACATTCTGGGCCTTAACCCGCTTAATTTGTAAGCGGAGCTGGCCCGCCCCACGACGAGATGATTCGATACATTGGCATGTTCAGGGATCGTTTCGCAAGACGATGTCCATCTGTCGGGTTTTGGGTGCGAGAGGCCGTGGGTTTATCACCGCACGCGGTTACCGGGCGGCGAAAGCCCGGCCTTCCAGTGTTCGTTCGCGCCGGGATGCTATGTTGATTCCGGTGGTCAAAGAGCTGCACCAGGCAAATGATGGGGTCTATGGGGTGGCCAAAATGTGGCATGCCATGACCCGCGCTGGCTGGGAAGTAGGTCGTGACCAAGTCGCCCGGCTCATGCGTTTTGCTGGAATCAGCGGTGTCGTGCGTGGCCGCAAACCCCGCACCACCGTGTCAGCCAAGGTGCCAGATCATCGGCCGGATCTAGTCAACCGGAACTTCAAGGTGCACGCGCCGCATCAGCTATGGGTGGCGGATGTTACCTATGTTCGGACCACCAGCGGGTTGTGCTATACCGCGTTTGTCACCGATGCGTTTAGTCGGAAGATCGTGGGCTGGTCGACCCGGACCACCATGCGTACCGATGCACTACCGCTGGAAGCGCTAGAACATGCGTTACTCAGTGCCAAAGACCAGGCGCTGGAGGGGTTGGTCCATCACAGCGATTGAACCTACCCAATACGTCAGTATTCGCTACACCGAGCACCTGGCCACAGCTGGTCTAACGGCCTCGGTTGGCAGTGCTGGAGAGGCCTACGACAATGCGCTAGCGGAGACGGTCAACGGGTTATATCAGACTGAATTGATCTATGCTCGGCCGGCCTGGACCACAGTCACCGAAGTCGAGTTCGAGACGATGAACTGGGTGCACTGGTGGAATACCACCTGAGTCCATGAAGCCTTGGACTATCAGACCCCGGCAGAAGTCGAGGCCAGCTATCATATGACCCAGGCTCACGCCCTGAGTCCCGTATAACAAACGGAACAAAACCCAGGGCGCTTCAAGGATCTGCGACATAGAAACTGACACTGAGTCTTGCAACAAAACCCTTAAGCCGAAACCGTGGTTTTCATTGGTGCTTAAATAAACAGGAGAAGCGCCGAGATCAGTGTGTCAAAAACGACCGTATCTGACGCATATAGGCCTGGCTGGTACCTGGACGTTCCGTTTTTGTTGGTTTTATTTTTCTGCTTAGACTAGCTTTACTTCATCGGAGAATGGATGCCTGGCCGTACTAAGGCCAGCTCCTCGGCGTCAGAACACTAATGAAGGGGTTGCTAGTGACGGCTCACGTGAACTCCAGAGATGACTACATTGGATTAGTCGATGTGAACTCTTTCTACGTCTCGGCCGAACGCGTTTTCGATCCCAGTTTGATTGACCGGCCCGTCGTCGTACTATCCAATAATGACGGTTGCTGTGTGTCCCTGAGCAACGAGGCTAAAGCGCTTGGCATTCCGATGGGGTATCCGTGGTTTAAACTCCAAGCCGGCGCGGAGAAAATGGGGCTTGTGGCACGCTCGAGTAATTATGAGCTCTACGGGGATATGTCCTCGCGGGTGATGAACCGTCGACTGTTGCACGAAATGCAACTCGCAATCATTCTTTGACTCGACAATAAGCGATCATTCTCGTCCACTGCTGTAACTTTACCCAACATAGTCCACGTTTTCTCGACCGGCTCTTGACCGATGATGCATTTAGCCTTACATTGTTGTATGTGATGCAACATTCAGATGGCTTGATCCGCACTCTTCGCGCCGTGACGGGCTCTTCTAATGTGGCTTTAGCAACGCCGGAAGCGACGGTGTTTGAAGCAATGCTTGGTGGCTGGGAAAGCCAACAGCACAGTCGGGGGCTGCGTTCGACGACCATTGCGACTCGGCGTCGTCTTATCGTTCGGTTGCAGGAGTTTTCTGGAAAGATGCCCTGGGAGTGGAACGCTGGGGATGTGGAGGATTTTATCTCCGGGGTAGATCGTAGAGTCATTGCCCTGTCAACTATGCGGCACAATCACAACGTCATTAAGACGTTTTGTTCGTATTTGATCGATCCAAATTATGACTGGGTGGAGATTTGTGAACACCAATTTGGTAACCACCCTGTACAGGTTTGTCTGCCCTGGAATACGGTCGCACATAAGGCTCAATACGAGGGGTCTGGAAAACGCCGTCCTCTGACATTTGACGAGGTTGAAACCTTATTTGACACGGCCGATGCCAAAGTCGAAGAACTTGCGTCTTCAGGGAAGAAAGGCGCGCTGGCCGCGCTTCGAGACTCCCAAATATTCAAGACCGCCTACGCATTCGGGCTGAGGCGGAATGAGTTGGCACAATTGGATGTTGCAGATCTGCACTACAACTCCGAAGCCAAACATTGGGGACGCTACGCTGCTATGCATGTGCGATGGGGGAAAGCCGCAGGCGGCGGCGCACCTCGACGTCGCACCGTCTTGCTCGTGCCAGAATTCGACTGGTGGGTACCAGGTATGCGGCAGTGGGTCGAACAAGCCCGCGATCGGTTTGATCCAGGAGACCT
>NZ_DYXC01000082.1 GCF_020742345.1 Enteractinococcus helveticum | reverse complement strand
GCAGTTGGCGTCGTCGATGAGGCTATCCGCAAAGGCGTTAAAAACATCTGGTTCCAGAAGGACGTCGATGGACCCGAAGCGGTCGATAAGGCGCTCAATGCCGGCATGAACGTCGTCGTGGACACCTGCCCATCGATTGAAGGCCGCATGCGCTCCTTCGGATGGCGCATGTAAGAGGCCTGTAGCTGACAAACTTGCGGCCCCGGGATGGGCTGTAGATCCACGGGGCCGCACT
Organism: Enteractinococcus helveticum; assembly: GCF_020742345.1. Taxonomy (GTDB): domain Bacteria; phylum Actinomycetota; class Actinomycetes; order Actinomycetales; family Micrococcaceae; genus Yaniella; species Yaniella helvetica_A. The sequence continues at coordinate 6,355 of NZ_DYXC01000082.1, read as the reverse complement.
CGTCGATTTATGTATTAGCCGTTTTGCTCTTGCCAACGATCAACGCAAGCTGCTGCGCTGTCTGTCACATTGTCGTCAGAAGCGTGTTCCTCGTAGTGGGCTTTATAGGCGTCTAAGTATGCTTCGGGGTTTTCGAAGTTATATGTCGCCACTGTGTCGAGCCACAGCTGTTCGGCACGGTCGCCAATTTCGTCTTGCCAGCGCTGGGTTTCCGTCTGATCCCAGCGGGTGAAGTCTTCAACATCTTCATGGTCAATCATGGCATCACAAACGGTTTCGATTTGTTCGTTATATGCCGTCATCGCTTCGCTGTAGTTCAGTTCGTCGGTGACTTCGTCAACGACTTGTTGCAGATCTTCAGGCAACGAATCGTATGCGTCTTTATTCCACCACATGCCGTAGGCGGTGTACTGGCCCAGGCCTGGGTCTGTCCAATAGGGGACCTGTTCGGCTACCGCGTATTGGGTGGCGAAGTCCAGTGCTGAGGCGACCGAATCGATGACTCCACGCTGCAGTGCTTCGTAGGTTTCGGCTGCAGTGATGGCAGAAATGTTCATGCCGGCATCGCTGAGGATCTGTTGGGTTACCGGTCCAGCGGCCCGAGCATTTAGGCCGTTGAGGTCATCCAGATTTTCGACTGGTTCTTGGGAGCCGATGAACAGCGTGCCTACTGGCCAGCTTGAAGCTAGATGCAGGTTGTTATCTTCCAGGTCTTGAATGACGGGTTGGTAATCCTGGTGGACGTCGTACATAGCACTGATGGCTGCTTGCATGTCGGTGTTCATGCCGATGATGGAGATCACTGACATTGAAGGCAACATGTGCGGTGTGTAGTCGTTAATAGTCGTGCCAAGATCGGCGCGGCCATCGCTGACACATTCGGCAATTTCATCTAGAGGGCAGATGACTTGGAAGTCTGTGCGGTCGATTTCAATTCGACCATCGGAGCGTTCTTCAAGCATCTCGAGGTAGCGGTCCTGAACGGCTTCGTGTGGCGTTCCGGCCTGTGTGCCATTGGCCAATACAAACGTGTGAACCTCTCCGCCGCCTTGTGCGCCAGGGTCTGAATCTCCGCAGGCGGATAAGCTCAGAGCCAGTGCGGCCCCTGCTGCGAGGCCTTTGAAAAGCCCTCTGTTTCGAGTGGTGTGTGGTGTGGTCATGTGATGCTGTCCTGGTCGGTGGAGTAGTGAAATACTGCGTGAGAAATTGGCTTGCCGCAACTACCAAACGTGATGAGCGATACATTTAATGATGCGTGCTGCTGGCCCAAAAGAAAACTATGCTTACTTAGACTGGCAATGAAGAATAACTTGGGAGATGCGTGGATATCCCGTTTACCTTGCGACAAGTGCAGTATTTTCAGACGGCGGCCGCAGCGGGAAGTTTGGCCGCGGCCGCCAAGCGCATGAATATTACCCCGACTGCTTTGGCTTTAGCCTTGGACGAGTTTGAAAAACAGTTGGGGCTTACCTTAATTCTTAGGCGTAAGGGCCGCGGTATCGTGTTGACCAGCGACGGGCAGCGCATATTGGAAAAGTCCAAACAGCTGACAACCGATGCGCTGCAACTGCTGGAAGAGGCGTCAGACTCACGAAACGACATCTCAGGATTATTGCGTATTGGACTGTTCACAACACTTGCGCCATTCCTGAGTCCGCCACTTTTGAAAACCTTTGCTAGGCAGCATCCACACATCGATTTGCGAGTTCGCGAGGATGGTGCTCAGGGCCTGTATGACCAGCTGACGACCGGTCAGTTAGATTTGGCCATCCAATATGGTTTCCAGGTTTCGCAAGAACTCTTTTTTACCCCGTTATACGAATTTCGCCCCTATTTATTGGTGTCTGCCGATCACCGATTGGCCGACGCTCGTCAGGTCAGCTTGAAGCAAGTGGCCGATGATCCGGTAGTTGGGCTCAATATCCAGCCAACTCTGCAGAACACCCGCAATATTTATGCTCAAGTGGGGCTGGAGCCGAATATTGTGCACAATACCGCAAGTTTTGAGGTCGCACGGTGCCTGGTAGGCAACGGTTTGGGGGTGACGGTGTTGTTTCAACGAACTGCTACTGGTTCAACCTATGACGGGTCCACGGTCGTCGGTCTGCGTCTGACGGATAATATTCGTCCCTCTACCCTGGGTGTGACGCAGGCTCAGTCGGCTACAGAGACAGAACGTGTTCGAGTGCTGATCGATTTCTTAGATGACTTGGTCAACACCTCGCCGGTATTTCAGCAGCTGTAACAGGCTCACTGAGCTCGGAGTTATGAGGATTCGAACATGGAGATGATTAATTCCTCGACTGCGGTGGCGCGATGAGTTAGCCGGACCGCCGGGTTGTGCGATACGACAACCGGTTCGGTGGCCAGTGATGGATTAATTTGACGGTCCACGACCCGCAGGCCTTCGTAGGACAGTTCGGTGAGTGTTTCTTGAAAAAATAATGAGTAGCCGAATCCTCGTGCCACCATGGATCGAACGGTCTCGTAACTTGTTGACCGGTGAATGACATTGGGGTGCAGACCTTGTTCGTGCATCAACCGCAGGGTGTTGTCGCCAGCCGGTGGCAGGTCTAGCAAAATGAGGGGATCGTGTTCCAGCGAACGCAACGACACGGATGCCCGGGTAGCTAACGGGTGGCTTTCCGGCAGTGATACATGGGGAGAAGCCTGGAAAAGCTCTTGCGATAGTACCCCAGCGGGCAGCCCCACCTGGTAAGAAATCATCATGTCCAAGTGGCCATGCAACAGTTTCTTGCTCAAGTCCTCGACTGCCCCCTCTTCGATGTCGAGTTGAACCAGTGGCAAACGCTGGGCGGTTTGGGACCATAACTCGGGAATAATCGTGGCTGCCAGAGTCGCGTAACAGCCAACCTTGACTGAACCTCGTGGCACGTCGTCTCGATTGCCGATGGCAAGGGTCAGTTCGTGGGCCTGTTGCAGCAGCTGTCGGGCGTGCTCGACCAGGTCACGTCCGGTAGTGGTGGTAGTCAGCCCTTTCGCGCGACGACGGATAAATAATTGCGTATTGAAGACTGTCTCAAGCTCGGTCACCGCCGACGAGACGGCGTTTGGTGTGACATACATGGCGTCTGCGGCTGCTGCGAAGGAACCATGCTGGGTGGCTGCCACAAACAGCTCGAGTTGACGCAGGGTCGGTTGAGTCCCGGGCAATGGATTCATAACGTAATTCTACTGCATATAAAACAACATTATCCTCAGTTGCACTTCTTTATTGGCTGTATCACAGTTAATGGTGTGACTGGTAACAAAGTTTTTGACCGAGATCGAGGCGTTGCAGGCCTGGCCTGGGGTATCCACGTTCCGTTTCGTCAGTATATGCAGCGAATATGGGACGGTCAGATGGCCGCTGGTGACGGCGCAGCACTCTTAGAGTCAGAGGAAACCTACTTTCCGCTGGAGTGCGACACCGCAATATCAGGGGAGCTACGGTTTACCGGTTTTGTAGAATTCATCGGCCACAACGGCATGCTGGCAGTCACCGTACGTGACCCGTGGTTGCAGAGTATTTCAGGACAATGGTCGTTGACGATCGTCGACCCATTTGACTCTAGGACCAGGATGCCGCTGGTCGAGGTCGACTTTCAGAATGCCGGCATCGGCGAGACTCGACTCACCGAAACCGGAACCGACCTGTTTATGGGCAACTACAACGAAGGCACGGTCTTTGACCCGGTGCGAATTGTCTTGGCAGAAAAGGATTGAAACTCATGACGACACCACGCCACCACGGCAAATCAGCTCCAGTTGCAGACTGGGTGAAGATCGAGGAACTCTACCGCGACCCGTTTCCAACCTTTGAACGGTTACGCGCCGAAGGCGGGGTGCATTGGATTCCGGCAATCGGTCGATACCTGATCACCTCCTATGACGCCGTACACGACACTGAGCTGGATCAGGAAACTTTTTCGGCCAACGAAGAGGGCTCGCTGATGATCCGGGCCATGGGTCATTCCATGTTGCGCAAAGACGATCCTGAACACCGTGTTGAACGCCAAGCCTGGCAGCCGGTTATGCGCCCTTCTGTGGTGAAGAAGACCTGGGCCCCAATTTTTGAACGCAATGCTCAGCGGTATCTCAACGAGCTCAAAGCCAAAGGGCCAGGTGCCGACCTCGTGTGGGATTTTGCGGCACCCTATGCTGGCGAAAACCTGCGCGCCGTCACCGGTTTGCACAACGTGACCCAGCAGGATCTGCAGCGCTGGTCGCAAACCATGATCGATGCCACCGGCAACTATGCCGATGATCCCGTGGTGTGGGCCAAGGGCGAGGCCTCATATAACGAAGTCGATGAGGCGCTTGATGAAATGCTGGCCTGGCACAAAACACACCAGGACGACTCGATGCTGTCGGCCCTGGTGCGGTTGCCGGATTACCAGATGCCGGTGGAATCCATTCGAGCCAACCTGAAGATGACCATCGGCGGAGGACTCAATGAACCGCGCGATGCGATCGGCGTGGCCGCCTGGGCGCTGATGCAAAACCCCGACCAGCTGGCACTGGTGCAGGAAGACCCCACAAAATGGGATGCGGTCTTTGACGAAGCGATCCGCTGGGTTGCCCCGATTGGCATGTACTCACGCCAAACCACCCGTGATGTGGTGTTGCAGGGGACGTTCTTGCCTGCCGGTGCGAAACTGGGGATCTCCCTGCTGTCTGCCAACCGGGATGAACACTACTGGAAGAATCCGGAACGTTTTGATCTGACCCGTACTGGCGAAGGCGCCCACCTGGCCTTCGGCAAAGGCGTGCACGTGTGCTTGGGCGCCTGGGTTGCTCGGGCACAGTTTGCCGCAGCCCTACCAAAACTATTCTCCCAGCTGCCAAACCTTGGCCTGCTCCCGGATCAGCCAGCAGAAGCCGGTGGCTGGGTCTTCCGTGGCATGGATCTGCTGCCCGTGCGCTGGGATGCCGAGGAATCAGTAGTTGAGCACCCCGCAGCGCGACCAGCCCACGTAGCCATCGTGGGCTCCGGGCCGGCAGGCTCCTATACGGCTCAGGCCATCAAGCGCCGCCTGCCGGATGCTCGGGCGACCATCTTCGATAAATCCCCAACACCCTTTGGGCTGGTACGCTCCGGTGTGGCCGCCGACCATCAGGGCACCAAGGACGTTCAAGTCCAATTCAGCCAGCTCTTTGAACGCCACGGGGTGGAATTCATCGGCTCCACCACGGTGACCACCGGACAGCCGCTCGACGACGTTGCCATCCACGGGCGACCATCCTGCCACGCACCAAAAGTCTCAACCATGCACGCCACCGGTGCTGAAATTACGCTGCAGCAACTGCGCGATACGCACGACGCCGTCGTCGTCGCCACGGGCCTAAGCTCAGATAACACGCTGACCATTGACGGCGCCGACGCGCCGCAGGTGTACGGTGCCGGAAAGATCGCCCGGTTGCTCAACGCCGACGCCGAAGAACACCGGGCCACCACTCAGCTGCCAACGCTGGGGGAGACGACCACGGTGGTGGGCAATGGCAACGTGGCCATGGATATGATCCGGCTATTGGCCTCAACCGCCCAGCAACTGGCCGCCTCCGACATCGATGAGCCCACCCATGCCGCGCTGACGGAACACCTGCACACCATCAACGTGATCGGCCGGTCTGACGTCACTGCAGCAAAATTCGACACCGTCATGCTGCGCGAAATCGCCGACCTGCCGGGCATCATCCACACCGTGACCGGCTTCGACCCTGATGCCGCGGCCCACGATGCCCGCGCCAAACTCGTGGCTGAACTCGCCGCGCGCCCAGTAGAACCTGATGCACGCATGAAGATTAACTGGTACTTTGGCCACACCCCGCAAACAGTGGTGACCACCGACGACGCCGTTGAAGCACTGGCTCTGTCATCCAACACCATGACCTTCAAGATCGGCACCACCTCAGTGATTACCGCGATCGGGTTCCACGGGGACCAAACCCAGCAGCTGCTGCAGATCAGTGACGACGCCCGCGCAACGGGTCGAGTTGCAGACGGCCTGTATGCAGCCGGATGGTTGCGCCGCGGACCGGTTGGCACCATCCCGTCGCAGCGCGCCGATGCACGCGAACTGGCCGAGGTCATCGCAACCGATCTTGCCGACTCAGGAACCAAACAGGCTGCCGGCATGCCTGCGTTGCGTAATCACCTGGCCCGGTCCACGACCTGGGACGGATGGTTGATGATCGACGCATACGAGCAAACCAATACTGCATCACCGCGGCCACGTACCAAACTGACCGATGTGCGCCGTCGTCGTTTCATTGCGGCCTCAGCGACGGACCTACCGCGCTCGCAGCAACCGCAACACGAAGTGGAACTCAACAACGAGCACCTGCCACCGCT
>NZ_DYXC01000081.1 GCF_020742345.1 Enteractinococcus helveticum | reverse complement strand
CGGCGGAGTTCATCCACTGGTTTGGACGGTTATATTCAATGAATTGCGCGCCCCACATCTGGTGTTGGCCAACACCGGCCACGTAGATGGCTTCAGGACCGGCAATTTCCGATAAGGTTTCCAGCACCTTTTGTGGTGCCAGTAGGCCGTCGTCGGTGGGGGTGTAACCCAGCGGATAGGTTTCGCGGGTCTTATTGACGATGTCCCACCACTCGGTCAGATCCGGGCTACCGTGTTCAGCAAAGCTTGCGCGAAGTTGATCGGAGAGTTCTGGCAGGATCGTTTTGACGTCACCCACAATGGGCACATCGGCGATGCGGTTCTTAGAGATTTCTGCCGGGTCGATATCCGCGTGGATGATCTTGGCCAGCGGGGCAAAAGATGCCAGCTGCCCGGTGACCCGGTCATCAAAGCGGGCGCCTAAGGTAACGAGCAAGTCGGACATCTGTAGTGCAGAAACTGCAGCAACGGTTCCGTGCATCCCTGGCATGCCCAGGTTTTGTGGATCGTCATCGGGGAAAATACCGCGGGCGTTCAAGGTAGTGACCACTGGAGCGCCTGTCAGTTTCGCTAATTCGGCGAGTTCTTCGGCGGCTTGGGCACGCATCGTGCCACCACCGACGTACAGGACCGGACGTTTGGCCTCCTGAATGAGCTTGGCCGCTGCGCGCACCTGACGGGAGTGGCCGCGGGTCACCGGACGGTAGCCCGGCAAATCCATCACCGGAGGCCAGGAGAATTCCATGTCGGATTCCTGGGCGTCCTTGGTGATGTCGACCAAGACAGGCCCCGGACGGCCGGTATTGGCAATGTAGAAGGCTTCAGCTAGGGCCTGCGGAACGTCTTCGGCACGACGCACCAAAAACGAGTGTTTGGTGATCGGCATGGTGATGCCCACGATATCGGCTTCCTGGAAAGCATCTGAGCCAATGAGTTTGGAACCGACCTGGCCGGTAATAAACACCACGGCCTCTGAGTCCATGTTGGCATCTGCAATCGCGGTTACTAGGTTGGTTGCCCCGGGACCTGAGGTTGCAATGGCCACACCGGTTTTGCCGGTGGCCAGGTAGTAGCCCTGGGCTGCGTGGCCGGCACCTTGTTCGTGACGCACCAGGATGTGGCGGATACGGGAGGTATCCATCAGTGGGTCATAGGTGGGCAGAATCGCACCGCCGGGCAATCCGAAGACATCGGTGACGCCTAGTTCTTCGAGTGAACGAACAATGGCCTGGGCCCCGGTCATCTTGGTGGGTTCTACTACCCGATTTGGGCCAGGAACAGCCTGTGCGTCAGAGTCATGTACGGTTTTTTCCCGCTGCGGCGGGTGAGCTGGCATCACCGAGGGGGTGATATTTGATCCGGAACTCATTTCAGTGTGCCTCGATCAGTCGTAAGTTGTGCAGTTATTGCTGTCGACGTCGTTCACGTCGTAGGGTTCTTCGCGGTTTTGCGATGCCCATAAAAAAACCCCGGCTTCGGCGGTCTGCCTGCTCGGGGTTCAGCGCATGGAAGGCGTTGGGAGCCAAACTGAATTCGTCAGTCCATGCGCTGCTAAATAACGACTACTAGGGTCTTCGACATGTCCTCATAATGGTCGTTATGCCCGAAATTGTCAAATCGAGCGCACCCCGAGCAGGAGCGCCGTTTAGCTGTCGTGTTCTACGTTACAGTGTGCGCCTACTGCTGCCGACTGAACCAGTTGGGAAAACTTGCCCAGCACACCGCCGGTGAACTTCGGCGGGATTGGCTTCCAGTTTGCTTTACGCTGTGCCAGTTCATCCTCCGACACTTGTAGATCGATGCTGCGGTTGGCTATATCTACGCGGATAATGTCACCGTCTTCGACCAGTCCAATTGGGCCACCAACGGCTGCTTCCGGTGCGATGTGACCAATACACAGTCCGGTGGTACCACCGGAGAAGCGTCCGTCAGTGATTAACAAAACATCAGCGCCTAGGCCGGCACCTTTAATAGCACCGGTAATGGCCAGCATTTCACGCATGCCCGGTCCGCCCTTTGGTCCTTCATAGCGGATGACGACGACGTCGCCGGCTTTGAGCTCATTGGCTTCCAGCGCATCCATGGCCTGCTGTTCACGTTCAAAGACGCGCGCGGTACCTTCGAAGACTTCAGCGTCGAAGCCAGCCGATTTCACAACGGCACCTTCTGGCGCCATCGAGCCGTGCAGAATCGTTAGACCACCGGTCTTGTGGATTGGTTCATCCATGCTACGCAGCACTGAGCCGTCGAGTTTCTTTGGCTTCAGCTCTGCCAGGTTCTCAGCAACCGTCTTGCCCGTGACAGTCAGTGCGTCACCGTGGATCAGTCCTTCATCCAGTAGCGCCTGCATAACCACAGGAACACCACCGATACGGTCCAGGTCGGTCATGACGTATTGGCCAAAAGGTTTCATATCCGCGATGTGTGGGATCTTGTCGCCAATGCGATTGAAGTCATGCAGGCTCAAGTCCACGCCGGCTTCATAAGCGATGGCCAGCAGGTGCAGCACGGTGTTTGAGGAACCACCAAATGCCATCATGACGGCGATTGCGTTTTCGAAGGCTTCCTTGGTCATGATGTCGCGAGCAGTAATGCCCTTGGCCAATAGGTTGACGACCGCTTCGCCAGCCTTGCGCGCATCATAGTCACGACGGCGATCAGCCGAGGGAGGGGCGGCAGCACCTGGGATCGACATCCCGAGCGCTTCGGCAACCGAAGCCATCGAGTTTGCGGTGTACATTCCACCACAGGCACCTTCACCAGGACAGATCGCACGTTCGATGGCATCGAGATCTTCTAACGACATCGTGCCGCGAGCGCAAGCGCCCACTGCTTCAAACGCGTCGATCAGGGTAACCTGCCGCTCTACACCGTCGGATAGTGTGGCATAGCCAGGCATGATCGAACCGGCATAAACAAAGACTGAGGCCAGATCTAAGCGTGCGGCCGATATCAGCATGCCCGGAAGTGATTTGTCACAGCCTGCCAGCAATACGGAGCCATCGAGGCGTTCAGCCATCATGACGGTTTCCACCGAGTCAGCGATCACCTCTCGAGAGACCAGTGAGAAGTGCATCCCATCGTGGCCCATGGAAATACCATCGGAGACCGAGATGGTTCCAAACTGCAGCGGGTATCCCCCGGCTGCGTGAACACCGGTCTTTGCGGCTTCGGCCAGACGATCGAGCGATAGGTTGCACGGTGTAATTTCATTCCAGGACGAGGCAATACCAATTTGCGGCTTATCCCAGTCATCATCGCCCATGCCCACTGCTCGGAGCATGCCGCGCGCTGGTGCACGTTCATATCCGTCAGTTACATCGCGCGAACGCGGCTTCATATCGATTTCGGGGTTCTTAGACGTCATGGGGTAAATCCTACTGATGCGAAGTCCTGCAAAACTTCACGTGACCGATCGTGTCTGAGACAATTGATTCCGTACGGCTTGGTTGGAGCAGATTTGGCATCCGGTATGCTGGTCACTACCAGGCTGACTTTGAATTTTGTCTAACGGAAATTCTTTGATAAAGTTTCTCTTCGTTGCTC
>NZ_DYXC01000080.1 GCF_020742345.1 Enteractinococcus helveticum | reverse complement strand
AACCATTCAACGGTGTTGTCCACCGGGATGATGTTGGTGAGCAGTTCGTCAAGTTTTTCTTCATCGATGCGCCCGGACATCAACGGCGAGATGCGTTGTTCGCGGGATAGCACGTGGTGGATCGACAGGCGGGCCGGGTATTTGTCTTTGAGGTCCCCGAGTTCTTCGGCGAACATGACGTCCATGGCTGACCGGTTGGCGTAGAGCAGATCAATCGTGGTGTTGTCGGTGGAGTTCAGGACGGTCGCCACGATCGACATGATCGGGGTGATGCCGGAGCCCGCGGCGATGGCCACGAAGTGTCCGCCCTGGGTTTCGTGTGCTTCCACGATGGCTTCCGGGTCGTTCAGCGCGGTGGAGTGCATGCGCGAGGTGAAGGAACCTTGCGGATTCATCACGTTGATCGTGTCGCCTACGGCCAGGGTTTCGTGCGCCCAGGTGGAAAATAGGCCGCCGAAGTCGCGTTTGATCGCCACCCGTATTTCGCCGGGTACGGGTTCGGCACAGATGGAGTACGAGCGGCGGAGCTCTTCGCCATCGATCGTCGCCCGCAGCGCCACATACTGGCCGGGCACGTAGTTGTAGTCGTCTTGGAGTTCTTCTGGGATACCAAAGGCGACTTCAATGGCGTCGTCGGTCAGTTGGCGGATCTCGGAGACGGTCAGGGCATTAAACCGTGCGCGTCGCCGTGCGGGTGCCTTCAAGGTTTCAGTCATGACAGCGAGTTCCTTAGTGGACTTTGAAGTAGTCGAATGGTTCCAAACAGTCGTTGCAGGTGTACAGCGCCTTGCAGGCGGTGGAGCCGAATCGAGTGACTTCGCGGGTGTTCAATGAGTGGCACTGCGGGCATTTGACGGCCATTTGGATCATGATGGGGCCGTTGACCGCGGCTTTTCCACTGGGCGGTGCGATGCCATATTCTTCGAGTTTGCGTTTGCCTTCCTCCGACATCCAGTCGGTGGTCCAGGCCGGGGTGAGCACCAGTTTGACTTCGGAGTCCTGGTAGCCGGCATCTGCCAGTGCCTGGCTGACGTCCCGGGAGATGGTTTCCATGGCCGGGCAGCCCGAGTAGGTTGGCGTAATGGTGACCACGGCTTTGCCGTCAACGAGTTCGACGCCGCGCAAAATGCCGAGGTCTTCGATGGTCAAAACCGGGACTTCTGGATCAGGAACATTGCGGACGGCGTCCCAGAGTTCCTGACCCACTGTATCGGTTGGTCGTAGTGTTGCAGATGCGGCAGTCATTACCACGTTGCTCCTGGGAATTGACGTGCAACCACTTGCATCTCCCCCAGGATGTGGCTGCGGTGTTCGGAGAAGCGGCCCGTTCGGTCGCCACCGTAGGCACCGGGGACATTGGGGAGCTCAAGCGTTGCTTGTTCGATGATGGGTTGGATTCGCTGATCAAAGGACTCGCGCAGGGTTGAGGGCAGCACAGCGATGCCGCGTTCGGCTAGGTCGCGCAATAGGTCGTCGTCGGCAAAGAGTTCGTCGACGTAGGGCCACATGTAGTAGAGGCCTTCTTGGATGCGACGATGCGATTCCTGGGTGCCATCGCCCAGCCGCAGGGTCCACTGGGCGGCGTGGTCCAGGTGGTACATGACTTCTTTGAGTGCTTTGGCCGCCACCGCGGCAATCGTTTCGTCTTTGGAATCCACCAGGCGCGAGAAGAGTTCGTACTGGTAGGTGGCAAAGATCAGCTGCCGGGCAATGGTTTGCCCGAAGTCGCCGTTTTCCTGCTCCACTAAACGACACGAGCGGAAGTCATTGGTATCACGGAAGTAGGCCAGATCGTCTTCGGTCTTACCCCACGCAGAGCCCGCATAGGACAACAGAAAGCGCGCATGCCCCAACTGGTCTTGGGCAATGTTGGCCAGGGCGACGTCTTCTTCCATTTCCGGAGCACGCGAAATCCAGTAGCCCAGTCGCTGGGCGAGCATCAGCGCGTCGTCACCCAGGTACAGGGCGTAGGTGGCAACATCTTCGGGAGCTGTGTGCCCCGCGGCGATAATGTCTTCTGGGGTGATAGCATCGCCGGCGGATTGGCGAGTTGCTGAGTCAGAGGCTGCAAAACTCATAGGTGTTTCACTCCTTCAGACTTGGTGTAGTAGGTCGCGTGGCGAAAGGCTTTGCCCTGCGGGGATTCAAAGAACCCGCCCTTAGAGTCGGGGTCCGAACTGGCGATGGCTTCGGATGGGACAACCCACACGGAGGTGCCTTCGTTGCGGCGCGTGTAGAGGTCACGGGCGTTGCGCAGTGCCATCGTGGCGTCTGGGGCGTGGAGCGATCCGGCGTGTACGTGGGATAGTCCGCGAGATGAACGGACAAATACTTCGTACAGTGGCCAAGTGGCGTCGACATTGTATTGTGACATGGTCTCTTAGGCTCCAATCAGGTGGGTATCAGCTGCATCTTGTTGACGGCGCGCCTGTTTCGCGGCGTAGGCGGCTGCGGCTTCACGAACCCAAGCACCATTTTCGTGGGCTGCACGACGGTGCTGCATGCGTTGGACGTTGCACGGCCCGTTGCCTTTGATAACAGTCATAAATTCGTCCCAGTCGAGCTCACCGAAGTCGTAGTGGCCACGTTCTTCATTCCACTTCAGATCCGGGTCTGGCAGGGTCAGACCCAGGGCCTGGGCTTGTGGAACAATCATGTCGACGAAACGCTGACGCAGCTCGTCGTTGGAGAAACGCTTGATATTCCAGGCCATCGACTGTTGAGAGTTCGGGGAGTCATCGTCTGGTGGACCAAACATCTGCAGGGCCGGTCCATAGAAACGGTTGACCGCGTCCTGGGCCATGGCCTTTTGCTCTGGGGTGCCGTTGGACAGTTCGTAGAGAATTTCCCAGCCCTGACGCTGGTGGAAGGATTCTTCTTTACAAATCCGCACCATCGCACGACCATATGGCGCAAAGGAGGCTCGACACAGCGGAACCTGGTTCTGGATGGCAGCACCATCAACCAACCAGCCAATAGCACCGACGTCGGCCCACGTCATGGCTGGGTAGTTGAAGATTGAGGAGTATTTGGCCTCGCCGTCAAGTAACTGCCGGACGAGCTCGTCGCGTGGTACGCCGAGGGTTTCGGTGGCCGAGTACAGATAGAGACCGTGACCGGCTTCGTCCTGGACCTTGGCCATCAGAATCATTTTGCGCTTCAGTGACGGCGCACGGGTGATCCAATTCGCCTCAGGCTGCATACCGATGATCTCGGAGTGAGCGTGCTGCGACATCTGGCGAATCAGGGTCTTGCGGTATCCTTCGGGCATCCAGTCGCTGGGCTCAATTCGAGAATCTTCAGCGATGATTTGGTCAAAGCGCTCCTGACCTGCCCGTTGCTCGTCGAGATCGGCGACTTGAGCATCGGAGTGTATTGACTGTGTTGACATGTGAGACACCTCGCTACGGACTTCCTTCTGATTTCTGCATTCTCATAAGCGGCGAAATACCGAACGTTCAGTCAGTATAGGCGAGTAACGTGATGCGCGCAACTTCACCGCCTACCCCATGGTGCCCGCACCACACTCAGGCCACCCGCCCCCAAGCCTGCAACCCAAGGGCCTAGCATTTGACGCACGTCACACTTATCATTACCGTATGAATGGTCAGTCAATAATTAGGTAGATCACATTCGGAGCAGCTGATGTCACACGCACTTGGTGTATCGGACACCACCCGCACAACCAGCCCAACGGATGTGCGTCGTGGAAACTTCGGGCCAAACGATCACCCCGCCTGGGGCCACGATCGAGCATCCGAATGGTTGGGTGTGACCATCACCGAGTACGCGCCCGGCTACGCCAAAGGTCACATGCCGGTCCGTGAAGACATGCTCAACGGCTTCAATATTGCCCACGGCGGTATGGTCTTTGCGCTAGCAGACTCCATCTTCGCGTGGACGTGTAACAGCCCAGATGGTGACGGCTCTACCATCACCGTGGCACAGGGTGCCGACATCAACTTCGTATCATCCCCGCAACTCGGCACAATCTTGACGGCGACCGGGCACCTAAGAGCTTCCACCGGACGCTCGGGTCTCTACGACATCACCGTTATTGATGACCAGGGCAACCTGGTCGCAGAATTCCGCGGTCGCTCCCGGACGATCCCCAACCCCAACCGATAAACGTTCCAGATCCAAAATGAACTATAAGGACAATCCCATGACGAGCAATAGTGTCGCACCCACCGGTTCCGAGATCCCCCAACCATGGACCCCGCCTGCGCCACCGGCAGATCGCAACCAGTTAGACCCCGAGGAACTCTACAGCCGTCAAGAAATCGAAAAGCTGCAATTCGAACGTCTGCGTTGGACGCTGCACCACGCCTACAATAATGTTCCGGCCTATCAGGAACTGTACGACGCGCACGGCGTACACCCCAAGGACTTCCAACAACTCGAAGATCTACAGCTCTTCCCCTATATCGACAAAGAATTCCTGCGCGCGAACTACCCATTCAAAGCACTGGCCGTGCCCATGGATGAGATCCGCCGTATTCACGCATCATCTGGCACCACCGGCCAACCCACCGTAGTTGCCTACACCCAAAACGACCTTGACATGTGGGCTTCACTGGTTGCCCGCTGCATGCGGGCCTCCGGTGTCAAGGCCGGCTATAAGGTCCACAACGCGTATGGCTACGGCCTGTTCACCGGTGGCCTGGGCGCCCACTACGGTGCTGAACGTCTTGGCTGTGTGGTCATTCCAATGTCGGGCGGTCAGACCGACAAACAAGTTCAGATCATCACCGACTTCCAACCGGAAGTCATCATGTGCACCCCGACCTACCTGCTGGCACTAGCCGACGGTTTCACCAAGGCCGGCATCAACCCGCGTGAGACCTCACTGAAGGTCGCCGTCCTGGGTGCAGAACCGTGGACCGAAGGCATGCGAAAAGAGATCGAAGAACTCTACGACCTCAAAGCCTGCGATATTTATGGTCTGTCCGAACTCATGGGCCCCGGCGTTGCAGGTGAAGCCGTTGATACCCAAGACGGTTGCCACATCTGGGAAGACCACTTCCGCCCAGAAATTATCGACCCGATCAGCCAAGCTGTACTGGGCAACGATCAATCCGGCGAATTGGTCTTCACCACCCTGACCCGCGAAGCCCTGCCGATCATTCGCTTCCGCACCCACGATTTGACCAGCCTTTCGGAAGGCACCGCCCGCCCGGGACACCGTCGCATGAACCGCATCACCGGTCGTTCCGACGACATGATCATCCTGCGCGGCGTCAACATCTTCCCAACCCAAATCGAAGAGCTCGCCCTGGAAGTCGATGCCCTGTCACCGCACTTCACCTTGGAAATCACGCGCCCACACCGCATGGATGAACTGACCATCAAAATCGAACGCCGTGAAACCGCCAGCCGCCAAGAGGCCGAATCCGGCGGCCGCGCCCTGTTAACCCAGATCAAAACCCGCATCGGCTGCTCCTGTAAGATCGAAATCGCTGAGCCCAACACCCTGGCCCGCTCATCAGGCAAGCTGCGTCGCATCTACGACCTTCGTGAGCTGAGCTAGCCTACCGGCTCACCATGTTCGATTCGCATACCCTTGCCACTCAGGAGCTCGAATGACCACCACCCACTCTTCGACGACTACCCCCGCGCGACGCGGACGTCCCGGATATGATCGACAAACCCTGGTCGATCTGTGTGTGAAAGTCTTCAACCGGCACGGGTACGAAGCCACCAGCATGGGTATGTTGGCCGATGAGTTAGGCATCTCAAAGTCGGCGATCTACCACCACGTCAAAACCAAAGAAGAGATCCTGGAAAGCGCGCTGACCGAGGCGCTCGACGGGCTGGAAGCCGCCATGGAAGAGGCCGAACAGACCGACGGGTCGGCACGGGAGCAAATCGAGGCGGTCATCACCGGTGCGGTCCAAGTCTTGATCGAAAAACAACCCTCGGTAACCTTATTGCTGCGTCTGCGCGGTAACTCGGAGGTTGAAGCACAAGCACTGGCACGACGTCGTAGCCTGACGACCCGTCTGGCCAGCCTCATCGGTGAAGCACAGGCCGAAGGATCCGTGCGTGAAACAACAAGTCCAATGATTTTGGCCCGCCTGGTCTTCGGGACCATCAACTCGCTGGTCGACTGGTATGCCGCAGAGAAATCAGCCGGTGCCGAGCAAACCGCTGCCGTGCTGATCGATCTGATCTTCAACGGCATCAAGAACCCATAACCTCACACACGGAAAACGCCACACGCTGGAGATGGATTGCCATGCCGACCCAGGCTGTAGTGTTTTGGTTCTCGTTCGTCCTGCTGCCCAAAGCGCCCGATGGGCCTAGCGCTGCAAGGCCGGCTGTTTGGCTTCTTGGTGCTGTTCCCTGGCCTGGGTGATCAGGGATTGGAAAATATGACGACGGTGGTCCACATTGGCAGAAGCCTCCTCGGGATGCCACTGCAGTCCAATCACCCATTGCTTCTCGGCGTGCTCAATCGCTTCGATGCTGTTATCGTGCGCATAGGCCGCCACGGTCAACCCAGCACCCGGGGTTTCCACGGTCTGATGGTGGGCGCTACGAACACCGATGGTTCCCGCTCCGCCCAGAATCTCGGCGATCTGAGCATCGGGCACCAGCTCGACCTTCTCGTCCATGAATCCCATGTTGCCGTTGCCCAAATCGACTCGGTGACCATCAATATGGTTCACTAACGTGCCGCCCTGAGAAACGTTGAGCAGCTGAGACCCACGGCAAATGCCCAGAACCGGCCGATCCTCATCCACGGCCCGGCCAATGGAATCAAGACAGAATTTATCCGCTTTCGCATCGATCCACGGGATAGTTTCTGCCAGATCCACATCGGAATAGAAGCCCGGGTGGACGTCTGCGCCACCCAGAAAGACAAAAGCATCGACGTCGTCCTGCCAGCTCGTACCGCGTTGCTGCAGGGTCGGGGCGGAACTATCGACCACCAGCGGCCTGCCACCCAACTCTCGGATGGTGTTCACAGCTTGCATTGTGAGGTCATGGATGAATTGAGCCGTAACGTAACTCAGCTCCGGGGACCATAGGGCCACGACGACGCCGACCACGGGGCGGCCATCATTTTCAAAGTCTTGTTCCTGCTGGAAATAGCGGACAGAAAATCCTGGGTGGATGTCATGAGTCAATATGGCCTCCTTATGGTTTCAAAATTACTCGGCAATGAAAATTAGTGGTCCAGCCTACAGCACCTAGGGCTGCAGGCACTAGTGGAACGTTGATTATGCGCGAATAATTCCTTCACCGAAGGTAAAGGCCATCTGGGTTTTGCCAGGCAGACATCCGCCCTACTCTGGGGCGGTCGAATAATAGCGTCGTCAAATTTTTGCTGCTTGGAAAACTTCCCCGGTCCTCGCCGTCACAGTGCTTGTATCGCCGCGTCCTGATTAGGTGCGGCCTTTCAATTGATGCAAGATGCTGGTATCCAGCGAGTCACAAACCTGGGTGGGTTGGAAGCGGCCGCGCAGAAAACCGGGCGACCCATTGTCCAAGACTCATACTCACCAACGCTCACAAGTACGCTAGCCACACGCGGCATGTAACATGACGCACACCGCGTGCCCCAGCAGCTTGATTCTTTGGTTAAGGCTGGAGCGTCACGGTACTGTTGTACAACGAGTTTCCACAGTTTTACAACCTCGCATATTGCCGAATAATTTGGGCGATATCTCAAGGAGATCTGGTGTCCAACAGTTCTATCATGACCACATACGTTTCTCCATCGCCGGGTCAAAAAGTTCAGGCGGATCTTGCGCGATCGTGGTTGTTAGTTAATGCCGTACAACAGGAACGTTTTCAAGCCGCCGAAGATTCCGCGGCCGACGTCGTCCTCTACGACATTGAAGATGCAGTAGCGCCCAAAGACAAGGACCGGGCTCTTCAACACGTCGCTGACCAGTTCACCACCGGTCACACCGGCTGGGTGCGCATCAATGGTTATGGCACACCATGGTGGGAAAAGGACGTCACGGAGTTAGCCAAATACATCAGCCATGAGCTCGATGGTCCACACCATAATGGCGGGCTGTTGGGCGTCATGTTAGCGATGGTTGAATCCACCGACCACGTCAACGAAACCGCTGCACGTCTGCCAGGAGTGCCCATCGTAGCGCTTGTCGAAACCGCCCGCGGTTTACAGCGCATCAACTCGATTGCTGCAGCACGCGGCACCTTCCGCCTGGCCTTCGGGGTGGGCGATTTTCGCAGAGACACCGGTTTCGGCGGTTCACCGCGAGCGTTGGCCTATGCGCGCAGCCAGTTCACGATCGCATCTAAAGCTGCAATGTTGCCGTCTCCGATCGATGGGCCAACACAGGGCACGATCAGCAAGAACTTGATTCAGGGAGCCTCCATCGCTTCTGAGTTCGGGTTTACCGGCAAACTATGTCTGCTGCCTGAGCAAACTGCAACCATTAACTCTGGCCTGAGCCCCTCACAGGAGGAGCTCACCTGGGCACATGACTTCTTGGCGGAGTTTGAAAACGACGGCGGACAGATTCGCAATGGTTCAGATCTGCCCCGCCTTGCCCGTTCCAATGGCATCATCGAGCTGGCCGAAGCGCTAGGCATCGAGTGGACCCGCCCTGCAACTTCAGAAAATTACAGTTCCGCGCCGACAGACACCTACCACTACTAGGCGCGTGGGGCAGTACTGGCCCGCACCGAAACGGGGTAATGGCCGCAGTTTGGCTGAAAATCGTGTAGTTCAAAACGATCCGCTTCCACCGGCGAATATTGTCTCCAAGGGTACGCGAAGTTGGGGTATTCACCAGGGCTCTCGCGAAGGCGCAAATTCAAATTTCATCACCTATTTACAGGGCGATCCGAGCAGGTTCGCGAGCTCACGAACGCAGTTCTTATTGGTTTTGATGACAAAAGCTTGACCCAGACCAAAGCGCTCTCTGCTATAACAGAAGCAGGGTAGCCCATTATGCTGGCGTTTAAGGCCGTGCAAGTATTGCCGCCCCGATCCACACTTTCACGAAAATCAACAGGCCGCTGTTTTGCCTATGTAGTAAGGGTTCATGTCTTCAACCTCCGAGCAACGCCTCTGGACGCCAGACTATCTGCGGGCGTTCGTCGTCATGCTCGGCATCAGCCTGGTATTTATTACCCTGATGTCCTACATGGCGTTGTATGCCGTCAAGCAATTCAGTGTCAACGACACCGCCGCTGGATTTGCGGCCAGTTCATTCGTTGCCGGCGGGGCACTATCGCGCATCCTAATCGGCAAATACTTAGACTTCATCGGGCGCAAACGCACCCTGATCATCACCCTGGCACTATTCGTCTTATCCTGCCTGATCTACCCGATCCTGAATAGCTACGCGCTGCTAGTGCTCGTCCGGTTCATCCACGGGGCAGCCTTTGGTGTTGCTTCGACGACGATCAGCTCCACCGTCATCACCCTAATCCCACTGGGCCGCCTCAGCGAAGGATTAGGGTATATTTCCCTAGCCGGCACGGTCTCCAATGCGGTTGGACCACTGGCCGCGATACAACTCAGTGAACGCGCCTCCAGTCTCTGGGTCTTCGGCTTCACCACAATTTGTGCCATTGTGGCACTGCTATCGGTGCTGCCGATGACGGTCAAAGAACGCACCCCAACCCAGGACGAATACGACCGCCGATGGCGCATTCGCGGCTCGGATCTGGTCGATTTCAACATGCTGTCAATCGCCGTCGTCGGCCTGCTGACCTCCACCGGTTTCTCCGTTGTCATGACCTATCTGCCCGCCTACCTGGTGGGGTTAGACATGGCCAGTACCGCATCCATGTTCTTTTTTGTCTGGGCGTTCGCCATGCTCGTGGTCCGACTCTTCGCCGGCCGCATG
The DNA here is from genome assembly GCF_020742345.1 of Enteractinococcus helveticum. Lineage (GTDB taxonomy): Bacteria > Actinomycetota > Actinomycetes > Actinomycetales > Micrococcaceae > Yaniella > Yaniella helvetica_A. The sequence continues at coordinate 2,867 of NZ_DYXC01000080.1, read as the reverse complement.
CACGACCGCTACGGCGAAAACGCTGTACTGCCCGGAGCCCTGCTCGCACTGGTGCTCGGGCTGGCCGTGATCGCGGTGGCCGACAGCCTGTGGCATTTCATCATCGCCGCGACACTGGGCGGATTTGGTCACGGTGCCGCACTACCAAGCTTGCAGGCCGTGGGAATAAGTCGGACGACGACGAACCGCATTCCCATCGCGACCTCAACCCACTACCTTGCCCTGGACTCAGGCCTAGCGATCGGCCCGGTCATGTTAGGGTTCATGATCGGGCTGACCGGATACACCGGCCTCTACCTGGCCGGGGCAAGTATCGTGATGCTCGGTCTGATCGTGTACTGGTTCGCCCACGGTCGTCATGCACGTGGAGCAATCGCCCCAAGATAACAGACGGACGCCGTTAGCCCCTGTCCAGCGGATGGTCCTGGGACTCATAGCACTTCTTGAACGCCCGCGCCCGAACATATTGGTGAGCTTTCTGGAGTTTTTCGTACTGGCGTTCGGTATCCTCGATAAGCTGTTCAAACACACTGGCCGGAACACCCAGAGCAGCGGTATTATTCAGCAGGGTTTTCCAACCGTGCAACTTGCCGGTCACCGCCGAAAGCATCAGTTCAGTTTCTAATACCAGCACCGATGGGGCGTTTTTGAGCTCCTTCGGGAAATATGATTTCACCCGCGCAACCCGCTCGCCAACCCACAGCGCCGGGGCCGAAATCCCGGGACGGGGAAAGCCTTGACGGTTCATCAGCTTCTGCAAATACTTATGTTCAAGCCGCACCTCATCGGCCACCGACGCAATCTCACCATACATCGGTGTATTCGCAAATGCCTTCGCAAGTCGTGCCATCCGGCCACGCCCTGCGGTGGCCCCTGCCAGATGGTCGGCCATGTACTGGCGCAGCGCCATGGCATCAATATCATCGGGCAGCCGGTGACCTTTCGGCGGCAAGACAAACGGTGCCACCGAGCGCTGTTGACGTGGGCGCATGGGCGCCGAACGTCGACCCTCACCGACTGCCATACCCTCAATAAGTTCGTCCAGGGCTTGAGCTGCGGTCTTTAAAGGTTCCCAGCCGAGTTCTTGTTTGGCTCGGGTGTTATCCATCAGCGGCGAATGCACCGCCATATCCAGCCAGCCCTCATCGGCGGCCAGCAATCCGGAACGGTGCGCAGCCTTGACTAACGGCCGCAGTGCCTTACTCGGGATCGGCAGTACGCGACCATATTTCGGATTTCCGGTGAGCACTCCCCCAATAATTTGCGGGGTCAAAATATCGTCGGCACAAATATTGAATGCTCCTTCGGCACCCGTCAGAGCCGCGAGCACGTAGGCGCGTGCGACGTCGTCGGTATGCACCACCTGCGCGCGGGCCTCTTTCGGAAATGGAATAATCGGTGGCCGTCCGGCACGTAACAGCTGCACCGGAACCCACTCGCCTAAAAAGTAGCGCTGGATTTCTGATGCCGCGCTGGCCTGGAATTTCAGTGCCGGGCGCAGGCGAGCCACCGTTACATCGGGGTGTTTGATCTGGAATTCGTCGATGACGCGCTCTTGGGCAGCCTTATCCATGCTGTAGTGCGAACTGGCAATGCCATTGGTGGGCCAGGATTCATCACGTAATTGATTGTCGGTCACCCCGGAGTATGCCCCAACCGAGGAGGCGACAACAATGTGTTTGACGCCGGCGGCAGCTGCGGCCTCCAGCACATGTCTCGTGCCGTCAACATTGACGCGGCGCAGCAGCTCGCGTTCTGTATTGGGTTGGATAAGCCAAGCGAGGTGAATGACCGCATCGTAGTCGGTTAATGCGGTGGTCAGTTCGGCACGCGAGTCTTCGAATTGGACGTCGATGCTGCGCCATTCCGCATGGCTATATGGTTCTAATGCTTGATTTGGGAGCCGACGCGCAATACCAAGGATCGATTCGACGCTGTCCTGGCGGGCTAACTGGCGCAACACTGCGGTCCCGGCATTGCCGGTTGCTCCTACGACTGCAATTCGCATACAAAAACTCCTGTGTCGCAAAGTCGAGCTTCGAACTGCGCAATGAGATACCCCTATACAAGCACGCCGATCACGCCTGAAACAATGGGAGATTCAAAAGAATCTGGTCGGCAGTGTTGCTTTTGTGCCGATCAGTAGTATCGTGGCTAAAACCGTTGTGTTAACCAACGATTTATGAGTGAAATGGGTCCGGGGATATGTCAAACGTCTGGTTTCAGTAAATGACTGCTACAACCAAGAACGCGCTATTCACCCGCGACTACTTCCTAGCCTTCACCGTGTTGCTGGGCGCATACATTGTGTTCGTCGCTCTGATGACATTCATGGCACTGTATGCTGCCGACCGATTTCAGGCCAATGACACCGCAGCAGGCTTTGCGGCCAGTTCATTCGTGGTCGGCGCAGGCCTGGTGCGTCTGGTGATCGGCAAGTACCTGGACTTCATCGGACGGAAACGCGCCCTGATCATCTCGCTGATCGTCTTTACTGTCAGCTCGCTGATCTATCCGTTGGTTGATCACTACAGCCTGATGATCGTGCTGCGCATTATCCAGGGCACGGCGTTCGGCATCATTTCCACAGCTATCACCTCGGTGGTCATTGATGTCATCCCTACAAGCCGCCGCAGCGAGGGTCTGGGCTACTATTCGTTAGCCGCCACGCTGGGCATGGCCATCGGCCCATTCGCCGCTGTACAGATCAGCGAGGTGGCATCCGATGTCTGGGTCTTCAACTTCACCGCCCTGTGCGCTGCCATCTCACTGCTCGCTGTGCTGCCGATGCGCATTCAAGAACACCCACCCAGCCCAGAGGATCACGCCCAACGCTGGCGCATCCGCGGCTCTGATCTTATCGATAG
>NZ_DYXC01000079.1 GCF_020742345.1 Enteractinococcus helveticum | reverse complement strand
TCGTTATACGCCGTTTGAGATCAGGCATCATCTTGTGCAGCCTCTTCTCCAGCGCCAGGTTCTGTGGCACCCCAGTCAATCTCTACATCACGAAATTCTTGCACTCCGGGAATCACAGCGATATCCACCGTGTCGATGTCATCTACTGGGGCAGGAAAATACGCCCAATGCAGGTATTGTGCCCCAGACTGCACTTTGACATCCCCAATCGCTGAAGCCCACGTGCCATCACCAACGCTGCCACCGGTCCAACCACTGCCTTGTGCAAAGTCACTGGTCGACATTCGTGGCACATGATAGGCCGTGAAGTTCTGTCGATCGCTGACCACCGGCATCAGCACAGAAAGTCCCGAAGTGCCGTGTAAGTCCGCGAAGCGCACGTCGTCGGCGCTGTCATCTGAAAATTCGGGTTGAAATACAACAGACACCAGCATGGTTTCACCTTGCACTTCAGGTGGGAAAATGCCCATCGTGATCTCGCCGTCATATCCTTGCATCGGGTACGAAATGGTCTCCACCGCATCCGCCAAGTCCCGCGTGGCATCTGGAGCGTCCTGCTGTTGATCATCCGAAGAGTCTTCGGCCTCAGCAGCAGCGGTAGTACTGTGTTCCTGCTGGGGTTGAGCCTCGGATGTTTCGCTTGCTTGCTCCTGCGTTGTCCCGCATGCTGTCAGCAAGACGACGCCCAGCATTGTGAGTCCTATGTAGTGCTTGTCTGCCATGGTGTATCAGTTCTCCTCATGTGGCGATGCTTCACGAGATTGAGCTTCGGCCAGTGCGACCAACTCAACATTCTGCTCTACGATTTCTGCTGTGATCAACAGCCACGACCTGGGGTTTACTGAAATTCATAGACTGTTCACCCACACATTGCCTGGGCCAAAATATTCTTGATGCGACAGCAGGCCCCGATCCCGACGAGACGTCAGGATCAGGGCCTGCACTGCATGAGCGCGTGAACCGCGTGGATGTGTTCCTAGCGGTTCATGGTCCGGATACGCTCGAGCTCGACACGAGCCGCCCCGGTGTTCTGCGCGGTACGAGCCATGGCAACATAAAATTCAAGCGTAATGCGGGCAAAAATCAGACCCAGCAGCACAGGAATCCAGCCCAACAGCAACCAGAGCACGCCTGCAATAGGTTCCTGAGTCATCATGACAATCGCACTGATGATCCAGCCGAACAGCGCCCACAGCCCGATTGCAATCATCACGATGAGATAGATGAATTTCGCGAACTTGATAGTCACGAAGCTTTGGAAGCTCAGGTCGAACAGACCGGCGAAGAATCCCTTGGCTTCCACGCTGTTGGGGTCGCCACCCTGGGGACCACTTGATTGGTACGGGGGTTGTCCCGGGGATTGCGGCGGGATGTTCCCGGGGCCGTTGGGGTAATTTGGAGGTTGCTGTGACATGCCACTCCTCGAGTCAGGGCTCAATTCGAGCCGTATGTGTATGGTGATACTCCGACCGTTCTGGGCAGACGGAGTTTCACCTAGTTTTAGCACAGCACAAACCAAAATACTATGATACGGATCAAAAACGCCATGAATATCATATGAACCCGGCATGACGTTGCGTGATCACAGTATCTTTGACGTCGTAACCACATCGGGCGAACGGACTGGCGTAACAGTGCCCACAGGTTTTCAGGGGCGGTTTTGCGAAACCACAGCTCCCGCGTCGGCGTAGGAGCCACGATCATCGCGGTCCACTGCCATTTGGATTTACTTGTGTAGCTTGCAGCTGCGATCATGTCATCTGCTCACCAGAGACCTCCTAGTGGTGGGACGGCGTAATCGCGCCGGAGCTGGCGTTTACTCATACATTTCATTTTGCAGGCCACCGGGTACAACGCTTCCAGCGCCTGCGCATACTCAGACGAGGAGTTCGGATCACCCTGACCATCGACCATGAGATACTGCATGGTCGGGACGTCGACGACGCGAAATTCTCCAAGCTTTGCCCGGTAAGCATCCAGTGTTTTCTTGGAATCGATCTTCTCAACCATTGCTTAGCCCAGCATCCGCAACTCATGCCGAAAAAGAACTGAGGCCGCGGATCAGCAACAGGGCCTCACGTGTAAAAAATATGCCGGGTTTTTTTACACGTTGCGAGGACATGTAAAAATCTTTTACACATCGCTCTCGGCGGCTCGGAGAATACTCATGAAGGATGTATTGACATATAATTTGTCTCGACCTGCAGTATGGATTTCTAGCATCCCGGCGTCCACGAGCGCGTTGAGATATTTCGTTGCTGTTGGCCTCGATACAGAGCAACCTTCAATAACATCTTTCACTCGACAGTATGGTTGACTGAAGAGAACTTCAGAGAAATTCGCCGGGTAATGTGTGCCAGTATCAACAGTTAGCTGTTCTATAAACTGAGCTTGAAGTTGCTGAATAGATTTGATCTTCAATCTCGTGGAACGGGCAGTTGATTCCACGGCATGCAACATGTACACCACCCATTCATCCCACGCCCCGTGTTCTGTGACCGCATTCAGCAGCCGATAGTACTCGTTTTTATGTCTGATGATGTACTTAGAGATATACAGGATTGGTGCTTGCAGCAACTGTCGGGCGACCAGCATCAACACATTTAGAATCCGACCGGTCCGACCATTGCCGTCATCGAAAGGATGAATCGCTTCAAATTGGTAATGTGCAACAGCCATTTGAACTAATGGGTCTAGCTCCGTTTCACTATTAACAAATTCAGCCCAATTCTGAAGTTTCGTTTCTAGAAGCTGCTTGCCTGCCGGAGGCGTATAGATAGGTTTCCCTGTGACGGGATTACCTATATATGTTCCTTCGGCACATCGTAGTGTCGTGATCGTTCCGCGAATTTCCGAACAGACTTCGGCTGCTAAACCAACGGTGAGTAAACCTGCACGGTTCTGGATATGATCCTGACCGTGAAACAAAGCAGTTTTATAACGCAACGCTTCTCGAGTCGCCGGACTGGCGTCTGCGGCATAGCTATCAGCACGGAATAGGTCGTCCGTGGTCGTGACAATATTCTCTACTTCAGAACTCGCCTGCGCCTCGAGCAGAGCTAATGAATTTACGAAGACCTCAGGATTCGGCAATGAAACTAAGGCCTCATTGAGTCCACTGAGCTCCGCCCTCGCTGGCACCAGTGCCTTAAAAATTGGAACGGTTTCAAGATCGGCTTTCGGAGGCAATAACGGGAGATCATTATATGGATAATCAGGGGACCATGACACATAAAAAAACTAACGTATTTTTTCATGAACGCCAAGACGTGTAAAAAATTCACTAAATTCTTTACACGTTCTGAGAACATGTAAAAACTTTTTACATGTCCCCTTTCGGTCGCTCTTAGCCCGGACTCCCCGTCAACACGCTTAACGCAGCAAAATCCGTAATCTCTCCAACGTACAGGCGGGCTGTGCCTATCAGCTTATTCCACTGCTGTACAGCGCGGATAATATTTGCCTATTCTTTGATATTCTTGTGACGAAATATACGAGTTCGTATGATTGTTGACACATGTATGTGGCTAAAATATGCTCAGCATGATTGATAATTCAAGCTGATGACTTTCACAGTCGCAGCGAGAGGACCTATATGCCAAGCGTATTAGATAAATCCGCAATTGTAGCACCAAAGAACTTTAATAGGTGGTTCATTCCTGCCGCCGCCTTGGCCATCCACTTATGTATCGGCCAGGTCTATGCCTTTAGTGTTTTCAAAATCCCCTTGATGTCGCGGTTTGACGTCGGTGAGGTGTCTGTCGGCTGGATCTTCTCGGTAGCCATAGCCATGCTGGGGCTATCGGCAGCCTTTGGTGGCACCTGGGTTGAAAAAGCCGGTCCCCGCAAGTCAATGATCGTCGCCGGGACCGCATGGGTTGTGGGTTTCTTCGTCGCAGCATTCGGTATTGCGACCGGTCAGTTGTGGATGGTGTACTTCGGCTACGGGTTCATCGGCGGAATCGGTCTGGGCATCGGCTACATTGCGCCGGTCTCCACGCTCATGAAATGGTTCCCTGACCGTCCCGGGCTGGCCACGGGCCTCGCCATCATGGGCTTTGGTGGCGGAGCACTGATTGCAAGCCCCATGTCCAACTCACTGATGGCACTATTCGGTGGCGGAACCGAAACCGAAAATCTTGCCGCCGGTCTGGTGCCAACGTTTATTACCTTGGCTATTAGCTACGCGTTCATTATCGCCGCCGGAGCCTACGTCATCCGCTTACCCCACCCCGACTGGAAACCTGAGGGCTGGGATCCAGCAACCGCCGAAGCCGCCCCGATGCAAACCAACCTCAACGTCTCGGCCAACCAGGCGTTGAAAACCCCGCAGTTCTGGTTCCTGTGGATCATATTATTTACCAACGTCACCGCAGGCATCGGTATCTTGGAAAATGCCGCCCCAATGATCCAAGACTACTTCCCCGGCGTCACCGCAGCAGCCGCAGCCGGCTTCGTAGGCATCCTGTCGCTGGCCAATATGGCCGGCCGCTTCGTGTGGTCCACCGCCTCCGACTACATCGGACGCAAGAACGTCTACCTGCTCTACCTGGGCGTTGGCGTTCTGTTCTATCTGCTCATCGCCTTTATCGGCAACGGATCGCTGATCATCTTTATTCTCTCTGCGATCTTCATCCTGTCCTTCTACGGTGGCGGATTCTCCACCATGCCCGCCTACCTGCGCGATATGTTTGGCTACTACCAAGTCGGCGCCATCCACGGTCGCATCCTCACCGCATGGGCTGCCGCCGGTATTGCCGGACCACTAATCGTCAACAGCGTGGTCGAATCCCAAGCCATCGCAGGCGCCGAAGGCCCCGACCTCTACACCGTGTCCATGTACATCATGGTCGGTCTACTGGCCATCGGGTTGATCGCCAACATTCTGATGCGCCCAGTTGCCGAAAAACACACCATCGAACACACCGTCGAATACGAGCTACACCGCTAAGGAGTCCCCTATGAGCACCTCACCACAATTTACCGGAGCCCCCACCACCGAAGTCAGCCAGACCTATCGCACCATCGCCGTCATCCTGGCTCTGATCGTCATCATGGGCTTAGGCTACGGGCTCGTCGATACCGCTGTGAAAGCCGGCGCGTTATTCACAGAGTAACCACAGCCAAAGACAACTCGATGCACTGGCAGTAAGAAACCCAGCCCAAAGCTCCGCAGCCTCACGGTCAAAGCCAACAGTGGGGGCAACGGGTTTTGTCGGTCGGCCGGTTGCCGGGTGCTGAAATCCCTGGTCTAGCTTGGACCCGGGATACCCCGGGCGTCTTCGCCAGCACCTTCAAAGCGCATCAATCAACCGGGGGTAAAGCTGCTTGCCAGTACACTGACTTCCATGACCATCATCACGGTAGTCACGGCTGTCTTCGGCATCCTGGGTCTGCTGGCAACCGGCCTCGGAATCCAGCGCATTTCCAAAGACCCCCGTCGCATCGCCGCCTACAGCTACACCATTATCGGCACCGGCGCCACGCTATTGTCCGCGGGGCTGCTGTTGTACCTGCTCGCCGACTGGCCCATCCTCTTGGCCATCACGCTGGGCGCCTCGCTCCTCGCCATCGGACTGGGCACCGCTGTTGGCTACCCACTTCTGGTGGGCTTCCTGTTGTGGGCCGGTATTACCACCCTGCGCCGGGAATCCCGCAGCCTGGGCAACATGCTCTCACTGCTTGCCGGCCTGGCGCTATTCTTCCTGCCAACCGCGCTGGCGGTCATTGAGCCCGCCGAGCTCGTCCGCGACGACCTGGCCTACGAGCTGCAATACGGCACCTACACAGCTGTACTCCTGCTCATCACCTACACCGCCAGCTGCTTCGCCGCGTTCATTATCGCCTCCCTGGCCTACCGCTGGCGCAAACCAAAGCTGCCCTCTTCGGCCATCATTATTCTGGGCGCCGGGCTGATCAACGGCAAAGTTCCACCATTACTGGCCTCCCGGTTGAAACGCGGAATCACCGCACGTCATGACGACGCCGACGAACCAGTCATCATCACCTCGGGCGGCAAGGGCGACGACGAACCCGTGGCCGAAGGTGTTGCTATGCGAGACTACGTCATTGAACACGGTGTTGCCCCCGAGCACGTCATTGCCGAAGACCAGTCAACCAATACCGAAGAAAACCTACAGTTTTCGCGCAAGCTACTGCCCGATGCCAGTGCACCCGTCACGGTGGTGACCAGTAGCTATCATGTTTTCCGTGCCGCACTGCTGACTCGCCAGCTGGGGCTGCGAGCGCATGTCGTGGGCGCACCAACCGCCTGGTATTACCTACCCAGCGCGATCATTCGAGAATTTATTGCCGTGATGCGCGATCATCTGAAAATCCACCTGGTCGCAGCCCTTGGCATTCTGGTGCTGACCATTGCGTTCACCGCGTGGATCGTACCGGCGATGGTCATACCCTAAAACAGAAGTCAACCTGATACCTCAATGACCGCGCTAGACTAATTTTCCCAATAAGCTCCTTATTGGGAAAAGTTCAGATTATTTTCCGAATAAGGATTTTAGGTGTGAAAGGTGGCGTAATGGCGCAGGGTTGGCCGTCAGTGCAATATCAAGAACTTTCCTGGCC
>NZ_DYXC01000078.1 GCF_020742345.1 Enteractinococcus helveticum | reverse complement strand
ATGCGGTTTCAATTCACCACAACGCGGCTTTACTCTCTGTGGTCGAAGTGACCGCCCCGCTAGAAGTCACATCGGATATGCTCGACGAACGACTCGCGGCCGTGCTCAAACGCCTCCGCCTTCCAAAACGGCTTTTAGAACGTGTCGCAGGGGTCACGGCCCGTCGCATGTGGGAAGGTCCGGAAGACTACGTCCACGGTGCAGCCCAAGCCGGGGTCAAAGCCCTGGCCGAGGCCGGAGTCTCTCCTGACGCTGTAGGACTACTCATCAACACCTCGGTGACTCGCACCCAGCTTGAACCCGCTGTCTCGGTACAAATCCACAACACGATGGGCCTGGCGCCATGGGCTACCAACTTCGATATCACCAATGCTTGCCTTGGTTTTGTCAATGGCATGGATCTAGCAGCGACCCTGATTGATGCAGGCCAAATTGACTACGCCGTGGTGGTTGCCGGTGAAGATGCAAAAAATGTTCAAGAATCAACCGTCAAAAACCTGCTAAGCGATCAGACCACTCGTGATAATTTCATGCAGCAATTCGCTTCCCTTACCCTGGGCTCTGGAGCAGCTGCCGTAGTATTGGGTCGGGCTGACCAGCACCCTGAAGGCCACAAAATTCTGCGCGGAGTTACCCGCGCCGGAACGCAACACCACGGGCTGTGCCAAGGTGGTCACGATGGGATGTACACCGATTCTGGTGCCCTGTTAGAAAATGGTCTCGAACTTGTCATGGATGCCTGGAACGATACCCCAGCCGACTGGAACTGGCGCAGCATGGATCGCTACATCACCCACCAAGTATCGCAAATGCATACCGATGCGATCATCGATTCCGCTGGCATCGACCGCACAAGGATTCCAATAACCTTCCCACAACTGGGCAATATCGGCCCGGCTGCCCTGCCCATTACCTTGGCTCGAGAACTCGACTCCCTCAAAGTAGGGGATCGTATTCTCACCATGGGTGTAGGATCCGGACTCAACGTGGCAATGTTAGAAATAGAGTGGTGACCTCTTCCCCCATGATCTCCGCAGAACCGGCGCACTTTCCACATGCAATTATTGCTCCTGAAGACCTGCCGGGGTGGGATCCTCGGTGGTCACGACTCGTTGACGTTCAAACCTTCGACGGCACCCGTAGGTTCCATGTCTTAGATAATGCTGACGTCTTAGCAGATCACGGGTATGGCTCCGATGACGTAGATGCCATCATCGTTGCGGTCCATGGCAACCCCACCTGGTCCTATTTGTGGCGCAAGGTGGCCCAGGCTGGAATTGACGCAGCACAGGGCAACTTAAACCTTGGCCCCGGCGCGCCGAAAGCCCCGGTCATTCGGGTCATCGCCCCTGACCAGCTCGACATGGGCTTTTCTGAACGTCTGACGCATGAAGCGTTGCCTTCCGCTGCAGGCGCCACCACCACCTATCGCACACTTGATCAACGCATCAACGATCTAGATGCCCTGTTGGCAACCCTGTTAGGTACGAGCCCAACACCCCCAATTTTCAGCCTTGGCCATGACTGGGGCGGCGTCGTTTCCTTAGGTTGGGCAGCCGATGATCAACTCCGACAGGCAGGTTCTGGACTCACACCGACCGGGATGATCTCGCTGAACACCGCGGTCTGGCATGATGAAGCAGATCCCATCCCAGCACCATTACAGGCAGCCTTGGCCGGACCGCTCCTGCCTGGTTCAACGGTGGCCACCTCCGCATTCTTAGACACCACGCTAGCACTGGGCACTCCGCCGCTGGACCGAACTATTAAAACCGCGTATAAAGCCCCCTATCGTCACCGAAGCCGTCGAGGCGGCATTGGCGGATTCGTTGCTGACATCCCGGCGCAAGAGAGCCACCGCTCACGACCCGCCTTGCGGCGCGTAGCCGACAACCTGGCAAACACCCCGACCCCAGCACTATTGTTATGGGGTGCCAAAGATCCCGTGTTCCTCGACCGGTATCAACTCGACTTATTACAACGCATCCAACACATCGATATTCATCGTTATAATAACGCTGGACACCTGCTGGCTGAGGACCGCGATATTGTCGAACCCATCTTCGGTTGGATCCAGCAACAACTTGACGGTCCCGGCGCCATCACCCCGGATCCAACATCCACTAAGGGATCTGTAGCAGTTGGTACCTATTGCCCACTGTGGACATACCTGGATCGGTGGGCTGACTCCTCAACAACGGCCATGGTCGACATGACCGTGACCGATCGCGGCGGCAATCCCTTTGAGGTCAGCTGGGCAAAACTTGCTGAAATTGTCAATGCCATGGCCATCGGCCTGCGAAAGGCCGGTATGCGCCCTGGAGACCGTGTTTCCATGCTGGTCGAGCCCGGGCGTGATCTCACCGCTGCTCTATATGCCGTGCTGCGAGTAGGCGGCGTCGCGGTGGTCACTGATGCGGGTCTCGGTATCAAGGGCATGACCCGCGCCATCCGTTCGGCTGCCCCTTCGTGGATCATCGGCCAAACTCCGGGGCTTAGCCTAGCTCGAGCCACCAACTTGCCGGGTAAGCGTCTCAGTGTCCACACCATGGACCCGCTGGCTCACCGAGCACTAGGACTGTCCGGTTCCTTGTATCGCTTCGCCACCGAATATGCCGGCCAGCGTTACCAACCTACCGAGACCCATCCTGACCCTGAACCGTCAGCAGAAGCGGCCGTGTTATTCACATCTGGCTCCACCGGTCCCGCAAAAGGCGTGCGCTATACTCACCAAAAACTCTCGGCGTTGACCCAGCTGTTACAGCACACGCTCAAGGTGGCTCCAGGATCAAGCCTGCTCGCCGGATTTGCGCCATTCGCGCTGCTAGGTCCGGCCATCGGTGCAACATCTGTGACTCCCAAAATGTCCGTCACAAAACCGGCGACCCTCACCGCAACTGCGCTTGCCGATGCTGCGATCGCAGGAGACACCACCATGATCTTCGCCTCGCCTGCAGCATTGCACAATGTGGTCGACACCGCCAATGAGCTGACCGCCGAACACCACAAAGCCCTAGAAAAAATTTCCATGCTGCTCTCCGCCGGAGCACCGGTTCCCGTCCAGTTGATGGACGATGTATTACAGCTGGTACCGCATGCCGAATTCCACTCCCCCTACGGGATGACTGAATCGTTGCTGGTCACCGACATCGATCATCACACCCAGCATGCCATCGCCGACCAACCAGATCGCGGCGTCTGTGTGGGCAAACCGCTTGACGTCGTCAGAGTTGCCATGGCCCCATTGGACTTCCTGGGACGTCCCGCCGACGAACTCCTGGAACCAGGCGACGCTGTCGGGCAACTCTCCGAAATTGTCATCTCCACGCCACACATGTTGGCAGGATATGACAAGCTCTACAACACCAACCGTCAAACCCGCGTCGACGACGTCGATGGTTTGCAGTGGCACCGTACCGGCGATATCGGCCATTTTGATGCTGCCGGGCGCCTCTGGATCGAAGGGCGCACCTATCACATTGTGACACCCCCGACCGGAGCCCTTGGTCCCGGTGGCCCAGAAGACGACATCCAACGCTTACCGGAAGTACGACGGGTTGCCATCGTCGGTGTGGGTCCGGTCGGAACCCAAGCAGTGGTGGCCGTCATTGAACCCACAGATTCGACACTGAAGCCAGGACTTGCTCCCACGGAGCTGACCGATGCAGTACGAGGCACGACCAATATTGATATCGCAGCGGTCCTGATCACAGACAATGTTCCGGTCGATATTCGACACAACTCTAAGATCAACCGTCCAGCGCTTGCTCAATGGGCGTCGCGGGTCCTGGCCGGTGGAAAGGTGACGTAGCGCTAATGCCAACTGCAGCCGTGGATTTTGAGTATCACACCGACGACTTTGCCGGATCGCGGGTCTTAGTGACCGGCGCATCGGGCGTTTTGGGCTCCGGAGTCGCCCGTGCACTAGTCCAAGCGGGAGCCGATGTGACCGTGCTGCAGCGCTCAGCGTCCGGTCTTGATGGTGTCCAAGAAATTCGAGGATCAGTCACCGATCCCAATGCGGTGGCACGAGCCGTAGCCGACGCGGACTCCGTGGTTCATATCGCCGCAAAAGTCTCAGTCTCTGGGCCGCGTGAGGAATATGAACACGTCAATATCGGAGGCACCCGCACTCTGTTATCAGCAGCCCAGCAGGCAGGTGTTTCCCGGTGGGTACACATCTCATCGCCCTCCGTGGCACACAGTGGCGCCTCGATCATTGGCGAAGGGGCTGGCCCAGCTAACCCAGAAGCCGCACGTGGTCATTATGCTATGACCAAAGCGGCAGGAGAATTGCTCGCGCTAGCAGCAGATTCCGATGATTTTCGGGTCCTGGTGCTGCGACCACATCTGATGTGGGGTCCCGGCGACACCCAACTTACGGAACGAATAATTGACCGGGCACGACGGCATCGCTTGCCACTACTGGATGGTGGCACCGCACTCGTTGATACATTATTCCTGGTCAACGCTGTCGAAGCGGTCGTGGCGGGTCTTACGGCGGTGCACCGCACTCACGGTGAGGCCCTGGTTTTGACCAATGGACAGCCCCGACCTATTGGTGAGATGCTTCGTCGCATTGCTACCGCCGGCGGGGCGCATGAACCGACGCTGAATTTGCCTTCCGGACTGGCGAAGACCGCAGGTAGTGTCATCGAATCATTTTGGAATGCTGAAAAGCGTGGGGATGAACCCCCACTAACACGTTTTCTGGCTGAACAGATGTCGACAGCACATTGGTTCGATCAGCGCCGAACACAGCAAGTACTGGATTGGAAACCGCGGATCTCTTTAGAAGAGGGTTTCCGCCTCACCGCGCAGTACTACCAGCGCTAGGCATCGATTTCTTGTCGGTCGAGCTCTTCGGCCCCTGAAATAATGAAATCTCGACGGGGTGCCACGTGTCGTCCCATGAGTAGTTCAAAGATCTCCTCAGCCTTCTCAAGTTCATCAATGTTGACCCGTCGTAAGGTGCGGTGCTGTGGGTCCATTGTGGTTTCAGCTAGCTGTTCGGCGTCCATCTCGCCCAGCCCCTTATACCGCTGAATAGGTTCTTTGATCTTTCGTTCCTCAGCTTCAAGCTGGCTCAGACGCGTGTGCAGCTCTTGTTCAGAATAGGTGTAAATGACCTCGTTGGGTTTTGAACCAGGGTTGATGACCTCAATCCTGTGCAAGGGTGGCACAGCTGCGTACACGCGCCCGGCTTCGACCATGGGGCGCATGTAACGGAAAAACAGTGTGAGTAATAGCGTCCGAATGTGTGCGCCGTCAACATCGGCATCGGTCATTAAAATGACTTTGCCATACCGCGCAGACTCAAGATCAAAACTTCGTCCAGATCCCCCACCAACGACCTGGATGAGTGCTGATGCCTCGGCATTATTGAGCATCTCTCCAACGGAGGCTTTCTGAACGTTGAGGATTTTGCCTCGAATGGGCAACAACGCTTGATAATCCGAGGACCGGGCAAGCTTGGCCGTCCCCAGCGCTGAATCCCCTTCAACAATGAACAGTTCAGTGTTCTGAATGTCATCCGATCGGCAGTCAGCGAGTTTTGCTGGCAGCGCAGAAGTTTCTAACGCGGTCTTTCGTCGCTGGGTTTCTTTAGCTGTACGCGCCATGATACGCGACTTCATCTCAGCGACAATCTTTTCTAGCAAACTGTCGACCTGCTGTTTGACATCACGTTTGCGTGACGCCAAGATCTCAGTGAGCTGATCACCAACTACTTTCGAGACAATCTTACGAGCCGCCGGTGTGCCCAGGACTTCTTTGGTCTGTCCTTCAAACTGGGGTTCTGACAAACGCACGGTCACGATAGCAGTCAGACCGGCGAGGATATCATCCTTTTCGACCCGGTCGTTGCCTGCTTTCAAGCGACGGGCATTCGTTTCGACGGTCTTGCGGAATACTCTGGTCAGGGCTTGTTCAAAGCCAGTCATGTGAGAGCCACCCTTTGGAGTGGCGATGATGTTCACAAAGCTTCGAATTTTCGTATCGTAGCCAACGTCCCACCGTAGGGCAACGTCAACTTCACAGGTACGTTCGACATCTTGCATTTGGGCCTGTCCTGAGCTGTCTAAGACAGGTATCCGTTCGCTAAAGTTACCTTCGCCATGCAGACGCCAGACATCCGTTACCGGATTCAGCTGGGACAGATGATCAACGAATTCAGCGATGCCCCCGTCGTATTGGAAGACTTCTTCTCGGGGTTGACCATCACTGGCTGGATCCGCAATGCTACGTTCGTCCCGAATAGTGATGCGCAGTCCTGGTACCAAGAATGCTGTCTGACGTGCGCGTTGTTCTAATTCTTCATAGAGGAAACGGGCCTCGGGGGTGAAAATCTGTGAATCAGCCCAATACCTGATCTTGGTGCCGGTTAACCCGCGCTTGGCTTTACCAACAACGTCAACTTCAGATCCTGACTTCAACGGGGTAAAGGCAGCCTCAGGTCGAGGTTT
>NZ_DYXC01000077.1 GCF_020742345.1 Enteractinococcus helveticum | reverse complement strand
TATTTCATTTCCGTATTTGGCGAGGGGATGTTCCACAATCTTGGCCCAAATCGCGCCACGCTGTCGTATCCGGCACGAAGATTGCTCGACGCTGGTATGATCCTGCCTGGAAGCTCGGACCGCCCGGTCGCTCACGGGGCACCACTTGCTGTCATCCAAGCTTTCGCCCAACGACTTACCGAAGCAGGCAACCTGTACGGGATCGACGAGCGCATTACCGTTGCCGAGGCTCTGCACGCGTATACCGTTGGATCTGCTCGGGCAACCGGGTGGGGACACAACAAAGGCACGCTGGCCAGCGGTTATCTCGCTGATCTGGTCGTCCTTGGGGCGCATCCTCTGCATGTGAACGTCGCCGAGGTCGCCCACATCCCAATCGTTGCCACCATGGTCGGCGGCGTCATTGAATTTGGCCAACTCGACGCCCACTAACCCCAGGAACCCATGACATCACGTGATTTTCTGACTGACTTCCAACACATGTCCGCCGTCGGTGCGACCGCAGGCGGCGGTGTGGACCGGCAGGCCGGTACAGCCGCTGACCTTCAAACCAGGGCCTGGCTACGCGATACTTTCCACGCCATAGGCCTCACCGAGTACCAAGACACTATTGGCAACCAATTCGGCGTCAAGGAATATATTCCCGGAGCCCCTTACGTTCTATTGGGCTCCCACCTCGACTCGCAGCCAATGGGTGGAAAATTCGACGGCGCCTACGGTGTACTCGCCGCTACTCACGCAGCCCGTCGTGTCATGGAGAAAATTGACGCTGGCCAACTCACCCCGGCTTTGAACTTAGCGGTCGTCAATTGGTTCAACGAAGAAGGTTCCCGCTTCGCACCGTCGATGATGGGCTCCAGCGTCTACACCGGCGACTTGAAGCTCGAGGCGGCACTTGCCGTGACGGATAAGGCCGGAGTCAGTGTTGCTGACGCGCTTGCCGCCGAGGAGGTCCACCGTTGTGATTCGGCTCCGCAGGCCGCAGCCTACGCCGAAATCCATATTGAACAGGGCCCGATCCTGGAACGCGCAGGTAACACCATCGGGCTTGTGGATGCCACGTGGGGTGCCAAAAAATACGCCGTCACTATCACGGGCGAACAGGGACACACCGGTGCCACCCCAATGGAACAGCGCAAAGACGCACTGTATGGTGCCGCGAAGTTCATTGTCGCAGCCCGGGAACTTGTCGACCAGTTCCCCGAAGGCCTGCTGCACACCTCGGTGTCCACACTGGAGTTGTTCCCGAATTCGCCGGTCACCTATGCCGGTGAAGTTACCATCAACCTGGATCTGCGCTCGGTTGACACCACGGTACTTGCCGACGCCGAAGTCGTACTGGCACAACAGCGCAATGCGATTGAAGCCGTCGCCGGTGTCGAGATCACTCAAGAACTCACCCACCAGTGGGGTCTGATGCCGTACCACGCCGCCGGTCTTGAACTCGCTGAAGAAGTGGCCAGCGAGCTCGATGAACCGTTCCAATACATTAAGACGGTTGCCGGTCACGACTCCACAAACCTCAAAGAACAAGTCCCCACTGTGATGCTGTTTGTGCCAAGCCGCGACGGCTATTCACACAACGAAAAAGAATTCACCACCGATGCGGACATGCTGGCTGGCGTTGACATGCTCACCGGTGTAGCCGAACGCCTGATCACCGGCGAGCTCGTCGAAAACGCTCTGTAGGGCCTAAAACTCTTCGTGGGTGCCGGATCCATATAGATCCTGTCGCGCTCCGATTCATCAATTGCCACGATTTCTGCGGCATCGAATTCGACGTCAAATATATTCGTTACCCTGAGTAATGGATTAGCCGACGGCGCGAAGGCCGTTGACGACTTTATTGGCTGAGTATTCGGGAAATCATGAAAATTTGGGAACTCCTTGGCGGGTTGACAGCGCTGGTCATTTTGATCTTCTGGATCCGCTGGCTCCTCAAACCCAACCCATCAGCTACCTGGCCACAAGATAATTGGGCGCGAGCATCGCTGCTGTACGGCATCCCATATTTTCTAGCCGTACTTGGAATGGCGGGAGTCCATAGTTTCGCTGAGCACCACAGTGTCCCAGAGGCCCTCCTGCTGATGATCTTGGGCCTTCCAGGAGCTTGCGCAATCTTTGTGCTGCCGGTGATCTTCTTACTGCAGTTATTTGGCGTGCCGATGCCCCCATTCCTTGTGCCGAAGTGGATTCGAACCCAAGACCGGGAACACCGCAGACTGAAACGTCTTGCGCGGAAGCGCCGATGGCAAGATCCTGAAGTCAAGAAATCTGAAATATCAGCCAATGTTTCGGGAACCCTCATCGCCGTCGGCACCGTGGCTGTAGTCCTGGTTATCGGCATTTGGAGTATATCTACAAATGGAGGAAACTGATGAGTACTGCTCGAGCCACACAGTCGTAGACTCTCCAAGAGTTCTACCATTCGCACAAATCAAGCCCCATCAATCACCTCATACGTCCCGCGCTAACAGTGGATATGCCGGCCCAATGGAGTGACGCTAGATCGCATCAAAATTCTTGTGTTCCAGTGCAACCGTGAAGTGCAGATTCGCGAGCTGTCGTTCAGAATTCGACGCCTCTGGCCCCTACCAACATCTGTCACATACCCAAGCAGTTACTACGGCCCAGTCCCGCCTAACTGGCTGATCATCAACATTCTAGTGGACGCCGACAACTGGAGATGGTGATCGCACGCAAAAACAATTGGCGCGATTTGCTGTTGTCCCGGTTTGATGTCATACACTGGCACAGGTTCGTTTGATCGGAAGGGTTGTATCTGGTGGTGGCGTTTAGTGTCGCGACAGCTGATCAGTTAATATCTGCTGCCAAAAATACCGCTGGTAAGTTACGAGCACAAGGCCCCATCCGAGAACATCTCATGACCCAAGCGTTGGAGGATTTCTCTGGCGGGTATGCTCGGGCATTTACCCAGAACTGTGTGGCAGAGTCCGAAGCTCGAGGTAGACTCGCTGGCGTGTTGGAAGATCTCGTTCCACAACTGCAGGAGGCCAAGTGGCAATATGAACAAGAACAATCACGACAAGCCAATCTTGCTGCCTGGTGGGACAGAGAAACAGCACGCCAAATCCAGCGTGTTACTGTTCCCGCCGGAGGAGTGTTTCTGGAGCCATGGGATCCCAAACCGTCAGCCGACCGCATCGTGCCATCCCCGATTCATTCCGCATTTGAATGTCCTCAACGCAATCGTGCTGCCATCAGCGGTGATAACGGTCGGGTCTCGGCTGCTCCTGAGCGTTTGCGGACCTTTGTACAACAATCACATAGCCTGGACATTCAGCTCGGCCATGAGCAGGTCCAATTGCGGAATGCTTGGCTGAATTTTACTGGATCGTGCTCGTGGGTCCCGATCGGGAGTAACTCGTTCATTGGCGGTTTCGAAGATCTTCTACAAGAAAATCAGGCTGACGTCACCTGGCTAAAAGACATAGCCGACCAGTTCGTATCGATAGCTGGAGCCACATGGAACTGGCTAGACGAAAAGCTGATGCTCACGCCACCGGGCATCCTACCGAATGGTTGGGATCAGTCTCTCTGGGCCGCTTCGGCGGGGATGACCTACATGGCAGACCCTGCGCAGCGCGCTCGGATGGAACGACTTACGAAACCTGTGAACACAAAGGTTGGGTGGTTGCCAAAACCGCTCCGGCGGCTTGGAAAACGGTTTCCTTCCACCCAGAAGTTCATTTCTTGGGCCACAGATTATCGCAATTGGGATGCTCACAACACTGGCCAGTTCGCGAAGCCACATCAACGTCCGAGTTCTTTCCGGGGAAGGGTCTTTCAGAACCTGACCCAAATACGAACCCCGAAAAAGAATAAAGCAAAGGACTCTACGAAAGCTGCCCAAAGGTGGGGCAACTTTGGTAAAGTGTTGGGCCCTGCCAGCGCTGGTATGGCTGGAATCTTTAGTGGGTACGATCAATGGCAGCAGGACTCACAAGACCCGAATATGCGCACCTCGGAGAAAGTCGGTCGTACCGCTACAGTAGGAATCTCAGTAGCCGGGCATACAGGTATTGGTGCCTGGGGTGGTGCGGCTCTGGGAGCGGCCATCGGTTCAGCGATAGCCCCGGGGGCTGGCACCGTGATTGGTGGCTTCGTTGGTGGTGTCATCGGGGGCGTTGCAGGCACAGCAGTCGGCCAAAAGATCGGTGACATGGCAAAAGACTTTGGTGGCAAGTTTGCCCGGGGTGCAGCCGATACGTTCGACGCCGCGAGTAAGGGATTAGCCGATGGCGCGAAAGCGGTTGGCGACTTTTTTGGCGGGATGTTCGGGAAATCATGAAAATTTGGGAACTTCTTGGCGGGTTGACAGTAATAGTTGTCCTGGTCTTCTGGATCAGATGGCTGCTCAAACCCAACGCATCGGCCACTTGGCCAGAAAACGATTGGGCCAGAGCATCACTGCTGTATGCCATCCCAATTTCGCTCACCTTGCTCGGGACGACAGGCGTAGGCACGTTTGCGGAGCACCATGGCCTTCCAGATGCTCTCTTGCTGGTCCTGGGCATTCCTATGCTTTTCGCAGTATTTATTGTAGGACCAGCCTTTCTACTGACATTATTTGGCGTGCCGATGCCACCGTTTCTTGTGCCGAAGTGGATTCGCACACAAGACCGGGAACACCGCAGACTGAAACGTGTCGCCCGGAAGCGCCGATGGCAAGATCCCCAAGTCAAGAAATCTGAAATATCGGCCAATGTTTCGGGGACCCTCATCGCCGTCGGCACTGTGGCTGTGGTCTTGGTGGTCGGCATTTGGAGTATGTCTGCAAATGGAGGAAGCTGATGATGCCACACGACGAGGCTGACTATTTGGGTGGCAACGCTCTGGTCGTTGATGAACCCGGTATGCCCTGGGTCTTGCGGATTCCGGAGGGGTGGAGCGTTGACACCTCGGGCGCCAACGACGGGGCACTAGTAGCTCGTGCGGATCAGGCCGAAACATTGGGATTCAACCCGAATCTGACGCTGCTCACTGCGGCCTTGCCGGACGGCTTCACCCGGATGACCGTGGAGGAAGTACTTGCAGACCAGCACCAGGTTGATGCGTATTACCGTCAAGAAATGACCGGGTACCGGCTCATCGATCTTGCGGTCCAGCACATGGGTCTGACGCCGGAGCCTGCGGTCTATCGATTAGCGATGTACACCACCGCTGAAGGCGTCCCGGTGACGATGGCACAGTTTATTTCGCGAGCCGACGGCCAAGAATCCACCCTGACGGTCACCTGGGCCACTGCCGATGCCCACTGGATCGGCAACAGCCAGGCCATCGCATACTGTTTAGAACGGAAAATCCGACCATGACCCAGCCACACCTGGTGTGCGTTCTGAATAACGATCACCTCATGGAACTGTTGGAGGCAACACTGCCAGACGGGCCCGGGTACGGGCGCCGTGCCATTGATGACACCGCCACCGTTGCCGACCACCATGGACGACCGATCATCGCCGCCGGCAAACCTGGTCCCAGGTATGGTCTCCTGTTTTCAGCTCTTGCTGAGACAGCGATGACCCTGAGCGTCATGCTGTGGGACGGTTTGGAACAAGAACCGTCCTCAAGCACCGTGCTGTGGGGCAGTCGCCACGGCATCATTTCCATGCATAACACACCGCTGGAAACGACCACCCTGGAGCTGACGAGTGGGGGCACTTTATACGAGCAAGTATTTGACGCCACGAACTTAGGCCCACTGTCTCCTGTATCGGACACAGTTCAGGTTCCGGTGAAGCCTCGACTGCTCACCAACATCGCTCCCGGTATGGACGAAACACAACGCCGCAAAGCCCATGATGAATTGACCAGGCTGACCGCCCAAGCCCTGCCCGAGATCTCAGCACACCTTGCTGCTGGTCGTCTACGTTTCATGATGTTGAGTATCAAACTGTTCAGTGTTGATGGAATCATTGACCACGACATGTTCTGGATTGATACACCCGCAGGAATCCTTGCCCCGGTCTCTTCGGGCGGTATGTTCTCCCGGACCAAACACGCACTTGCGATCATGCACCCCTGGGCTGCGTGGCAAAACATCCTAGAACAACTCCCCAATGCCCAAGATATCGAACTCTGGCACGACCTAGCTGAGGCCACCGCCACCGAGCGGGTCAATTTCGATTCCACAACCTAGCCGCCAGATGCCAGTGACCTCGTGGGCTAGAACTCTTCGTGGGTTGCCGGATCCTGATAGATCCGGCCGCGTTCCAGACCATCGATCTCAGCAATATCCTGGTCATCCAGCTCAACGGTAAAGTGCAGGTTCGCACGCTGGCGTTCAGGATTCGACGACGCCGGCACCGGAACCGAACCGTGGTGCACATGCCACGCCAGCACGACCTCAACCGGGGTCACCGAGTGCTTTTCGGCAACCTTGGCCAACACCGGGTCCTTGATCATATCCGTCGTCCTGCCCAGCGGCGACCACGCCTGCGTCTGAATGCCGTGCTCTTCGTGGAAGGCGCGCAGCTGAGCCTGACCGAAATACGGGTGCATCTCAACCTGGTTAATCGCCGGCATTTCACCGGTCTCATCCGCTAGGCGCTGCAGGTGTTCGGGCAAGAAGTTCGACACCCCAATGGTACGAATCAGTCCGGCGTCACGCATTTCAATCATCGCGCGCCAGGTGTCCACATATTTGTGCTGATGTGGCAGCGGCCAGTGGATCAGTGCGGCATCAACGTAAGCCTGGTCAAGGTCAATCAGCGAGCGAATGATCGACGTTTTCGCTTCGTGGTATCCCTGGAAACGGCCCGGGATCTTCGTGGTCACTTTGATGTCTTCGCGCGGCACATCCGACTGGGCAATCGCCTGACCAACTTGGACTTCGTTTTCATAGCGCAGCGCGGTATCAAGAGTGCGATACCCGGCCTCCAGGGCCGAAAGGGTCGCGGTGCGGTAAATATCTGGGTTGTCTTTGCCGGCTTGTACAAGGGTTCCGAAACCAATAAGTTCTGAGCGCATGCCCACCAGTCTAAGTGCCCGGCTGCCAGCGCACACGCTTCGACTTCTTCAAGAGTAAAACACGTACTCACCCCGCGATTACCCTCTAGAATCGTCGCGTAACTAACCAGTCGGCAGAGCAACGATTACTCAAACCGGACAGGTTTTTGGACGTCTGCACATCTTTCCCCACCCATCATCCGGACTCAACTGCACCACTGACACACGTTATTTTTGCAAGGAGACCTCATGACCACTGCCCGATCCATCCTGTCCCGTAACTGCTGGGCAATGCTGGTTTCAGCCACCCTGGTGCTGACCTCGTGTGCCGCACAAAATCCCACAGAAATTGATGACGACGGCGCAAATGCTGCGTCGTCGTCACCAACCAAAAATGCCACTGCCACCGACGATGCTGAGTTGATCGCTGAGGTGGATGACCCGGTTTCTTTTGAAGTGTGCCAGGAGGCCGAACAGATCGACGGGGCCACGGTGGAGTGGCTTGACGACGTCGTCATTGAGGAACAACGTCTTGAGGGCGCCGATGCCCAGACCGTGGACTTTGATGGTGAACAGGTAGAAATTCCGGGTGCACCGGACATTATTGTGCCCGAGCGGGTCGGGCAGGCTGGGTGCATTATTGAATACCCGGCGCCGGGCGGGTGTTTGCCGGCGGTCGAGATTTCCGGGGCATTTATCCCTGGATATCGCGTCCCTGATCGAAAACTGGAATCGGTTGAGCTCCCCGATGGCACCGTTCTTGAAGAAGTCATTCAGGAGGGCTTCGAAGTTGAGCCGGTTCAGGAAGACAGCGTGCGGGCAGAGCAAGTGTGCCAGACAGAACCGGAGGATGCCGAAGCTGGCGAGTTGGTTTCGCATGTTCTGAGGCCCCATATTATGCGCCCGTGGATTAGCTCAACGTGGAAGAAGTCAGATCGTGCTTCACGCGCGGCGGTTACCACGGAAAGTGGGGTGCGCATTCCGAGCATGAACTTGTCTGGGTATACCACACCTACAACGGTTGTGGGCTCGGCTCTTGTACCCCAAGACATGCTGAAGCAGTATCGGGTTGAAGGTAGTGACCACACCGAGTTTGCGGAGCGCAACGAAGTCACCGCTTATACGACCGAGGGTGATGTGCTGTTCGATAGCGATGATCACCAGCTGCGCCCTGATGCGACCGCCGAGCTGCAGGCGATTGCCGACGATATTGCCGACCGCAGTGACGACGTCACCATTACGGTTGAAGGACACACCGATAACCTGCCATCGCAGCAGTACACAGATAATACTGAACTGTCGGAGCGCCGAGCGGAATCCGTGCTGCAATGGTTAACGGAGCATACCGATCTGGCGGCTGAAGATATGTCGGCTGCGGGTCTCGGGGATGAGCATCCGCGGGCATCAAATTCTTCGGATGACGGGCGTCAACAAAACCGTCGCGTGGTGATAACAATAACTCCCAAGGATTATGACCCCAGCATTGAGTACGAAATGGACGATTCACAGGCCGCGACACAGTAATTCTCGTTCATAGTTCCCGAACGAGCTGACCAATTACCTCACGGCTATCCGTCGCTAGGCGAGACAACAGTAGGTACCTTTGTGGTCAGACATATTTACACTATAGAGCCAGCCACCGGTTGCCAACAGGGGTCCAGGGAACACGCTGACGACCAGGAATGAGCCCTGGCCGTCAGCGTGTTCTCATGCCTGAGCTTATGAAGCCACGAGGCTGGCAGAGCGAACCGCGGGGAATACTCCACCAAGGAATGCTTCGAGTTCTGCTGTTTCATCCAGCGGGAAGACTCCGGCAACATACTGATCTGGGCGTACAACCACGACAGCGCCGTCGCGGGAAATAGAGCGCTGCTCGAAAATGTCGTGGTCTTCAAGAATCCCGAAGGCCTTTTCGACGTCAGTTAGCTCGAAACGTCCGGTCTTCGGTTTGAATGTTGCAGGTACATCTGTCATGTCGAAATCGGTGTAATGCTGCTGGTGGATGAGTTTGAGGTCGAATAGGTCATGCGACAGGGCATCACCAGCCCAGTTAGCCCACGCCCGCAAAGTCTCTGATTCACCGGGTGCAGCCGCATCAGCAAAAACATACACGCGCCAACGACCATCTGCGGTGTGCTCATGACCAATGTGTGTGGGCACTAGATCGCAAACCCGTCCGGTCATCGCAGATTTGAAGCGACGACCGACCGGGAACCCAGCCGCCAGGTGTTGATGACGCTCATCGGCAGTAATCATCGACGGGTCATAATCGGTGAGATAGCCGGCGTTGAATTCGGCGGTCTGCTGGTAGAACCTCTCAATTTCTGCCGGGTCTTCGAATTGGTCATTGGGCTGGGCCATCAGTGTGGACCACTGCTTATCGAATTCGATGAGTTTATGCGCAATATCTTTGCGTTCTTCGGCGTAGGTGCGCAGCAGTTCTTTGGGACTATTGCCAGATAACACGTGGCCGAGTTTCCAGCCCAGGTTGAATCCATCTTGCATCGAAACGTTCATGCCTTGGCCGGCTTGAGCAGAGTGGGTGTGGCAGGCGTCGCCGACAATAAAGACGCTCGGGTCATCCGTGGCGGTCTTGTCTGAGGCCCGGTCGTCAAAGTGCTCCGTGACGCGGTGGCCTACTTCGTAGACCGAGTGCCACACAACTTCTTTGACATCGATCGAGTATGGGTGCAGGATCTCGTTGGCTTGGGCAATAATGTCTTCCACCGGGGTGTTGCGGATGGCGCGGTTATCATCTTCGGGCACTTCGCCCAGATCGACATAGAGTCGGAACAGGAAGCCACCCTCACGTGGGATCAGCAAGATATTGCGTCCGATCCCGGACTTGACGGTGCATTTCTTACGAACATCAGGGAAATCAGTGTCGGCAAAAATGTCCATGACACCCCACGCATGGTTAGCCTGATCGCCGTGCAGCTTATAACCCAACGACCTGCGCACATTGCTGCGAGCGCCGTCTGCACCGACAACGTATTTGGTACGGACCTGGAGTTCTTCACCAATATGTGCTCCTGCTGAGCGACGCAGAGTGACAGTGAGCGGATATTCGGCGTTGGGGTCGTCGGATTCGACGAAATCAACGAATTCGTAACCGTAGTCCGGTTCCATTCGAGTCGGTGAGTTCTTCATGAACCGGTTGAAGTGGTCGATAATGCGAACCTGGGTAATGAGCATCATGGGCCATTCGCTGTGTTCTTCGGGCAGTTCGCGGACGCTCTTTTCACGAATCACGTTGCGTGGATTATCTGGGTCTGGTTTCCAGAAGGCCATATCTGTGATGGTATGGGCTTCTTCATAAATTTCGTGAGCGAAGCCGAATGCTTGGAAAGTTTCCATGGTGCGGGAATGCACGCCGTCGGCATTGGCGAGTTCAAGGCGGTGACCACGTTGTTCGATCATCCGAGTGTTGACGTTGGGGAATCTGGACAGCTGTGCTGCCGTGATGGAACCGGCAGGTCCGCAGCCGACAATGAGTACGTCCATTTCTGCTGGGATTTCGGCCGGGCGGTTAATGCCGGTCCCCTCTGCGGGCATAGTCAGCGGGTCTTGGGTTTGGTAACCAGAAACATGAAACTGCATAGCAAACTTTCTGTAGTGACACCGGGTAAGTCTCTTGACTGAGACTCAAGGAACGCATGTGCAATAAGCAATTCGTGAATATGAGGTGTCACACAAGTTATCGCCGTCACACTTGCCCCACAACTCAAACCCTCAACTCTGGCCGAATAGAGCAAGACTCTGTCCTAAAGCATCAAGCTCTGGGGCTCTCGCCCATGCCACAGGATGGATATGTGCAACGTATCAATACCTGACCGGTTGGTATTTCATTTCCCATTGTGGTGCGGATAACATCTGATACCAGTGTTCTGCGGAGTCAAGAAAACGTTTCAGGCAATTGCCTGGCAAAAGATGCTGTCATGCCAGTTGGTTTCAACGCGGGACACAGCAAAGTGGGGTGACGATGACCGACAGCACAAGCAGCGTAGTACATGATTTCAAATCCTTCTCCACCGAGAATATTCCACACCATGAACGGCTGGAATATTGGGAGGCGCATAATGCTGATGCACTGATTGGATTAGATATTCGTCCACTACATACCCGGACACTCACAGCTCAACAGCGGAATCGAGAATCTCCTACGATCAGACTTGCGAAAGTTCGTGGTTCCTCGCAGCTTATTGAACGCTCGCCTGAAATGATCCGCAAACATCCCACAGAAGCGGTGGCGCTGTTTTTCTGCACGCACGGGGACTCATTTTATTCCGATGAACACGGCTCCCACATTCTGCAGGCGGGTCAAATGCTTGCCTGCAATGCCGACACCACCTTTATTCGCGGCTTTGGTGTTGGAGTGTCCGAAATGGTGATGACCGTGCACATGGAAGAGTTCCTGCAAATATCTGGCGGAAAACCACTGGATAAGGCCGAGAAGTTCACCTTCGGTAACGCCCCAGATCACCGGCCCAAAAGTGCAGCCGCCAGACGGATCGCTCAGTGGATTGATCAGGCGCTGTCTGCTACCGGCCAAGAGTCTGCCGATACCTCGGACACCTACCTTGACCTGCTGGAAATACTGTTTCACACCCGTGGTGATGACGCAGCCCAAGTGTTCGAGCAAGCCCAATATTTTATGAACTTATACCTCGACGATCCCGGGTTTCGGCGTACGGACCTGGCCGGCCTTTTGCATGTCAGTGAGCGTCAGGTGGCTCGCCTTTTCGCTGCACATCAGACCAGTTTTTCTCAGGAACTTGTAACACGGCGGATCCGGGCAGCTGAGCAATTACTCCTCGCAGAACCCCAGACCACCGTTTCCGACATTGCCCGACGCTGTGGCTTTGGCTCGACAGCCCATTTCTCTCGCACGTTCCGGGAAACCGTTGGCCACTCGCCAACGGAAGCCCGGGATGTTCATCAAGTCACACGTACTGCACATTCCGCCTAGGCCTCGGTCTCAATGGGTACTTGATTGAGTACTTCGGCTTTGGAACGCTCCGTCGCGGCGGCACTGTACTGAGAAAATGCTCCGCGAAATTGCGCGGCCGGGTGCGTTTCGGGTAACCGATCTTCACCGGTGAGTCGGCCCCGAAGGGTCTGCCCCTTGCTGTTTTGCAATTCATCCGCGGAACGAGCCATCCCACGACGACGTAGTTCGGGGATGATGTGTTCAATAAACTCAACGTAACTGCCGGGCAATG
Organism: Enteractinococcus helveticum; assembly: GCF_020742345.1. Taxonomy (GTDB): domain Bacteria; phylum Actinomycetota; class Actinomycetes; order Actinomycetales; family Micrococcaceae; genus Yaniella; species Yaniella helvetica_A. The sequence continues at coordinate 3,913 of NZ_DYXC01000077.1, read as the reverse complement.
TTGCATTGATGACGTTAATGCCATCAATACCCGCGTCCTGCCACCGTTCGAGCTGATCTACGATCTGCTCCGGGGTACCCGTCACCCGGGTAGCTTGCGCCCGGAAACGTGCCAGGTCGCGCACCGTCATGGAACCATCCGGGGTCATTTTTTGCAGCTCTAACAGATGCCCGCGAGCACCTTCGGTTGTCAGCTCACCAATCGGGGTATCCAGCGGCAGATACCCCAGATCAATGCCCAAGCTACCACCGGTGTGAGCAACCAATGCGTGATCATCCAATGACTCATCCAGATCAGCAGCTTTGGCCTGGGCTTCTGCCTCCGTGGAACCCACGACGAATGAGAGTCCCTGAATAAATTTCACATCGTGAGGGTCTCGACCAAATTCGGCAGCACGACGACGAACATCCGCAGCATGTTCTTTGGCCTGCTCAATGTGCGGAGCCATCGAGAACGTCGCTTCGGCGTGTTCGGCAGCAACCTGACGCCCCCGCGGTGATGAGCCAGCTTGGAAGAGTAGCGGGGTGCGCTGCGGTGAGGGTGCTGACAGGTGCGGCCCATCCACCTGATAATTCTGGCTCCGATGATAAATTTTCGCGACTTTGGCAGGATCCGCATGGAGCCCAACCCCACGGTCATGTGCTCGTGTTTTATCCGCCAACAGGGCGTCGTCCTCCCAGGAGCCCTCCCAGAGTTTATAACAGACCTCGAGGTACTCTTCGGCCAGATCATATCGATCATCGTGTTGTGCCAGTCCCGGCCCACCGTAGTTGCGATGCGCATTCTCCAAAGCTGAGGTCACAACATTCCAGCCGACCCGGCCACCAGTTAAATGATCCAGCGTGCTCAACTGCCGGGCAAATGTGTACGGGTGGGTCTGAATCACCGCAGAGGTCAACGCCAGGCCAATCCGTTGGGTGGTCGCAGCCAGCGCTGACACCAAGACCAGCGGATCATTCGCCGGGATCTGCAAGCCGCGGCGAACATGAGAGGCCCAACCACCTTCGTGATCACCATATACCCCGACGACGTCGGCAAAAAATGCGATATCGAATCCGCCGTCTTCGAGAGTCTGCACCACTTCTACCCAGTGCTGGAGCTCGTTGAAGCGGTGCTGTTGGGCCTCTTCACGACGCCACCCACCGCCCAAAATGTGGCTGGTGGTATTCATCATGAATGCTGACAAAATCAGCGGGCGGCGCTGCGGGGAAGAAGACTGGGGTGACAAAGCGGATCGCTCCTTTGGGCTACGGCGTGTGGTGTCTGCGGTTAGTTATTCTTGGGTGAAGTCTTCCCAAGGGTCAGCAATGTTATCGATCGTATATTCGTCGGTGAATGCGACCGAACCCTCCAGGTAGTCCGCGAACCAGTCTTGGACCTCTTGAGAATGATAGGCCTGCTGCAATGCCTGAGTCTTTTCACTGTCTTCGGTTCCGGGTTGGACTCCGACGACGATCGAGTACGGCAGCGTGTTATCGAGCTCTGGTTCCAATTCGAGGGTGATCTCATCAAGGTCATAGTCGGCTTCGACGACCATGCGGACAAATGAGAACCCGGCATCGACGTCGGGTAGCGTCTGCGCGGTGGATTGTTGATCGACTTCAATGAAGTCAAAGTCGTGTGGATTATCGATGATGTCGCCCTGGGACAGTTCGTTGACATCCACGGATTCATCGATTTCTAGCAGTCCGGCATCAGCGAGCATCTTGATGCCACGGCCGTTATTGGCGGTATCGACCGGCAACGAGATTTGGGCGCCGTCTGGAAGTTCATCAAGGCTGTCGTATTTCAGCGAGAACAGCCCTGCCGGAGCGTAGTAGACCGAAAACGCCGGGGCCACGTCGGTGCCATTGTCCTTGTTGAACTGACGCAGATATGCGGCATTTTGGAAGTAGTTGGCATCATACTCACCTTGGGAGACCACTTGGTTGGGTTGGATAATATCGGTGACATACGTGGTCTCCAGTTCCCAACCATCTTCGGCCAAGACTTCCTTGGCGATCTCGGTGGGTTCTTGGTATGGCGCCGATTCTGTGACGATCATACGAATCGTGCGGTCCTGAGATTCTTGCGCGGAGGTAGCCGATTGAGTCAATCCGCACCCAGCCAGTGCACATGCTGCCAGGGTCAAGCCGATAACGCCAACATGGCGCTTGATTGGAAAAATGTTTCGCATGGTAAGCCTTTCAGTCACTCAGCGGTGAACTCTGACCAGAGTTCTTGAGCATTTTCGGTGGTGATGTCATAGTTGTATTCAATGGCGCCATCAAGGTAGTCATCGAACCAAGCGGCCACTTCTTCAGATTGGAAGGCCTGCTGCAATGCCTGTATCTTTTCGCTGTCTTGAGATCCCGGGCGAACGCCAACGACCACGGTGAAGGGTTCTTTGAACGTTGTGGATTCTTCAAGCACGAGTGTGGTGTCCGCAATGTCATACCCGGCTTCTGCTACGAGGCGAGTCGGGGCAAATGCTGCATCGACATCGGGCAGAGTCTGGCCCGTAGACTGCAAATCGATTTCTACAAAATTGAAGCCATGAGGGTTCGCGATAATATCGTCCTGCGACAGCCCACTGATCGGAACGGATTCATCAATCTCAATCAACCCAGCATCGGCAAGGATTTTGATCCCCCGCCCATTATTTGTTGTGTCAACAGCCAACGAAATTTCAGCATTGTCAGGTAGTTGATCAAGCGAATCGTATTCTAGTGAGAAAAACCCGTTCGGCATGTAAAACGTCGAAAACGCTGGTTCGACCTTTGTATCGTTATCTTCGTTGAACTGTTCCAGATACGACAAGTGTTGGAAATAGTTGGCATCATACTCACCTTCCGAAACAACATGGTTGGGTTGGATGATGTCTGTGACATAGGTCGGTTGCAGATCCCAGCCTTGTTCTGCGAGAAGCTCTTTTGCAATCTCGGTCGGTTCTTGGAAAGGTGCCGATTCTGTGACGATCATACGAATCGTGCGGTCCTGAGATTCTTGCACGGACGGAGCCGATTGAGTCAATCCGCACCCACCCAGTGCAAATGCTGACAGGGTCAAGGCGATAACCCCAACGTGACGTTTGGTTGGAAGAATGTTTTGCATGAGTAGGCTTCTTTCAATCACTCGGCAGTGAATTCTGACCAGATTTCCTGAGCATTTTCAGTGGTGATGTCATCGTTGTATTCAATGGCGCCATCAAGATACTCAGCAAACCATTCTTGGACTTCGGGTGACTGGTACGCGCGTTGGAGTGCTTGGGTTTTTTCAGTGTCTTGTTCTCCAGGCTGCACCGCGATCACGTTGGTATAAGGCCGGCGCACGTCGTCATCTTCTTCGAGTGCTAGTGCCACATCGTGAACATCGTGGCCTGCCTCAGCGACAAGACGCGCGAAGGCAAAACCGGCATCCACATCGGTGAGTGTGTGGGCCGAGGATTGCTGATCAATTTCAATGAACTGGAAGTTCTTGGGGTTGTCGATAATATCGGCTTGCGATAACTCGGTGACGGGCACGGATTCATCAATTTCTAGAAGACCGTGGTCGGCGAGCAGCTTGATGCCGCGCCCGTTATTTGCGGTGTCGACGGCGAGCGAGATTTCAGCGCCGTCGGGCAGGTCTTCGAAAGAGTCGTATTGTAACGAGAAGATTCCAGATGGCTGGTAGTAGGTGGAAAATGCGGGCTCCACTTCGGTGCCATTATCTGCGTTGAATTGACGAAGGTATGCCAGGTGTTGGAAATAGTTGGCGTCATATTCACCTTGGGAGACCACTTGGTTGGGTTGCACAATATCGGTGACGTAGGTGGTTTCCAATTCCCAGCCGTCTTCAGCAAGCAGCTCGCGGGCGATCTCTGTGGGTTCTTGGTAAGGGGCGGATTCGGTGACGATCAAGCTGATGGTCTTATCTGCTGCGTCACCCTCTG
>NZ_DYXC01000076.1 GCF_020742345.1 Enteractinococcus helveticum | reverse complement strand
CATCAGCGACAATAGACATAGCGGTCGGTGTACCTTCCAATGCGATGGGCAGGGTTAGCGGCCGTCAGACGGCCGGTACCAGTCCGGGCATTGCATCACATCGGAACAGCACTGTGATGAGTCACGCCGAGTCTTCTTGGCGGACAATCTTCTTATTAAGTCACCCGAAGTGGGCCGGAGGGTACTGGCCGCCACCTGGAACGGACAAGTCTCGTACAAGGCACCCACAGGGGCCAGCGGGTAGAAGGGTCGCATCCACAGATTGAACGGTCAATACCTATCCTGCCAGCCGATCCCAGACCAGCTACCTCAAGTCTCACAGCGGGTAGAGCCTTTTCCCGGCAAATTCGCCTGCGATAAATACGCTGCTGCACGACGCAGGACTTCGTTTCCCTCTTCCAGCAGCCGGTTGCGTTTCCGCAATTCTTTGAGCTCGTCGTGCGCTGACGTTGTCACGCCTGACTGCTCGTCGGCTTCAGTGCGAGCTTGTCGCATCCACTTATCTAGGGTGCCAACATGAATGCCAAAGTCCCTGGCAATTTGAGCCAGCGTAACACCGGCATCACGATTCAATGTCACATGGACAACATCGTCGCGAAACTCTTTGGGAAACGGGGTAGGCATAGGTTCATCCTTCCAGCCCAGCAGTCAGCTAGCCAGATCGAATGTCACCTATTCATGCAGCAGTTCACACTCGAGGCGCTCAATGGCTACGGTTTGGCCGAAGGTTCACAGTTTGAGCCCGGCACTGACCACGTGTATTCAAATACCTCAACGAATCTGCTCGCCGTCGTCATTGAAGAAGTGACCGGCCAATCGATTGCCGAGGCCATTGACGAGCGCATCATTGAGGAACTCGACCTGACCGATACCGTCTACGCCGGCTCCGACGAGGACTGGGTGATCCGCACGCCCAGGGTCACCAGCCAGCTGACGGTGAGATGGCGCCAATATTCAATAACTTCTCTGCAATGGGCGCCTCGGGAGCGATGATCTCGACGACGGCGGATATGAGGGTGTGGGTCAAGGCGCTGGCGACAGGAGAGCTGATCTCGCCTGAACTGCAGGAAGAGCGGCTGGTCGGTGCACCGCTAAGCGATGGCCCTGAATACGACGAGTATGCGGTTGGCATCGGTTCACTTGAAAGCTGGTGGGGCCATACCGGCGACGGACTATGTTCTAGTTCCCTAGTGATGTACAACCTAGACTCGGACTACAGCATTGCGATCTTTGTGAATATGTCCGATGCGATCGACACTTCAGACGAGGGTTCTGGGCGCATAGTGCACGTGCTTACTATCTTGATGCGTGAGTACGTAGCGATTTCAGCGGGAGAAAGACGATCGTTTATTGACGTCGGGACTCTGCCCCGGGAAGGCGGGCCTCTGGCCTCGGAAACCGTAGAGAATTCCACGGGGTTGAGGACGCACTCTTGGCCGAAAAACTCGAGCTCACCGGCATCGTGATTCGTCGGCCGCGGTTCAGGTCATCACGGACCTCCACACCACAGCCCCTTTGGCGCTTATGCCCTGACTAGCTGGATTTGAGGCCTCAGTTAGATAGTGCGACATGTCATCTCGACTTACTCAGCCTGCTCGTGCTGCGCTTCTGCTTCAGCTGCTTTTGCAGATTGCTCTTCCACAATGTGCTGTTCTGGAGGGTGCGGGCACAGTACCAACGCGCCTCGGAGTTGCTGCAGAGGTGATGAAGCGTCCCAAAACGCGAGACCGTCGTCCATGTTTCATATATCCCTGTTGTGTTTAGGCTACCGCAGATTGATGGCTTGTAGTGACGCACCTCACTGGTGTACGATACGAATCGTACACCATTTATTGAGGGGCCGATATGACGGAGAAAAACATGTCTAAGTTGAAACTGGGCGCAGCCATCACGGTAGGTGCTTTTCTGCTAGCTGGGTGCGCCAGTGCCGATGCAGACGACGCGGCGGATGCGGAAGACCAAGTTACGAAGCTTACGGTTGGCATCACTCCGATCGCTAATGCAGCGCACTTATATATAGCCATCGAGGAGGGCTTTTTTGAAGAAGAAGGCCTAGAAGTGACTCCTTCGACTATTCAAGCAACGTCTACTGCGGTCCCCTCCCTTATGAACGACGAACTGCAAGTTGCACTCATGAATTCGATACCTGTCGTGACAGCTGCTTCGAAGAACCTTCCTATTACGGTTATCTCTGGTTCTGATCGCTACTCGAAGGACGCCTCTCTCGACACCACCGCTTTGGTCGTTAGTCCCAAAAACGACATCGCTGAAGTCGCTGATCTAGCGGGTAAGACCGTGGCAGTGGTAGGTCTCAAATCTGGTCCCGATCTCGCGCTTCACGTTGTCTTGGATGAAGCGGGTGTCGATGTTGATGACGTCGAAATCGTGGAAATCTCTTATCCAGACATGATGCCTGCGCTGGAATCAGAGCGGATTGACGCGGCTTTCTTAGTGGACCCATTTTTGTCGGTGGCTAAAGGTGAAGGATTTGAGACTATTTCTCAGCCCTTTACGGATGGTCTCGGGGGCATGACTGCGCTCCAATGGGTCTCAAGCGACAGCTTTGTTGAGAGTAACCCGGACACGGCCCGCAAATTTAACGCTGCAATCGCAAAAGCAGGAGAATTCGCAAACGATAATCCAGACAAAGTTCGCGGTGTCCTGCCTGAGTTCACATCACTCTCAGAAGAAGCGATCAATAACGCAATTTTGCCATTCTACGATGCCACCGTCTCACCGCAGGACCTTCAAGATCACGCAGATCTGATGGGCGAACACGATTTCATTGATAAAGGCCACGTAGTCGAAGGACTGTTATGGAGTGACGATGACCGTTAGTAGTGCGGAGACCGTAACTAACAAAATACGTCCTCGAAAGGAGAAACCTCGGACCAATCAGGTTCTTGTTATCGTGGGTCTGCTGGTCTTATGGCAGATCTTCGCGACAATTGGCAGTTTAGGAGCTGTTCCGACTCCGGTAGAAGTCACCGTTGCTTTTGGGTCTCTCCTTGCTGGTGGCACGATATGGTCCCCATTAGGCGAAACAATGCTCAGCTGGGCATTAAGTTTGGTGGCAGCGACCATCGTTGGTGTCGCCGTTGGTTTTCCGTTAGGTGTCAGCCGTATCGCGTACCGCATGTCCGCCCTGACTCTGGACTTTCTGCGGACGATTCCAGCACTGGTGCTAGTGCCCCTCGTGGCCTTGCTTTTCGGTGCAGGCATTGAAAGCGTGGTTGTACTGGCTTTCCTGGCCGCAGTTTGGGCCGTCCTCATGCAAGCGATATACGGCGTACACGATGTTGATCCAGTGGCTCGCGAGACTTTTCGGTCGCTCCGCGTAAGAAAAATTGACTACGTGCGACTTTTGCTTCTTCCCTCTGCTGCCCCGTACCTCTCAACTGGGATACGTCTTGCGGCCGCGGTGTGTCTATTGGTGTCAATCAGTGCACAAATTGTGATCCCCGCTGGTGGCCTTGGAGAAGCCATTCTCATTGCCCAACTCGGAGGCGCCGTACCTGAGATGTATGCATATATCTTCTTATGCGGACTCTTGGGAATTGCCATTGACGCAGCTTTTCGAGCGATGGAACGCAGAGCCCTCAACTGGCATCCTGCGCACCGAAAGACGAGGACAAAGTGAAAAAAGGAATTCTCTGGATACTTCTACCAATAGTACTTCCAGTGTCGCTATTCCTAGCGTGGTGGATCAGTAGTGCGAACGCGGACTCGATATTCTTCCCGCCACTTCAGATAATTTTAGATCGGTTCCAAGAGCTATGGCTATTTGCACTTTTCGGAGAGCACGTGATTCCAAGCCTTTTAGCTTTGGGGGTTGGTCTTAGCTTATCGATTGTCATTGGTGTCAGTGGCGGCGTCATTTTGGGATTAAATCAACAGATCGTCTCAGCGCTTGACCCAGTCCTCCAGTTTTTTCGGTACCTCCCGGCCGTAGCTCTCCTGCCTCTGGCAATCCAGCTGATCGGTATCGGTATGGACATGCGAATCGCGATAATCGTCTTTGGAGCCCTATGGCCCGTTCTGCTCAACACTATTGAGGGCGTTCGCTCGGTGCATCCTTCATTGGTTGACGTCGCTAAGTCATACCAAATTCGGATGCGGGATTGGATATTTCGCATGGTCTTACCAAGTGCGGCTCCCCAGATTTTTGCAGGGATTCGAGCATGTCTAGCTGTGGCTGTGATCCTCATGTTTGCAAGCGAACTCATGGGTTCGTCTAGAGGTATCGGATATTTCATTTTGGAGGCTCAGCGCCAATTCGCAATGCCCGAGATGTGGTCAGGAATGATCTTGCTCGGGATTGTCGGATATTTGTTGAATGTCGCTCTAATGGTAATAGAACGTCGTGCACTGAGTTGGCACCAAAAAACGCGTTAGAAGAATGGGAACATTATGAATGTTGAAGATATGAATGATCAGACGCCGTTGTTGGACGTCCGAGGGATCGCAAAGTCTTATGGAGACACACGAGTACTCGATGATGTCACTTTTACCGCTGGCTCAGGAGAGTTTGTTTGCATCGTGGGCCCCTCTGGCTCAGGAAAGACAACTCTGCTCCGGGCGCTGGCCGCTCTTGGCCCTGCGGATTCGGGCGAAGTTCGCTTAAATGGAGAGGCTATTGTTAAACCTCCAGCTGAGTTATCAGTGGTCTTTCAAGATTACAGTCGTTCGTTAATGCCGTGGATGCGCGTGCAGCAAAACATTGAACTGCCGCTTCGACGACTGAAATTATCAGCTGCAGACCAGGAACAACGGGTTGCAAATGCTCTCCGCGATGTCGGGCTAGAACATGCCGCGAAGCTATATCCTTGGGAAATGTCAGGCGGTATGCAACAACGCGTAGCCATCGCTAGATCGCTTGCTTATCGACCCCAGGTCCTAGTGATGGATGAACCCTTTGCTTCTGTGGACGCCCAGACACGCGCTGATCTAGAAGACTTGATGCTAGATATTAGAGATCGACTGGGCGTGACAATCATCCTAGTCACTCACGATATCGATGAAGCAGTCTATCTGGCCGACAAGGTG
>NZ_DYXC01000075.1 GCF_020742345.1 Enteractinococcus helveticum | reverse complement strand
CTGCCGCCGTCTTTCCAGGGGTCGACATGGTGAGCATCGCACCACGGTGCCGGAATTTTACAATTGGGTGCCGCACATCCGCGATCTCGAGCGATCAACCCTCGCCGTTGATCCGCAGAGAATTGACGGGCTGTGCGTCCCAGATCCAGTAGGGCCCCATTGGAGCCAAGGACAGCCGGTATCAGTTCGGCTTCACACGACAACGGTCTGATCGACGACGGTGAGATAGGACCTGTAAAGAGTGCCTGCGAGATGAAGGTGGTGGCCTTGGGGTGCGACGGACCGGTCACTGGGCACTGGTGAGCATATTGGTCATAGAGTGTTTGATAGTCCATGATCACGCTCAACTGCGGTGGCAGGCCACCTACTGTTGGGAACGTCGTCGACGCCAGCGACATGCCGGTGTCAATGACCGCGGTGATGCCATCGAGCAGTTTTTGCTCTCGGGTTCGTTCATCAGCCGCAGTAACGGGATTGCCGAGTTCGTCTTCGCTAAACAATGGTTGTTGGCCGTGATTGTCGGGCTTTTTCCGAATGACCGGTGTGGTGAAGTTCGGCAGGGTCGTACCAAAGAGTTGTTCAAGCAGGGTTTTGAGTGGCTCAAAACTGGTGTTGGGGTTATTGACGACGGAGGCCAGCACGCGTAGACGTTCGTGGAACAGATCATCGACGCGCAGCATCCAATTGTGCAGACCTCGGACATGGCCGCGATAAAAAGCACCCCGCTTGCGATTTAAAATGTTGTCGTCGAGCGTGCCGTCTTGGTTGAACCAGTAGGTAGTGTGTTGTGACCATCGCTTGGCTACCTGGCGTAGCCCATCAGGATCTAACTGCGTAGCCTGTGCCGCCAGATGCTGCTGGCCTGTCTCGAGACGGTCTTGTACTTCTGGGGTGAGTACTTTTGCTCGAGCCGCCTCGCGCTGTACCTGATTGACCGTATCCACCACAATCTCGGCTGCGGCTGCATCAATGGCCGCATCGAAAAAGTGCTGTGCCACTTGCGGATAGCTGGACTGCGGCATATGACCGCCGTCCAGACTTGGAGCCGGTGCAAGTTCGGCAGCAAGTTTGACTCGGGCCTTGGCCTGCCGAAGTGGAATTCTGAGGGTATCGCGCAGATACTCGGCGATATTGCGGAAGGCCGCTTTGCCAGCGGGCATGCCAAAGACCTCGACACGTTCTGCATCCGAATAATAAGCATTCGACGCGAATCCGGCCATGAGGGTTTGAAGCGCTGCAACCTGGCGACCCAACTGTTCGATGTCTCGTATTAAGACGGGAAACGGCACATCCGGAGGACGCGCCGAACCGCTAGGCGCTGGATCCTCCGTTCCCCACACGGTGCCCCAATCGATTGAAGCTTGCTCCACCGTGAAGCGTTCAAGCTTGGCATAGGCATCAGGAGCACGGTAGCATGCCAACGCTTGGGTCAGGAGTCCTTGGGCTTGGCTGATGAGCCCTGCGGGATTTGTCTCGGTACCAATATGTTGTGTCATACCGACACTCCAGCATTTCTTCGAACTTTAATGGAGCCATAATCACAGAATGTGGATAACCGTTGTCTGCATGCTTGCCTGAGGAAACATGCACCTGCTCTTCAACGTCGTCGGACTCACACAGCGGTACCGGGTGTAGCGAAATTAACTCATGTGTGGGTCTTTCCATGGATGCTTGGGCGGTTGCCAGGAGGCCAGCGCAGCAAGCAGTGCCGCTGGGTCACTTTCTACGATGAGCGCGTTAGTGAATTCTGTGCGCATGAAACCTGCAGCGGCCATGTGATCGAGCATGGCAAGCAGTGGATCCCAGAACCCTGCCACATTGAGCAGCGCGACCGGTTTTGTGTGGATGCCTAGCTGTTGCCAGGTCCAGGCTTCGAAGAGTTCCTCAAGCGTGCCGGCTCCACCCGGTAGGGCGACGAAAGCATCACCGAGGTCGGCCATGCGCTCTTTGCGGATGTGCATATTCGGCACAATCTCCAGGCTGGTCAGATGCGGGTGCGGAATCTCCTGGGTCGTCAAGGATTCGGGCATAATACCGGTGACTTCGCCACCCGATGCCAGAACCGTATCGGCCAATACACCCATTAATCCCACGTTGCCGCCACCAAATACGAGGCCGTACCCATGGTCAGCAAGAGTGCCAGCGAAGGATTCCACGGCTTGAACATAGGCGTCACTGTTGCCGTGTCGTGATCCGGTGAATACTGTAATGCGATGAATCTGTCGTCGCTTAGTCATGTACGGCCTTGGCATAGTGGGTCTGCAGACCTTGCAGCGTTGCGCGGATATTGTGTGCGTTGTGGTTAAACATGCCCATTGCTTTCCACACGCGCAGCATCAGCGGGCTCACCTGGCGGTAATCGAAGGTTTCGGTCACCCAGGTGCCACCGTCACCGGCTGCTTCAAATGCCCAAGCCCACACGTGCTTAGCCGGGTGTTGCCACGCAATCTCATGGTGTGGCTCAGCGGTGAGCACTCGCATCTTGATCGTGTAGGGTACCCCAAATTGCCGCATCCAAATATTAAAGGTGTCCCCTTCGGTGAGGACTTCGGGGCCACTCACCTGGGCCGACAGTGATCCGCTACCGTCCAATTCATGATGTCGGTGTGGATTCACCACCAGGGGCCACAACTGGTCAACAGATGCATTGACGTGCACCCGGTAACTGATGGTGAAGGGCCCGGTATCGATTTCGTTGACATGCTGAGGGTATTGCGTATGTTGTGCCATCTGATCAGACTACGCGTCTTGCTATCGTTCTCACCAGAAATTAGCATCTGTTGCCCCTGCGGCGGTGGCATTTCCACACAGTAACACCATGCAGATCACTGAAATCGTTGTTCTTGCACGGCTGGAAACGCTTTGCACCACGTGACCTCAAAGATCAACCTGAGGGCTTTGCCACACCATGTCCCAAAACCTCGGTAGAATGCGGATGTTCCCAGACCACGTGTGTCGATGTGTGGTCTGATCCAAGAATCTACTCCAGAGGTGTTGTATGCCCGCGGCGACGGTTACGCCTGCCTTACGCCAATCCGTTCGCGAAACCTTCAAACGACCAGCCTGGCTGCGCACTGAAATCCTGGCCGGTCTGGTGGTTGCGCTCGCATTAATTCCCGAGGCCATCGCGTTTGCCCTCATCGCCGACGTCGACCCCAAGATCGGACTCTACGCAGCCGGCATCATGGCCATGTCGATCTCCTTTCTCGGCGGACGCCCGGCAATGATTTCCGCGGCCACCGCCGCTACCGCCCTCGTGATCGCACCAATTGTGGCATCCCACGGGATCCAATACCTGTTTGCCACCGTGATTCTGGCGGGCATCTTACAGATTGTGCTCGGGGTCCTCGGCATTGCCAAACTCATGAAGTTCATCCCGCAATCGGTCATGACCGGTTTCGTCAATGCTCTGGCAATCCTCATTTTTATTGCCCAGCTGCCCGATCTGATCGACGTACCCTGGACCGTCTACCCGCTGTTTGCCCTGGGATTGGCCATCATCTTCCTGTGGCCCAAAGTCACCGAAGTCGTCCCGTCGGCACTGGTCGCCATCATCGTCGTCACCCTGATCGTCATCATCTTCAACATCAGTGTTCCCACCGTGGCAGATAAAGGCGAACTCCCCAGCGAACTGCCATTCTTCTTCATCCCGGATGTCCCTTTTCACCTGGAAACCCTGGAAATCATCTTCCCGGCCGCCCTAGCCATGGCTGTTGTCGGTTTACTGGAATCCTTAATGACGGCGCAACTGGTCGACAATATTACTGACACCGGTTCCAATAAAACCCGAGAATCTATTGGTCAGGGTGCCTCCAACATGCTGGCCGGATGCTTCGGCGGCATGGGCGGCTGCGCGATGATCGGCCAAACCATGATCAACGTGCGCGCCTCCGGAGCCCGCACCCGCATCTCGACCTTCGTCGCCGGCCTATTCCTGCTCATTTTGGCCATCGGCCTGGGCGACATCGTCGGTCTGATGCCCATGGCTGTGCTCGTCGCCGTGATGGTCTACGTCTCGTACGCAACCTTCGAATGGCACTCAATCGCCCCGCGCACCCTGAAGAACATGCCAAAATCCGAAACCCTGGTCATGCTCATCACCGTCATCCCAACCGTGGTCACCGGGAACCTGGCCGTCGGGGTGGGTCTGGGCGTACTGGCCGCCATGATCGCCTTTGTCCGACACGTGTCGCACTTTGCCACGGTGTCTCGCAGCATCAGCGACGCCGAAACCAAAGCCACCTACCTGGTGACCGGCCAACTGTTCTTCGCCTCATCTCACGACCTGGCCAACCAGTTCGAATACGCACTAGACCCCAACCACGTCGTCATTGATCTGCGCCAAGCCAACATCTGGGACCACTCGACCGCCGCCACCCTGGACGCCATCAACGAACGCTACACCCAACGCGGTAAAACCGTAGAATTTTTGGGTCTGCGCGGCAAATTCCCACTCGGCCGCCCAACAGCCAGGTCGCAGGAAACATAACGACGACGACGCACGCCGGGCCGGCCGAGGCTGGTGGCGAGAGCTGCGCTCAGGTCGGCTAAAGTCCCACAACGAAGATTCGGTAGATAATGCAGGCCACCGCGGCGATACCGGCTACGGTAGTGAACACGTTGGAGGCCTTGCCCCGATATTTTTCCAACGCGTCGAAACGATGAATCGCATACATCGGCATCAGATACAGCACCACAGCAATAATTGGGCCCGCCAGGGTTTCGATCATGTCTAAAATGCCGACGTCGAGAATTGCGACTACCCAGGTGGAAAGGAAGATAAAGACAGCCACCCCGAAACTGATGGTTTTTTCGGTGGGCTCTTTGCCTGCTGCCGTCACCACTGAACGGACGATTCCGGCAGCTCCTTCGGCGGCACCCAGATAATGTCCAAAGAATGAGGAACCAATTGCGGCAATAGCGACCGCCGGACCGAGATATTCAATGAAGGGGGCATCCATCACCTGAGCCAGGTAGGACAACACCGGCAGGTTTGCCTCCCGGGCTTGCTGAAGACCGTCGGCACCCAGGGCCAGGACGGTGGACCAGACGAACCCCATGGTGAAAACGACCAGCAGCATGGTGGTTCGACGCAGCACCACATTGCCGCGGGCATCAGACTCAGGACCATAGCGTCGTTGCATGGCAAGAGTGTATTGGGAAACCGCCGGCGAGAAGTTGAATGCAAAGATCAGCACGGGGATGACCAATAAGAGCGCTTGACCCATCTCGCCCCATGCAGGAGTCGTCTCAGTGATGAAACTTAATTGCCACGACGGAATGAGAAACAGCGTGACGCCGAGCAAGGCTGCGATGAGCGGGTAGACCAGCCATTGCATGGCCACGAGCATGACGCGTTGCCCCAGAATCATCACCAACATCATCAGTGCAATCAACACCCCGGAAAGTAACCAGCGGGGAGGCGCACCCCAATGCAGTTGCTCGACCAGCAGGCTATCGACGGTATTGGTAATGGCAATGCCATAGATCATCACGATGGGGAAGATCGCCAGGAAGTAGAGGACGGTGACAACCTGTCCACCGACCGGGCCAAAAAGCTCACGGGCAACCACCGTGATATCAGCACCGGGATTCGCTGAGGCGGACACAAACCGCGACAGCCCGCGATGCGCAAAAAACGTCATCGGCCCAATCAGTAGGGTAGCGATAATCAGTGGCCAGACCCCGCCGGACCCGGCATTCATGGGAAGAAACAGGATGCCAGCACCAACAGCTGTACCAAAGAGTGAAATCGCCCAACTATTTTCGAAACGACGCCGCTTTCGGGATGCACGTTTATCCTCGTCAGGAGCCGAATCGCTGGCGTTCATTGGGGCTTCAGGGTCAGTTGGTTTGTCAGATATCACGACGTTGGCTCCCTCATACTCGTTGAACACCACATTATCGCGCTGCCGGACACCGGTTGTTTTCTATCATGCCTGACCGCCAGACAGAGTTGTACCCGAGCCACACCGCAGCTTCGTCTCCATGCACAGTATGGCGTGGGGTGTTCACTCTCAAAACATCAGACTTGTCGTGCTGCATTCTTGCTGTTCACTTGCTGTGTAGCAGCGCAGAATATCCGCTAATCCCTTGCGCTCAAGCATTGATTTCTGCAGACAATAGAAGGACAAAACACCCTATGCAATAACTCAATGCCCAAAGACGGTGTGGTGTCTGGTCAAGCAGCCGCAGGACGGGCACATTGCAGCAGTGTTGACGAAAGGAGCACGCTATGCGCATGACACAGATGATTGACCTTGTCCAACAACGAGCGGACATACACTCCACGCAGGCAGCCAATGACACGCTGCTTGCCGTGGCCGAGACGCTGGCGGAACGAGATATCGACGGCGCACAGGCGAATTTTGCAGCGCAGTTACCGCAAGAACTCGGTTCGGTAGTCAATATGGGTGACGCTAAAAACCAGGTGAAATTCGATGCAGAAGAGTTTGTCACCCGGGTGGGCAGCAGATTGGAGCTCGGTGAGGCCCAAAGTCGGAAGCGCACGCATGCTGCCCTGTCTGCCATGCTGGAAGGCGTTTCTGATGGTGAGCGCATCGATATGCTCAACGCGCTTCCCACGGATTTCACTC
>NZ_DYXC01000074.1 GCF_020742345.1 Enteractinococcus helveticum | reverse complement strand
CATTCTGGTTGGACTCAGCCGCAGCACATCTGGGACAGGGCGACACGTCCATTATGGGAACCAATACTGGTGCCCTAGCCCAAACCGTGCGGTGGGATGTTGCCACAAACCAGCTAGACATTCAGCAAGCCGGCAATCAGACATCCAGAACCGAAGATGTGCTGGACTATCTGCAATACCACGCCTGGCAACCAGAGCAGCCACTTGAGGTTGAGGGGTTCACCGGTGGTTGGGTGGGCTATTTAGGGTATGAAGCCAAACAGGCCACGATGATTGGACACATCAACACCCACAGGGCAGTCACCCCCGATGCATACTGGATCAAACCGCAAGCATTCCTCCGCTACGATCACCGCCGCCAGATCACCACGCTGGTTGCTTATGCCGATGAAACACTGTTGGATACGCTCCAAACCGCGCTAACCTACGGCCCAGGTTCCCAACCAGAGCCCACCACCCATCACCCACCGATGGGACAATGGCGGTTGACCACCGAAGCATATCAACACCGCGCCACCCAGATTCAGGCCATGCTCGAAGGTGGTGAAGCCGCAGGCATCTGTCTGACGGACAGCTATCATTTGGCGGACTACCGCGGAGATAGCCTGGACCTCTACGGGCGATTACGCGCAAAAAACCCTGCACCATATGCCGGATATTTGCGTTTCAATACGTTTGACGATGAGCTTGAAGTCTTATGCGCATCTCCCGAAGAGTTTCTGAAAGTGGACCGCGATGGTCTGGTGGAATCCAAGCCCATCAAAGGCACAGTAGCTCGCAGTAGTGATCCTGCCCAGGACGTGCAGATCGCCCAACAGATGGTCGCTGACCCTAAAATCCAATCAGAAAACCTGATGATCACCGACCTGTTGCGAGATGACCTTGCCAAAGTGACACAACCAGGTACTGTAACGGTACCGAAACTCATGGCGGTCGAAAGTTTCGCAACGGTTCACCAGTTGGTCACCACCGTAACCGGTCACCTGCGCCCGAACACCCCTGTTGTCGAGGCCCTTAGAGCGGTATTTCCCGGTGGCTCAATGACCGGTGCACCAAAATCACTGAGCATAACCGCCCTGGACCACTTAGAAGCCGGGCCACGAGGCATTTACTCCGGAGCCATGGGATGGCTTGGCGATAACAATACCGCCGAACTCAACGTCGTCATCCGCAGCATCATCATTGACGCCGGTCGACTCAGCATTGGAGCAGGGGGAGCCGTGGTAGTTGGTTCCGATCCGGTGGCCGAGGAATTAGAAAAACAACTCAAAGCCCAAGCACTTTTGGACAGTATCGCAGAGCAACCATGACAGGACTCCCGCAGCATTTCGCCTGGACCGGACACGAATTTGAACCCACTGAACCGGTCGAGGATAGTGAAATCCTGGTCGCTGACTCGTGGCGGGTTCGTCAGGGACAAGTGTGGGGGATAGAAGATCACCTGCACCGGTTCTTCACCGGGCTAACAGCTCAAGCAGCGCGTCTGGGTGAAATAGGGGTCACGGATCCGACAGCCTTTGACATGGCACTGCGACATCGCCTGACGCTAGTAGCTGGACAGTATCCAGGAACAGATCTTTTCCCACGCATCAGCCTGGAGACTGATGGCAGGGCGAAACGGCTAATCTTGGTGGCACGGCGGGCACCAGCTGCGCGGGCCACCACCAGCTTATGGATCCCGAACTACACCGATCCGCGCATCAGGCCCACGGTTAAAGGACCGGATATTGACCTGATGCGCAGATTGGTGTCTGAAGCGCCCACTGATGATGTGATCCTCCATGACGGCACCAACGTCATTGAAACGACCACCGGGACGCTACTGGTCTGGGAAAAACCAACAGAACTGGTGTTTTGCCAGGCTACCCAGCAGCTCGCTTCAATATCCGCTCAACGCATTGCCAAATTTGCAAAGTCACAAAGTCTAACTGTGACTCACCGACCGGTGACCATCCAACAGATCGCCACCGGGGAGTACCCGGTATGGTTTGCCAATACGTTGCACGGGATCTCTCCGGTCACCACCATCGGTAGCGTATCCGGAGAAAAACTTATCGCCGACCATCCAAAAACCGCCCATTGGCAAGCAGCATGGTGGTCACGATTCAATGAAATTCCACGAGCAGGCCTTGCCTAAGCGATGACCGGTGGCTCCCATTCGCCGGTCACCAGATAAGCGATTTTCCGACTGATCGATACGGCATGATCCCCGAAACGTTCCAGACGCATGGTCAACAGCGTCAAGTCTTGAGCCTGCGGAGCAGTCAGCGACCACACGTTTTCTGTCACGTTGTTCATGATTTGCGAGTGCAAAATATCGATATCGTTATTAATCTTGACGATATCGCGACCTTCGGTTAAATCATAACTCGTCATCAGACGCTCTAAATGCTCACCCACGCTGACCGCCAGTTCGGCCATCTCCGCGACTTCTAACCGACTCGGCTCGGGTATCACGTGACCCGGGTGGCGCAAACGAACTAAGGCTGCCACGTGACGAGCCAGGTCACCCATACGCTCCATTGAGGACGACACCCGCAGAGCAGCAACCAACAATCGAAGATCAGTCGCAACCGGGTTTTGCAGCAGCAATAATTCGATGGTGCGCTCATCTAGTGCGTTTTGTAGGTAGTCAATGCGAGCATCCTGGGCGATGACCGTTTCAGCCAAGCCCACGTCGTGGGCTTCCAGGGCAACTCGTGCTTGCTTCATAGCTCGATTCACTAGGGTAGCCATTTCGACAAGATCGTCGCCCACGGCCTCCATCTCGGCCATAAAGAGTTTGCGCATGTGATACGTCCTCGTAAATACATTTGAGTGGTTGCAGGCCAATATACCTGCCCATTACTGTCTACTGTTTCGAAACAAAGTAAACGAGCGGTGAATTCTGCCGGACAAATGCGTGTATTAGGCCCCAAAAGACGAAATTGGGCAAACACGTCACCAAAAGTATGGGTACTGTTACATCTGTGGATAGTCTAGTTTCTGTGGCCGTTCTTTTTGGACTGGCCGGTGTGATTGTGACGGTAGGTGCCATGGTCGCCTTCCGGATGTCCTCGCGTTCAAGAATCGAACGACTCGCGGACCACGAACAATCCATCCCCACAGGCGCACTGGATGTGTTGGCTGTCGTGGGGCAGGCCTATGTTATTGTCGACGCCGCTGACACCGTGGTCCGGGCTAACCCATCGGCCTATGCTTTCGGTTTAGTCCGGGGTAACCAGCTGGGACACAAGCAATTAACCGAACTGACGGCCCGGGTGCGCGCGGCTGGACAACTCTATGATTATCGTTTTGAAATTCCTGCGCTTTCGGCACCGGAAGGACACTGGCTGGTGCACCTACGAGCGGCCTCCATCGGTGATCAATACGTTGTGATCATGGCCGAAGACCGATCACAACAGCACCGAACCGAAGCCATTCGCCACGATTTCGTGGCCAATGTATCGCACGAGTTGAAAACCCCGGTCGGTGCCATGAGTCTGCTAGCCGAAGCCATTGAAGACGCCGCAGACGACCCAGAAGCCGTCCGCCACTTCGCCAGCCGACTGACCATCGAATCGATTCGCTTATCCGCGCTGGTCCAAGACGTCATCTCACTATCTCGCCTCCAGGGACGTGACATTGTCGAAACTGCCGAACCCCTCGATATCACCCGACTGGTTTCTGAAGCCATTGACCGGGTGCGAACCGAAGCCTCGGCCCGCGATATCTCCATTCACAGCCGCCAACCCGAACCCCTTTCGGTCTTTGGCGACTACGACCAGCTCATGACGGCGATCCGCAACCTCATCGATAATGCTGTGACCTATTCTCCGGATGGTTCCACAGTGTGGGTTGAAGTGACCAAGCACGACGACGTGGTCCACATTGCGGTATCGGACCAGGGGACCGGTATTGCCGAAGAAGACCGCGAACGCATCTTTGAAAGATTTTATCGGGTTGACTCAGCACGGTCTCGTTCCACCGGTGGCACGGGTCTGGGGCTGAGCATCGTGAAACATACCGTGTCGAACCACGGCGGTGAAGTCACGGTGGAATCGGTTGTTGATGAGGGCTCAACGTTCCTCATCCGCCTTCCAGCGCTCGATCCCGAAGCACATGAAGCCGCCACCGAAGGAACAGAACCCGTAAATAACGGTTCACCAAAACACAACCCTGCTCAAGGAAAAGGAAAACACTGATGACTCGGATTCTTGTCGTTGAAGACGAACCGTCAATCTCAGACCCGCTGTCGTACTTGCTGCAACGGGAAGGATACGAGGTTACCGTCGTTGAAGACGGCCTGGAAGCCGTGGAAGAATTTGAACGTAACGGCGCCGATTTAGTGCTGTTGGACCTCATGCTACCGGGGCAGCCGGGCACCGATGTGATCCGCCAGATCCGGCAGGAATCCCAGGTCCCGGTCATCATGCTCACAGCCAAGGACGGCGAAGTCGATAAGGTTGTCGGTTTGGAACTGGGCGCTGACGATTACGTCACCAAACCGTATTCCTCCCGCGAATTGATCGCCCGCATTCGAGCGGTAATGCGCCGTAACTCGGATTCCGATGAACTCATCCCGGACACCGTGTCAGCCGGTCCAGTCCGTATGGACGTCGAACGCCACGTCGTGTCGGTCGGTGGCGACGAAATCACCATGCCGCTCAAAGAGTTCGACCTACTCGAGATGCTCTTGCGTAATGCTGGCCGAGTCATGACCCGCGGTCAGCTCATTGATCGCGTGTGGGGGCCGGGCTATGTCGGTGACACTAAAACCCTGGATGTCCACATCAAACGCCTGCGCTCCAAGATTGAACCTGACCCGTCGTCACCACGTTACCTGATGACTGTTCGCGGACTCGGGTATAAATTCGAAGCCTAAAGCAGCATTGATGGGTTAAATATTTTGGGCCGGTCGCGTGACCGGCCCAAATATATTAAAGGTTACTTACTGTTCATCGCGGTGGTATGGCCCCTGGAATTCATAGAGATGTTCGATCTGTTCCTGTTCGTTCAGATCGTCAGGGTAAAGGTCACGGTATTCTTCCAGAGTTGGAGGCAGCACTGAAACGTAGAAGTCACTGCTGTTGCCAAACGCGGTGGCAATACCGTCAGCCAAGCCACCTGGTTCGGTACCGACCCTTTCAAGGATGATCTCTTCGTCTTCCAGCTTCAACTGTTCGTTCCCGCTGAGCGTGAATTCAAAAGTTTCATTATTGATTTCTAGTTCAACATTTTGACGATTCGCGGACTTGTTGTGGATCGTACCCATCAGACGGCCGGAATCATTAGCATCGTTGGTGATAACCCCAATGTTCAGGAACTCAACGATGTCGCCGGTGGCAGTATCATCAGCGGAGACAGTAGTCTGGGTGCCGTCGGAGGGTGCATACTCGAACGTCGTTGCCTGCGGGTTAATAGCCGAGCAACCGGTAGTGCCCAGGATGGCAGTCAATGCCAAGCCGGCAAATACGTTCCGGCGAGTTTTGTTGACCTTCACGATGGTTCTCCTCGTATAAATAAGGTGCGCTAGAGGTGATGTTATACCTTGCCTCGGGTCGAATTCGCCCGCAAAACAAGAAGCTTTCGTTCTGAGGTTATCGTATGTGACTAAATGCCGGCTACTTTGCGACAACATATCTCGCAGCCACGGCGCTGTCGCAGAGCTCCCGTGATAGCCACCTTCAGACTGGTATGGGATACAGATTACCTGCTCGACAGTGGACTGAGCTAAAATCGGGCAGCGTGGGACAACGATTTTATGATACAGCCACCGGTGCGATCCGGGACTTCACTCCAATTGTCAATGGCGAGGTCTCTATTTATTACTGTGGCGCAACGGTTCAAGGCAAACCGCACGTCGGACATATCCGTTCTGCGGTGGTCTTTGACATCCTGGTGCGCTGGCTCGAATACGCTGGCTATCGGGTTACTTTGGTACGCAACGTCACCGATATTGACGACAAGATCTTAGACCGCTCGGCCGAATCATACGAGGCAGACTTCACTGCCACCCAAGACTATCCGGCCCGTGAGCCTTGGTGGGCGCTGGCTTACCGGTTCGAAAACGCATTTGCCGAAGCCTATGAGGCTCTGGGAGTACGCCGTCCGACATATGAGCCGCGAGCAACCGGACACATTCCTGAAATGATCCAGCTGATTCAGCGACTTATCGACGCCGGACACGCATACGTTGCCTTGGATGGTTCGGCTGATGTGTATTTCGATGTGAAGTCTTGGCCTGAATACGGGGCGCTCACCCACCAATCGGTGGACAAGATGCAAGACGCCGAGGATGCGCCCACCCGTGGCAAGAAGGATCCACGAGACTTTACCTTGTGGAAATCCACTCAAGAGTCGGATCCGGCAGGTGCCTCGTGGGATTCGCCGTGGGGAGCCGGCAGGCCCGGCTGGCATATTGAATGCTCGGCGATGGCAACCAAGTACTTGGGTCGCCAATTTGATATCCACGGTGGGGGACTAGACCTGCGGTTCCCACACCACGAAAATGAACTGGCCCAATCCACAGCGGCCGGCGATCATTTTGCCAACTTCTGGATGCACAACGGACTGGTCACCGCCGAGGGTGAAAAGATGTCCAAATCCGTGGGCAATACGGTGTCTCCAGAAGAAATGTTGACGATGGCCCGTGCCGGCGCGGTCCGCTATTTCCTGGGCCAAGCGCACTATCGGTCCCAGCTGGATTACCATCCTGCAGCCCTGGAGGAGGCGAATAGTGCACTGGAACGCATTGAGGCGTTCCAGGCTCGTGCGGCAAAACTCTTGACCACCCCGGTCGGTGTTGACACCGTGCCGGAACAATTCGTACGCGCCATGGAAGACGATCTGAATGTGCCAGAAGCCCTGGCGGTGTTGCACGCAACTGTGCGCTCGGGAAACTCGGCCCTTGATGCCAACGACATCGATGCCGTCAAGACCCACCTGAGTCAGGTCAACACGATGGTCGAGGTGCTCGGGCTGAACTCGGCCGAAGAACACGATGGCCGAGCAGATTCGGTGACACATCGTGTCCTGGAAACCTTGGTATCAGCACAAATCGAGGCGCGGGCTCAAGCACGACAAGCACATGATTGGGCAACCGCCGATGCGATTCGAGATCTACTGGCCACAGCCGGCGTCGTCGTTGAAGATAGTTCGCACGGCGCGACCTGGTCGATTACAGAACCCCAAGAATAAGTTTTTCCAGCAGAAAGGACGAGCAAATGAGTACTCGTCGCAGTGGCTCTTCACGTAAGAAGAAGGGCCCAACCAAAGGTTCCGGTGGCCAAGGACGTCGCAAACTTGCAGGCCGTGGGCCCACCCCCAAAGCCTCGGAACGGACCTGGCATAAAAATTACCGGCCCCCGGCACCGAAGAAAAAAACGCAGCGCACTACGGAGGCCGTTGCTGGTCGCAACCCGGTTGTTGAGGCCCTTGAAGCAGAAGTCCCCGCTAGCACCTTATACGTGTCAGGTGGAGTGGAAATGGACGATCGGATTCGAAAGTCCGTGCGTCTAGCCGCCGATCGTGGCATCCCGGTATTGGAAGCCACTGAAGCGCAGTTGGCTCGGATCACCGATAACGCCCGGCACCAAGGTATTGCGCTGCAGGTGCCACCATATGAATACGAAAACGGTATTGATGTTGTCGTTGACTTGATGGATGACTGGTCTAAAGGGTACCGACATAAGCCACCGCTGGTTGTTGCGCTGGACTCGATCACCGACCCCCATAACTTGGGTGCCATTTTGCGTTCCGCTTCAGCCTTTAGCGCAGATGCGGTGGTCATTCCGTCACGCCGTTCAGTCGGGGTAACTTCCACCGTTTGGAAAACCTCGGCAGGAGCAGCGGCCCGTGTTCCAGTTGGGAAGGTCAGTAACCTCAATAGTGCCCTGACTGAATATAAAAAAGCTGGCATGTTTACCATCGGCCTTGACGGTAACGGCACCCAGTCCTTGCCCGGGTTGCCACTGGCCACGGAACCTCTGTGCGTCGTCGTCGGTTCTGAAGGCACCGGACTGTCGCGATTAGTTGCCGAAAATGTGGACCAGATCGTGTCGATTCCAATCTCTTCTCAGTTGGAGTCCCTCAACGCATCGCTGGCTGCGGGGATTACCCTGTACGAAATTGCCCGACTTCGGGCTAAGATTGACTAACATACGCCCATGTGGCGTAGGGCACAATTCATCACTTGCATCAGTACAGAGTTGGAGTAGGAATGAAGAAAACTACCCTATTGAAAACAGCGGCGAGCGTTGCCGCCATGGGGCTGCTGCTCACAGCGTGCGGTTCCGATGACGGCGGAGACAACGGTGACGCAGCCGGGGAAACTTACCAGATCGGCATCGCTCAGTATGTCTCGCACCCGTCACTGGATGCGACCGCACAGGGCATCAAAGATGTGCTGGAAGAATCTGAGCACAACTTCGAGATCGACGAGCAAAACGCTCAAGCTGACCAGGCCACCATGAATAACATCGTGGGTGGCTATGCCGGAGATGCCGATCTTGATGCCGTAGCCCCGATCGCCACTCCGGTTGCTATTGCTGCCGCCACTACGATTACGGACACCCCAATTGTCTTCTCAGCGGTAACCGACCCGGTTGACGCTCAGTTGGTTCCTGATTGGGATACCCCGGGAGACAACATCACCGGTGTTTCGGATATGAACCCGGTGGATGACCAGTTGCAGTTGATTCTCGATGTTGTAGGTGACGCTGAAGTCATCGGTATCCCATACTCATCGGCTGAATCTAACTCGGTTGTCCAGGTCGATGCAGCCAAGGAAGCCGCAGAAGAACTCGGCGTAGAGATTCAGGAAGTCGCCGTCACCAATACGTCTGAGGTCGCCCAAGGTGTCGAATCCTTCGATAACGTCGATGCCATCTACGTGCCAACCGATAACACTGTTGTATCCGGTTTGGAAACGGTTATTTCTTATGGCATCGATAACCAAGTCCCGGTTTTCGCCGCTGAATCAGATTCAGTGGAACGTGGCACTATCGGTACATATGGCCTGAACTACTATGAACATGGTCGCCAAGCCGGAGAAATGATCTTGGCACTGGTAACCGGTGAAAAAGAACTCGCCGACACCCCGCCTGAGCGTGCTGATGAAGCTGCTTTGGAATACACCTTCAACTTGGAAGCCGCCGAGCAAATGGGAGTAGAAATTCCGCAAGATCTGCTCGAAGGAGCAAATATCACGGGTGAAGACGATGCTACCGAAGCCGAGGACACCACTGATCAAGAAACCGACGCTGAGGAATCCGCTGAGTAACTCACACGGTATTCACTAACCTGCAAAAATCTAAGCGGGCCCGGGCTACGATTTGACTGCCCAGGCCCGCTTATCAGACTTCATGAAAGGTAGCCCCGGACTGCTATGACCGTGACATTAGAACTCGGTCTCATATATGCCATCATGGCCCTTGGTGTATATCTGACCTTCCGTATTCTGAATTTTCCCGACTTGACGGTAGACCAATCATTCACCACGGGTGCGGCGACGGCGGCTATCTTGATGGTCAACTACGACCTAAACCCGGTTCTTGCCCTGGGGGCGGCTTTCATTGCGGGCGCACTAGCCGGTGTCGTCACCGGCCTGCTTCATGCAAAGGGCGGAATCAACCCGTTGCTTGCCGGAATTTTGACGATGTTAGCGCTCTATTCGATTAACCTGCGTATCATGGGCAACCGCGCGAACGTGCCGCTGCTTGGACATGACACTGTCTATAGTTGGTTCAGCGCCAACGGTATTACCGGCTGGGTGCTGATCTTGGTACTGTTCGTAATCATCCTGATCTTCAAATTCTTGTTGGACTGGTTCCTCGGAACCGATATGGGCCTGGGACTGCAAGCTACCGGTGACAATGAAGAAATGGTCCGCTCATTCGGTGTATCAACTGATGCCATGAAAATCGTTGGTCTTGCCGTGTCGAACGGTCTAGTCGGATTAGCCGGCGCATTCATAGCCCAGAAACAAGGCTCCGCTGACATTTCGATGGGTATTGGCCTGATTCTGGTCGGCCTGGCGTCGGTCATTTTGGGCCAAGCTCTATTTCATAACCGATTCGTCACCAGTTTTGCTGATACGGCGGTCGGGCGCATCATCTTTGGAACACGAAACCGTGAAGTCCTTATGGCAACGACGGCTGTCATCTTCGGCTCCATCATTTACCGTGCCGCTGTCCAGGGCGCATTGGCCATTGGATTCAACCCGAACGATATGCGCTTGATCTCAGCCATTATTGTGGTACTGGCCCTGCTGATACCGAAGTGGCGCGTAAGGACAAGGGCAAAATCTATGACAACTGTCGAGACCCAGCCCGCACTTGAGGAGGCCACCAATGCTAAAGCTTAAGAACATCAATAAAACGTTCTTCCCGAATTCCATCAATGAGCGGGTGGCCCTGTCGGGGATCAATCTTGAACTCGATGACGGCGACTTCGTCACGGTGATCGGCTCAAACGGTGCTGGGAAATCAACAGTACTGAACACCATTGCCGGCAAAGTTTCTCCTGATACCGGAATTGTCGAAATTGCCGGCCGGAATGTCACCCGGATGAAAGACTTCAAACGGGCGAAATATGTTGGACGAGTTTTCCAAGATCCGATGGCTGGTACCTCGCCAGACCTAACGATCGAACAAAACATGGCACTGGCGGAACGGCGCGGACAACGTCGTGGATTGAGCTTTGGCATCACGAAAGCTAAACGCCAGCGCTTTGCCGAAGCACTTGAAGTTCTTGAACTTGGTTTAGAAAAACGTTTGAGCGCCAAAGTTGGCCTGTTGTCAGGAGGACAGCGCCAAGCGCTGTCGTTGCTCATGGCCACATTTTCTCAACCAAAGATCCTCCTGCTCGATGAACACACAGCTGCTTTGGACCCAGAACGAGCACGACTTGTAACACATCTAACTGAAAAGGTAGTTGCAGAACAAAAACTGACCACCCTGATGGTCACCCACAATATGAGCCAGGCGCTAGAAGTCGGTAATCGTCTGATCATGATGCACGAAGGCGAAATCATTCTCGATGTCTCAGACAAAGACAAAGCTTCGATGACTGTCGAAGATCTTCTGGCACAATTCTCCAATATCAAAGATGCGACAGTCTCAGACAGGACGTTGTTGCAGTAGTTAAAATTCGAGCGTCGCGGGCGGGACTATCATGTGGTCCCACCCGCGTTGTGTTTTAACCGGAAGACAAATGGGAGCCCAGTTTGGGAACGAAAACTGAACAACCTGGAGACCTCAGTCACAGTTGATGGTAGGTTGGGTGGCTAGGTGCTGAATAAGTGGTGTATTACCGGTAAAGACCGAAGTAAAACGACTAATGAATTGATGCTTCCGCCCGTTTTGCATTCGAAATTTATCTGTGTATAGTTATCTCTCGTGCCCAGGGCGGACCGGAGACGGGAAGCCCTGAGACACAGAAGTTCTTTTTATAAAAACATACGATGATTCCATGATCTGAGCCGTGTTGACAGTCGATATTCATTATGTGATATGCTGTTGATCCGGTCGAAAAAACAAGCAAGGAATTGCTTGAAACGATAGATCGGCGAAATCTTCTGAACACTTCAAATGCACTTCAGGGTGCATGTGCCAAGCATAAATACATGTTCATGTGATTGTGCTGATGTGACGGGGATTATCGCAGATGGAGTTGACATTCTGATCAGTCATTCTGATAGAATGTTCTTCTGTTGACCGAGGCGTAAGCTTCTGGTCATGATATGTTTACTTATAAAATAGACTAATAGAACCTGAAGTTCCGTATGGGGCTTCTTATGGTTTTGTTTCCTATTGGCTGGCATGTCTTGTGTGGGTGTGTTGGTTGGTGGGTGTGGTTGTTTGAGAACTCAATAGTGTGCCAAGTTTGTTTGATGCCATTTTTTGAATGGTTGCTGTGGTTGTCCTACCTCCGTGGGATGATG